>DATJEN010000001.1:0-27381 GCA_035496575.1 Pirellulales bacterium
GATCTGCGCAAGGACGAGCCCTACCTGGCTTACAAAGATCTGGATTTCCAGATCTGCTGTGCGAGCGCCGGCGATTGCTTCGCCCGATACCTGGTGCGGATGGCCGAGATGCGCGAGAGCTTGAAGATCGTGGCCCAATGCGTTGAGAATCTGCCAGCCGGCCCGATTAACGTCGGCGTGGACGAGCGGACGACGATGCCCAACAAGGCGCAGGTTTACAAAACGATCGAAGGCACGATCTCGCACTTCGAACTGGTGATGACCAATCGAGGATTCGAAGTGCCCAACGACGAGGTCTATGGCGCGACGGAAACCGCGAACGGCGAATTGGGCTTTTACGTGGTCGGCGATGGCAGCGACGTCGCCTACCGGGCCCGCTGCAGGCCGCCTTCGTTCATTCACTTTGCCTTGTTCCCGCACTTGATCCGCGGGCATACGTTGTCCGACGTGGTTGCCGTGCTGGGGAGCCTGAACATCATCGCCGCCGAGCTCGACCGCTAGATCTTCACACTTGATTCCGATTCGATGGCCACTGCGCAGCGTATTTTGACTGACGAAATGATCGCGGCGATCAAAGCCTACTTTCCGCGTTATCCCACGCGGCAAGCGGTGACGCTGCCCGCCTTGCACGTTGTCAACTCACGCTTGCGGCAGGTGCCGCTCGAGGCGGTGGTCGAAATTGCGGAGCTGCTGGGCCTTGCGCCGGCCGAAGTGCAAGACACCCTGAGTTTTTACGGGTTCTTCAAGCAAGACGGCCCGCACGGCCAGACGCGGGCGTGGGTGTGCCGTTCGATTAGCTGCGCGCTGCGCGGCGGCGAAGAGGTGCTCGAACATTTGTGCCATGCGGCTGGGATCAAGCCCGGCGAGACGACGGCAGACGGCAAGTTGACGATTGAGTTCGCTGAATGCCTCGGAGCGTGCGAGTTTGCGCCCTGCATGTTGGCCGGCGACACCTTGTACAAGGACCTCGATCGTGAGCCGGCCGAGAAGATTGTGGCTGAATTGAAATCGATGAACTCCGCGGGCGGCAATGGCCAGCCCCGACAAATCGCGCCCTGATTTTGCAGCATGCCTCCTTTTGAACCAGTCCTGTTGGCGAACATCGGCAAGCCGGAGAGCTATACGCGCGCCGTGTATGAGCAGACGGGCGGCTATCGGGGTTTGCGCAAGGTGCTGGCCGAAATGTCGCCGACGGCTCTGATTGACATGGTCAAGTCGAGCAACTTGCGCGGCCGCGGCGGCGCGGGTTTCCCGACCGGGCTCAAGTGGTCGTTCCTTCCCAAGGATCATCCCGGGCCGGTCTACATGTGCATCAATGCCGACGAGAGCGAGCCCGGCACGTTCAACAATCGCATTCTGATGGAGGACGATCCGCACCAGGTAATCGAGGGCATCATCCTCAGCTCATATGCGACCCGGTCCACGACGGCCTACTTGTATATTCGCTACGAATACCCGCTGGCCTACGAGCGCTTGCAAGCGGCCATCGACGAATGCTACGCGGCCGGCTACCTGGGCAAAAAAATCCTGGGCAGCGAATTCAATCTCGATATTTATTTACATCGCGGCGCGGCGGCCTATATCTGCGGCGAGGAAACGGGCTTGATTGAAAGCCTGGAAGGCAAGCGCGCCTGGCCGCGCATCAAGCCGCCGTTTCCCGCGGTCGAAGGCGTGTTCCGCAAACCGACCGTGGTCAACAACATCGAGACTGTGTGCTGCGTGACGCAGATCGTTGCGCGCGGCGTCGAGTGGTTCAAGAGTATCGGCGTGCCCGCAGACCCCAAGAATCCGCGCGACCCTGGCAGCTACGGTCCCAAGCTGTATTGCCTGAGCGGCCACGTCAATCGCCCGGGTTGTTATGAAGCGCCCTTGGGCATCACCTGCCGGCAACTCATTGACGAATATGGCGGCGGAGTGTGGAAAGGCCGCAAAGCGAAAGCCGCCATCCCGGGCGGAATCAGCATGGGGCTTTTGAGCGAAGCGGAATTCGACACGCCGCTCGATTTTGTCGGACCAGGGCGCGTGGGCTGCTTGGGGCTCGGAACGGCAGCCGTGGTCGTCATGGACGAAACCACGTCCATGATCGACTTTTTGCATAACAGTTGCCGCTTCTTCGCCCACGAAAGCTGTGGGCAATGCACGCCCTGTCGCGAAGGCACGGCGTGGTCGCTGACGATGATGGATCGGATCAAGGCCGGCAAGGGCCGCCTGCGCGACTTGGATTTGTTGCTGGAGATCGGCGACACCATCGGCATCATGCCCGGCACGACGATTTGTGGACTGGCTGACGGGGCGGCGTGGCCGATCAAAAATGCGATCCGCAAATTTCGCGGCGAGTTCGAGGATTACATTCGCCGCACGAACCCCACGGGATACATGCAAACCGAAGCGGCCCAGAGCCTGCCAGTTGTCGCATTGCATTAGCGGGAACCTGGGTCGCCGTGCAAACAAAACATGTGCCGCAAAGTGGCGTGAGTGAGATATGGGAATCGTTTTAGTCGACGGAAAAGAAATTGAAATCGCTCCCGGCGAACGGCTCAACGGCATTCAAGCCGCCGAGCGCGCCGGCATCGATATTCCGCGCTATTGCTGGCACCCCGGGCTCACCGTCGTGGCAAGCTGCCGCATGTGCCTGGTGGAAACGGGCACGCGCAACGCCGAGACGGGCGCCATCACCATGCTGCCCAAGCTTGTGCCGGCGTGTCAGACTCCGGCCAATGACAACACGGTGTTTGTCACCAACAGCGAAAAAGTCGAGCAGAGCAGGGCGATGGTCGAGGAAGACCTGCTCATCGACCATCCCATCGATTGCCCCATCTGCGACAAGGCCGGCGAGTGCTACCTGCAGGACTACCACTTCAAGTATGGCCAGGATCAGCGCCGGGCGGATGTGCGGCCGTTCACCAGCCGCCGCCGCGAGATGGGCGATACCGTCACGCTGTTTGTCGACCGCTGCGTGATGTGCACGCGCTGTGTGCGCTTCACTCGCGAGATCAGCGGCACCAGCGAGCTGTTGGTGATCAACCGCGGCAATCACGAAGAGATCGATGTTTTCCCCGGTTATCCGCTGGAAAACAAAATGTCAGGCAACGTTGTCGACCTGTGTCCCGTGGGGGCGCTGGGCGACAAAGACTTTTTGTACACGCAGCGCGTGTGGTTCATGAAATCGCATCCCGGCATTTGCACCGGCTGCGCGACGGGCTGTTCGATCAACGTGGAAGAGAATCAGGACACGGTTTATCGCCTCAAGCCGCGCACCAATCCACACGTGAACCAGTGGTGGATGTGCGACGAGGGTCGCTATGGCTACCACCACGTGCATAGCGACCGCCGCCTGACCAATGTCGAGCGCCGCGACGGAGCCCAGCGCACGATTTTGGAGTGGTCGCAGGTGCTGCGCGAAATTGACGAGCGTTTTCGCGCCGTGGGCCGCATCGGCGCTTCACTCTCGCCGCATTTGACCGTCGAAGAAGCCTATCTGTTGGCCAAATATGCGCGGCAGATCGATCCGCAAGCGCTCATCGTCGTCGGTCCCATCCCAATGGAGGGCCAGGACGAAACGTTCAAAAATGGCTTCACCATCCGGGCGGAGAAATGCCCGAACCGGCGCGGCGTCGAGGAAATTGTCAGCCACTTCATGGGCCGCATCGCCGCGTTCGACGAGCTGACGGCGGCGGTGCAAGCCGGCGAGGTCCGTGGAGCCTGGATCAGCGGCGGATACAAGCACGACTGGATCGATCGAGAATCGGCCGAGCGGCTGGCGACCGCCGAGTGTTTAGTTGTTCAAGATTTGTTCGAATCGCCGCTGATGGAGCGCGCCACCTACCGATTGCCGGGCGCGGCCTTCGCCGAGCGCGAAGGGTGCTACGTGAATTTCGCCGACCGCTTGCAAGCGGTCGAATGGGCCGTGCGTCCCCCGGTTGGCGTGCACGTGGAAGCCGGCGTGTACTGGGAACTTCTCGGCATGGCGGGGCTATTCAAGGCCCGCCGCGCGCTCGACGAGTTGGCCGGCGACGTGCCGTTTTTTTCCCGCGCCGCCGAAGGGGTCGATCCGCTGGGCGTTGATCTCAAGGCCGAAGCGGCGGCCGAAGCGGCTACGGCGTCTTAAGGACTGACGAATGGACTGGGAATCGTTGATGACGCCCGTGATCGTTCCGCTCGTGAAGATCGCGCTGTTGATCTTCGCGCTGATGACGGCCGCCGCCTACCTGGTATTGCTGGAGCGCTGGATGGCGGCCTGGGTGCAGGATCGTCGTGGTCCCAATCGAGTTGGCATTCCGCTTACCAACATCAAGCTGTTCGGCTTGGGCCAGCCGTTGGCCGATGGGCTGAAATTCATCTTCAAGGAAGAGTACACGCCTGCCCACGTCGACAAGGCACTTTTCATCCTCGCGCCGATCGCGATCATGGCCGCGGCTTTGGCCATCTTTGCCGTGATCCCGTTCGGGTCGTTTCTGCCACTCGACTTGCCCGGTGTGATAGGGCCGGTTTGGCTAGTCGTCGCTCCGGGCGTGGACGTGGGAATGATTTATGTCTTCGCGCTATCGAGTATCGCGGTGTATGGAGTGATCCTGGGTGGTTGGGCCAGCAACAGCAAATACAGCTTTCTGGGCGCGCTGCGCTCGAGCGCTCAACTCATCGCCTACGAGATCCCGCTGGGCTTGGGCATTTTGGGCGTCGTGCTGGCGGCCGGCTCGCTGCGGCTTGAAACCATCATCTATGCGCAAGCACACACCGGGTTGTGGTACGCCTTTTCGCAGCCGCTGGGCTTCGTCGTTTTTTTGATCGCTGCCTTTGCCGAGGCTGCCCGGTTGCCGTTCGATTTGCCGGAATGCGAACAAGAGCTGATCGGCGGCTATCACACCGAATATGCCGGCATGAAGCTGCTGTTGTTCTTGATTGCCGAGTTTCTGCACATGGTCGTGGCGGCGCTGTTGATCACGGTGCTGTTCCTCGGTGGCTGGCATTTTTGGGGCATGCACGTGCCGGCCGATGCGGCGCAGGACGTGATCAGTTGGCCGATGGCGATCTTGCGCGTCGCCGTGCTGTTGGGGAAAACGATGATCGTCATTTTGTTTTTCATGATGGTCCGCTGGAGCTGGCCCCGCTTCCGCTTTGATCAGCTCATGAACCTGGCCTGGAAAGTCATGCTGCCGCTGGGGCTTGTCAACCTGGTCACGGTCGCCGCGCTGGTCGAGTACACGCACGTGCGGGCACTCGAAGGCGAGCCGGTCGGATTGCTGGCCACGATCGTCGTCGGTTGGGTCGTGGCGCTGGTGGCATGGACGATTGCGGCCCTCATGGCGCCATTGCATACCGACAACCGCCCGCGCTTGGATGCCTGGCGTCCGCCCGACTTTGAGCCCGAGGAGATGCGCGGCGCGCCCCGGGTGCCGCTTGGCAGCCAGATTCGCTAGATTGCTTGCACGATGAAAGCCAACGACCCCAGCGTAAAGTGGATTGAAGAGCCCAAGCTCGGACTGGCCGGCAAGATGTATTTGCCGCTGTTCGTGCAGGGGCTGACGACCACGGCGCGGCACCTGGTCAGCCCCAAGGTCACGGTCAATTTTCCCGAGGCGCGGCCGCAGATCGGCAATCCGCTCATCTACCGGGGCGTGCATCGGTTGAACAAGGACGCGCAGGGCCGCGTGAAATGCGTGGCCTGTTTTCTGTGCGCCACCGCTTGCCCGGCCCACTGCATCGACATCGTGGGCGTGGAAAGTCCCTGGCCTGACCGCGAGAAATATCCCGAGAGCTTCACGATCGACGAATTGCGTTGCATCTTCTGCGGCATGTGCGAAGAGGCGTGCCCGGTGGATGCGATCGAGCTGACCAGCCTGTTTGATCTGACGGGCCGCAGTCGCGAAGAGATGATCTTCGACAAGGAAAAACTGCTGAGCGTCTACGATCAGACCAAAGATGCAGAGCCGATGAAGTCCGAGCAACTGGGGGGCACGCTATGAGCGCGCTCTTCGTGCTGAGCGCCATTGGCGCCGTGAGCCTGGCACTCGGCTTGTGGCTGCTACTGCCGCGCGGCGTGCCGTGGGGGAAGCCTTTGGGCGCCCTGTTGGTCGCGGTGGCGCTGGGAGTGATCGCGTCGCTGGTGCCTCGCCTGGGAGCTTGGGCGTCCGACAGCGTGTTTCTGATTCTGGCTGCCGTGACGGTGCTGTCGGCCATTGCCACCATCACGTTTCGCAATCCTGTGTATTGCGCCATCTGGTTCGGCCTTTCGCTGTTGGGCACCGCCGGACTGTTCTTGTTTCAGGGCGCGCAGTTTTTGGGCGTGGCGACCATCGTCGTCTACGCCGGCGCGATATTGGTCACGTTTCTGTTCGTGCTTATGCTCGCGCAGCCAAAGGGGCAGGCCGTTTATGATCGCGTGAGCTCGGCTGCTTTTCTGTCCGCCTTGACCGGCGCGCTTGCGGTTGGAGTGCTCACGCTCACCATCGTTGGCGTGTGGCGCGCGGAACCGGGCCCGAGCCAGGTAGCCGTCGTCGACCGCGCGGCTCTCGACAGCGACGTTCTGGCGCCAGACCACATGGCCCGCTTGGGCGCATCGCTCTTCGGCAAGCAGTTGCTGGCCGTCGAGGTTGCAGGCACGCTGCTGTTAGTCGCTTTGGTCGGCACGGTGGCGATCGTCGGGCAGATCCACAAACCTCGCACGGGCGGAGACGCATCGCATGTCTGAGGTTGCCCTGCTCGAGAACTATCTGCTGGTGGGCGCCCTGCTTTTCGGCATCGGCCTGGTCGGGTTCTTCACTCGGCGGAACATGATCGTCATGTTTCTGTGTTCCGAGATGATGCTGCAGGGCGTGTCGGTCAGCCTGGTGGGCTGGGGGCGGTTTCACAATGACTGGGGTGGCCAGTTGCTGGTCATCTTCATTCTGACGGTGGCGGCCTGCGAAGCCGCGATCGCCTTGGCCGTCGTGCTCACGCTCTTTCACCAGCGTGGCTCGCTAGACATCGCGGTCTGGCAACAACTCCGCGAGGAAAATCAAGCGCCGCACCTCGACATAGCCGTGCCGCCGGCGCCCATCGAGGACGAACGAAAGTGGCCGCGGCTCACGCCGGCCGGTATCGAGCCCGACAAAGACCTGCAAGAAGTTCTGCACCGCTCCCACATGTAGCCTGCCGCGCATGCCTTTTCCGATCGAATGACAGACGCCACTACCATTCTCCTGATCCTCATCCCGGCTTTGCCGTTGGGCGCGTCGATCTTGACGGCAGTTTTGGGCGCGCGCATGCTCAAAGACAACAGTCACGTGCCGGTGGTTGTGTGCCTGGTAGCGGCCTTCGTGGCCAGCTTGATGCTGCTGTCGCAAGTTCATTCAAGCTCGGCCGCGGCCGAATCGATGGTCGGCTGGGAAAGCGTTACCAATCTTTGGACCTGGGCCTCGATCCCCGATGCCATTTCCACGCCCGCGGCCGCCCGAGGCGTCGGCGAAGGTGGGGACCTGTTGCCGGCCACCTTGCCATTCGTGGTGAACGTCTCGCTGCGCGCCGACGCGCTGACCGCCATCATGATGGCGATGGTGACATTTATTTCGTCGCTGGTCGCCATCTACTCGGTCGGGTACATGCATGGCGAGCGCGGCTATTGGCGATTCTACAGCTACATAGGGCTGTTCGTATTTTCGATGCTGATGCTGGTCTCGGTCAGCAACTTTGTCTTGCTGTATGTGTTTTGGGAAGCCGTGGGGCTGTGCAGCTATCTGCTGATCGGCTTCTGGTACGAGAAGCCATCGGCGGCGGCGGCGGCGACAAAGGCGTTTTTGGTCAATCGCATCGGCGACTTCGGTTTCGCCCTGGGACTGTTTCTGCTTTGGGCCACGTACGGAACGTTGAACTTTCACGATGCCGGCGGAGTCGCGGGCATCCTGGGGCAAACGCGGCTTGCGAATCCAGAGCTGTATGTTGGCGGCGGAACCGCCACGGCGACCTGCCTGTTGCTGCTCTTGGGCGCGTGCGGCAAAAGCGCCCAGTTTCCGCTGCATGTCTGGTTGCCCGACGCCATGGAAGGTCCCACGCCCGTCAGCGCGCTCATTCACGCGGCCACCATGGTCACTGCGGGCGTGTACATGGTGACGCGCTGTTCGCCCCTTTTCATGATGTCGCCCGACGCCCAGCAAGTCGTGGCCGTCATCGGATTTCTCACGGCCGCCATCGGCGGAGTCATCGCCATCACGCAAACCGATCTCAAGCGCGTGTTGGCCTACTCCACGATCAGCCAGCTCGGCTACATGTTCCTGGGCCTGGGGGTCGGCACGCTGGCAGGAATCACTGCCGGCATGTTTCACCTGTTCACGCATGCTTTTTTCAAGTCCCTGTTGTTCCTGGCTGCCGGCAGCGTGATGCACGCCATGGGCGGCGTCATCGATTTACGCCGCTTCGGCGGTTTGCGGCGGCTCATGCCAACCACGCATTGGACCTATTTGTTCGGAAGCCTGGCGCTGGCCGGCGTTGTTCCGTTCGCGGGCTTTTGGAGCAAAGACGCCATCCTGGCGGCGGCCCATGAACGATCGGGCCTCGAGCCCGTTTTCGAGTGGCTTTACTGGGGCGCGTTGGCGGTTGCTTTCTTGACGGCCTTCTATACCTTCCGCGCGGTTTTTCTCACGTTCTATGGGCCCGAGCGCGTGCCGCACGAAGCTGGCCATCACGCTCACGAGTCACCGCCCGTCATGACGCTGCCGCTTGTCGTGCTGGCGATTTGCGCGCTGGTGGTAGGGGCGTGGTTCGAGTGGACGGGCGGGTTTGCAGATTTTCTAAGACGCACGCCGTCATTGGCCTATTCCGGCCTGGCTGTGGAGCACGGCGCGGAGCACGCGGCCGGCTCGCACATGCTGGTCGCCGCCATTTCGACCGCGATAGGGCTAGCGGGCGTGGGGCTGGCGGCGTTCTTGTACTTGGGCGATCCGGCTGAAGTCAGCAGCATCCGTCGGCTATTGGGTCCGCTGTATTGGCTTTCGTACGGCAAGCTATTTTTCGATCCCATCTACGACGCCTTCATCGTGCGGCCGCTGGCGGGTTTGTCGCGGCTATCGTATTGGTTCGATCGCACGGTCATTGATGGCCTGGTGAATTCGGTGGGGCGGCTGACGCTGGCCATGGCCTGGGGATTGCGCGCGTTGCAGTCAGGTATGGTGCAGTTCTACGCCATTGCGATGTTGTGGGGCGTCGTCGTTTTGACCATGACGCTTTTGATCTGGCCGACCTTGGCCGCTCATTGGAAATAAGCAAGCCACGCGGAGATTTGACCGTTGGAGTGGATGCCAAGCCTACTGCTGGTCACCATTTTCATGCCGCTGGCCGGCGCGATCTTGGTCTTGATTGGCGCAAACCGCGGCCAGGCGGCCGTCCGCCAAAGCGCGCTGGTCACGTCGCTCGTCACGCTTGCCATGACGGCCGTGCTGCTTGCCAACTACGACGGCCAGCAGGCCTATGCGCTTGCGAACTACGCATGGCTGGGCGAGTCCTCGCCGGTCGACGTCCAACTCAGCGTCGGGCTCGACGGGCTGAGCATCTGGCTCTTTGGTTTGTCGGCGCTGCTGCTCTTTACCTGCGTCCTGGTGAGTTGGGAAGCCATCGCCGACCGGCCCGCCGCTTTCTATGCCCTGTTACTGCTCTTGGGAAGCGGCATGCTAGGCGTGTTTGCCGCCCGCGATTTGATCCTGTTCTATATCTTTTTCGAGTTCACCCTGATCCCGCTATTTCTCCTGATTGGTATTTGGGGTTCCGAGGAACGCCGTTACGCCGCCGCCAAGTTCTTTCTCTATACGCTCGCCGGCAGCTTGCTCACGTTTCTGGGCCTGCTCTCGATCGTGCTGTGGGATTACAACCACTCGGCTTCCGGCGCGATGACCTTTTCGATTCCCGCGCTCACGCGCGGACTGGCGGAGCATCCGATCGCGGCACCGTACCAGCTATGGATCTTCTTGGCGCTGTTCGCGGGTTTTGCGATCAAGGTGCCGCTGTTCCCGTTGCACACGTGGCTGCCTTTGGCCCACACGCAGGCCCCCACGGCGGGCAGCGTGATCCTGGCCGGCATCCTGCTGAAGATCGGCACCTATGGATTTGCCCGCTTCAACATCCCGATGCTGCCTGACGCGACCGCCCAATGCGCGCCGTGGCTGCTGGCCCTCTCGGCCACAGGCATCATCTACGGGGCGCTCGTGGCACTCGCTCAGACGGACATGAAGCGCCTGATCGCCTATTCCAGCGTCAGCCATCTCGGTTTCTGCATGCTGGGGCTGTTCGCGCTCAATGCCTTGGGCACGGAAGGCGGCGTCCTGCAAATGATCAATCACGGGCTCTCGACGGGCGGGCTGTTCGCCGTGGTGGGCATGCTCTATGAGCGGTATCACACGCGCGAGATTCGGCTGCTGGGCGGCTTGGCGCGGCGCACGCCCGTGCTGGCGTTCTTTTTCTTGCTTTTCACATTCTCGAGCATCGGTCTGCCAGGGCTGAATGGTTTTGCCGGCGAGTTTCTATTGCTAGCCGGAATGTTCACCCGTGCGTGGACGGCAGCGCCTGCCGATTTCGTCACGGCCTACCGCGTGATCACGGTGGTCTCGGTTTTTGGCGTGGTCTTGGGCGCTTGGTACATGTTGTACCTCGTGCAGCGGATCTTCTTCGGCCCTTTGAAAGAACCCGCTCACGATCACGGACCCGCGGTTCGCGATTTGGGCTTCCGCGAAGTCGCCGCACTGGTTCCGCTGGTGGTTTTCATGCTGTGGATCGGTGTCGTGCCTGAGTTTTTCCTGGGGCGCATGCGGCCGACGCTGGCCCCGATTTCCAAGCGGGCCGAGTTTGCCCTCTCGCGCGAAGCGCCGGGTCGGATCGAGCCAGGTCAGCCCACGCCGCCGTTCCATACGGCCGCAAGTGACTCGAACATGGGAGTGCTCACCCATGTCGACTGAGGCCGTCTATATCTTGCTGCCCGAGATCATTCTGGTGCTCGCCGCCACCGCGGTGTACTTGGGCGGGGCCTTCTTTCCGCTGCGCAATGTCTGGTCATGGTGCGGGGCCACGGCCATCCTGCTGGCCGGCGTTGCCCTGTACGAGCAAAGCGCGAGCGAATCCCTTGGGGAAATTCGCCAGGCCGTTGCTTCGATTGCCCATCTGACGGCTGACCCGTTCGCGCTCGCCGTGCGGTTCGGCGCGCTCGGATTGGGTCTTGTGTTCGTCATGCTGTCGGCCCGCTGGTCCGACGAGGACGAGTCGTCGGAGTTCATGGGCTCGCTGCTTTTGATTGTTGCCGGCGCGATGCTGCTGAGCATGGCGGCGGACCTGATCGTGTTTTTCGTTGCTCTGGAACTGATTTCGATCCCCACGTACGTCGTGTTGTATCTCGGGCGTGGTTCCGGCCTGCTTGAGTCAGGCACCAAGTACTTTTTCCTGAGCGTGCTCTCGTCGGCATTGCTGCTCTATGGGTTCAGCTTTCTGTATGGCGCCGGCGGGTCGACGAACCTGGCGCAGATTCGCGAGGTCCTGGCGGCCGCTGGCGGCGAGCCGGCCGGAGCAGCCGCGTTCGCCCCCTTGGCCTTGGTGCTCATTTTTGCCGGGGTCGGCTTCCGTCTCGCCGCCGTCCCGTTCCATTTCTATGCTCCGGACGTCTACCAAGGAACGACCAATCGCAACGCGGGCATCCTGGCCACCATTCCCAAGGTGGCCGCGATCGTCGTGCTCGTGCGGATCGGCTTGGTCGCCATGCCCGGCCTGGAGCGGCTGGGGTGGCAGCTCTGCTTGTGCATCGCGATTATCACGATGACGCTCGGCAACCTGGTGGCGCTGTGGCAGAGCAATGTGCGCAGGTTGCTCGCGTATTCTTCGATCGCACACGCGGGCTATCTGCTCATTGGCTTGGCCGTGGGATTTGCCGTTGCCGGTGGTGCGACTGAGGCGCAAGCCTTCGACGGAATCGGAGCGAGCTTGTTCTATTTGTTGGTCTATGTGGCCGCGACCGCCGGCGCGTTTGCGGCACTTGCCTATCTGGGCTCCAGTGACCGCTCGGTCGACGGAGTCGACGAACTTGCGGGCTTGAGCACCAGCTACCCAAAAACCGCGGCGGCCATCGCCGTCTTCATGTTTTCGTTGACGGGGCTGCCTCCGCTGGCCGGCTTCTGGGGAAAATTCGCGCTCTTCACCGGAGCGCTTGGGGTCGACGCGAAGAACCCCGAGGCGAGCACGCTCTGGCCGTGGTTCGTGGCACTGGCCGTGATCGGCGCACTCAATGCCGCGATTTCCGCCGGCTACTACCTGCGGATCGTTGCCGTGATGTATTTCCGTCCTGCCGTGGGCAACCCGCGGGGCGAAGGGGGCCCTGGCGCGGCGTGGGCCACCGCCTTTTGTGCGCTGGCCGTGCTGGGTATCGGCTGCCTGCCGGGCCCGTTCATCGCTCAGGCTGATCGAGCCAGCCAGGCCGCGCGCGCGACCGGCTCGACGGCTGTCGAGAATCCAACTGCGCAGCGCGTGCGACCGTCGGCAGCTACCCAGCCGCTCGACGATCTGTCTGCAGCCAACTTTTCACGCTGATCCGCCGGGTCTTCAGCATCGAAACGGCATCAAAATGCCTGTTCGCGCGCGTGGTGAACTCGCGCCAGTGGAACTATGCTTGAGCTTGGGGTTGAGAGGGGCTTTCTGCTCGTTGCGGGCATATCTATGACTCGATTGCGTGGCCTGGCGGCCGACGTCGTTCGACTATTCGATCACAGCCCGACGCCGATTTACGTCCTCGATGATCGCCGGCAGATCGTCTATTGCAATCCGGCCTGTGCCCGTTGGATCGGCCGTCGAGCCTCAGACGTCACGAATTTGCAATGCGAGTTCCATCCGCCCGGGGAGGAGCGCGACGCGGCGGCTGCCGACCTGTGCCCCGCGCCGGAGGTTTTTTCCGGCCGGTGGAGTTCGGGCCTGATCGGTATCGGGGGCGGCAATGGTCAGATGCGCTACCGGCGCGGGCAGTTCATCCCGCTCGGCGATGGGCAGGACGAAAGCGCTCCGGTGCTGGTGGTGCTCGAGGCGTTCGATTGCGAACCGCCCCAGCCGGGCTTGGGATCCGACGCGCATCTGCACGAACAGGTGCGCCGCCTTCAGAGCGAGATGGCCGGCCGCTTCCAGGCGGAGTGCCTTATCGGAGTCGGTCCCGCAATCGTGCAGGCCCGCCGGCAAATTGAGTTGGCTGCCGGTTCGCGAGCCAGCGTGCTGTGCCTCGGCGAAGTCGGCACGGGCAAAAAGCAGGTGGCGCGGACCATTCATTACAGCCAATTGCAGCCCGGTGCGCTGGTTCCCTTGGCCTGCGGCGCGCTCGAGCCGAACTTGCTGCGAGGCACGCTGCGATCGGTGTCGACTCGCTGTTCGGCCGATGGGGCGTTCAAGGCCACACTCCTTCTCGAAGATGTCGATCAACTTTGTCCCGAAGCCCATGCCGACCTGTGGCAGCTCTTCGAGTTCCGGCCTGAGCAGGTGCGCGTGATCGCGACCAGCAGCAAGACGCAAACAGACCTCGAGGCAGCGCTCGCCAATCCGCGGCTCTTCTGTGCGCTTGGAACGATGACCATCCGCCTGCCTGCGCTGCGAGATCGTCCGGAAGATTTACCGCTTCTGGCCCAGGCGTTTCTCGAGCGCGAAAACGTCGACAACCCTAAGCAGCTCGGCGGTTTTACGCCCGAAGCGCTGGATGTGCTGGTCGCGCACGCGTGGCCCGGCAACTTGGATGAGCTGACACAGTTCGTCCACGAGACGCACGCGCGGGCTCGCTTCGGGCGGGTCGAGGCGAATGACTTGCCGGAGCGGATTCGCTGGTCGTCCACGGCCGCGGTGCATTCGGCCCAGGTGGACGAGCCGATCGTTCTGGAAGAGTTGCTTGCGAATCTGGAAAAGGAGCTCATCGAGCGGGCCATCGCTCGCGCAAGGGGCAACAAGAGCAAGGCTGCCAAGCTGCTGGGCCTCAATCGGCCGCGGCTGTATCGCCGCCTGGTGCAACTCGGATTGGCCGAGGAGGATTCCGAAGAGGGTGAAGCGAGCGACAAGCCGGACATCGAGCCCGGCAACTAGATGGCCGAGCGAACACGATCGAATGACAAGCCAACCCATGTCCGCGCCTTCCACGACTAGCGAACTGCGACTGCCGCCACTGATCGTGTGCGAGCGGCGCGGTGTTTGGGCGACGGCGCTAAACCGGCACCTGCCGGCCGGCGTGACCATGGTCCAAATCCGGGCAGTGGGCCAGTGCGCGGCCGAACTCGAGCAGTGGCCGGCCGGTTTTTTGGTTTTGGAAGTGGGGCGCGACAATTTGGCTGGCGTGCTCGACTTCGTTGGCGAGCTGGAGTGGCGATTTCCTGCCGCGCGGGCCTTGGCCGTGGCCCCGCGCGACATGCTCGATTACGAGTGGCTGCTGCGCGAGGCGGGCGCGGTGCATTTCTGCGTGTCACCGCGCGAGGGCGAATTAGTGGCCCACGTAGCCGAGCGCCATTTGCGTGCGGCCGCCCAGTCAATCGACGGCCCCGTGGCACGTCTGTGGGCCCAAGTGGCGTGGACCCGCTAGCCGCGCGCGGCGAGAATGCTTGAGGGGCGCGCTTGCGCGCTTGTTCTTTTGCTGCTGTACCAAGGGCCATTTCTGCCATGAGCGACCTGCCTGACGAGAGTGCCGTGCGAGAGGCGATAGCTGACTTTCCCGACCCCGAAACCGGACGTCCTTTGGCCGAGACCGGTCAACTCGGTCCGCTGCGCGTGCAAGCCGACAAGATCGGCGTCGCGATCCGGCTGTCCAGCCATTCGGCCGTGCTCAAGGACGAAGTTCGCGACGAAATCATCGGGCGGCTACGGCAACGATTTCCAGGCGTGAAGGGCATCGAAATCGAGTTCCTGCCGTTCGAGCGGCGGCCTGAAAAGATCGGGCAGATCGGCCTGGCCGCCAAGAGCGTGATCGCGGTTGGCTCCGGAAAAGGGGGCGTGGGCAAGAGCACCATCGCCGCGAGCCTCGCCTTCGGTCTATCGCGGGCCGGCAGCAGCGTGGGGCTGATGGACGCCGACGTTTATGGTCCGAGCATCCCGCACCTGCTGGGCGTGTCGCGCCGGCCAGAGGTCGTCGAGGGCCGCATCCAGCCCGTCGAGGCGGGCGGCCTGAAAGTCATGTCGATGGGTTTTCTGGTTCCGCCCGGCGAGGCGGTGGTGTGGCGCGGCCCGATGCTGCACGGAGCGATCACCCAGTTTCTGCGCGACACGGCCTGGGGCGAGCTCGATTTTCTGATCATCGACATGCCGCCCGGGACCGGGGACATCGCCTTGACGCTGTCCCAGCTTTTGCCCCTATCGGGCGCGGTCGTGGTTTGCACACCGCAGGATGTCGCGCTTTTGGACGCGGTGAAGGCGGTCGCCATGTTCCGCAAGGTGAACATACCGCTGCTGGGCATGGTCGAGAACATGAGCGGCTTCGTGTGTCCCGATTGTGGCAAGCGCTACGACATCTTCGGCAGCGGCGGCGCTCGCCAGCGCGCGGCCGAGCTGGGGATTGCGTTCTTGGGCGACGTGCCGATCCAAATCGGCATTCGCGTGGCGGGGGACGAAGGCCGCACGGCGGGCAACTTCGATGACCCGCAAGCGGCGCCGTACCTGAGCGCGATCTGCAAGAACCTGGTTCGCAACCTGGCCCGCGCCCGGGAAGAAGCGGGCGTTTTGCCCACGCTGGAAGGCACGCCATAAGCCGCTGGGCGGATTGCACTTGCGGCGGCCATAAAAAGCTAGAGCCGTTCAAACCCGAGGGCTTGAACGGCTCTTTCTCGTTGTATCAGCAGTCGGCCGCTCGAGTGCGAGCGGCACGGCGAGCCCAGGCGGCTCGCGGACGAAAACTACTTCTTCTTCTTCTTCTTGGTTGCCTTCTTCTTGGGAGCAGCCTTCTTACCGGCGGCTTTCTTCTTCTTCTTGGCCACAGTCCGTCCTCCTAAAAAAGTTTCGGCAAGATCCGTCTCGGTGACTTCCAAGTCACGTGTGCTCCGAGCGAGTCCTACCCTGAACAGAATCAAAGGTTCTCGTCGCGCTTGCTTCGATGCGTCGCGCTCGAAGAACCTATCACACCCGAGTTCAGGAAAGATCTGAAGAATAGTTGTACCGATTCTCCAGGATTGTGCAACATGATTTCGAGCAAAAGTTGCATTTGAGCAAGAATTTTTTTTCGTAGCGCCGCGCTCCCTCTCGCGCGATGTAGTGCGTTCGAATGTTCAATCGCTCTCTCTCGCGCGGTCCACTTCGATTCGAGCGCGCTTGCGCGCGAACCATCGAAAGCGACTCGCGCGCGCCTCAATACATTGCAATCGTTGTGCCATCGCGCAAGCGCGCGCGGGGTTGCGAGGCGCGTTGCTCGATGCCGAACACGCGTCGCTGATGGGGCGCGAAGACGCGCAGCCGCAACGTAGAAACCACGCGCCCGCCGGCCGGTTCCAGCGGAGTAACAATGCCCGGCCAGCCACTGAGCACTTCCTGCCACGCGCTCGATCGCTGCCGATAGCGGATGTGAATCGAGTCAAAGCCGTACCAGTGCGCCTGCTGCCGCGCGGTGACGAATCCACGCACCGTGGCAAGCTCCTCGACGCGCTCATTAAGCCGATGGGCCCGCTCGGCAACCTCCGCCAGCGTGATGCGGCTGCGTGGGAAAAAAATCGATCGCAACAGTCGAAACCGAGCCGGTGACAGCGTCGCCAGGTTCTCGGTTGGCAGCAAAGTGACCACGGTGTTCGCCCGGACCCGCGCCAAGCGATCGAGGCAAGCCTCGAGCCAGCCCGCGATTTCAGAGACCGGGCACTCGTACAGGATGTCGTTGCCGATATCGGTGACGAGTGCCGCCGTGGGTCGCTCGTGTTCGCCGCCCACGGCCTGCCATAGCCCGCACTCGATGATGCCTGGCAGGACGCGGCCGAAGACGGCGCTTGCGCGACCGTACGATCGGCCATGACCGAATGCGGCATAGAGCTCGAGCGGCCCGCCCCAGGCCCGCCGCGAGGTCTCGACGAGGGTTCCAAACGCCTTGGCCACATTGCTCGCGCCGAGCAGGATGACGCGCGTGCGCGGCAAGTCTGCGTGGGCCGGCGTCCGTTTCACGACCAGCGCCCCAATCCGCCGCCGGGGCCGAAATAGGCGCGCAACGTCGAGTAGTTGGTGTACGCCAGGTACGCGAAAAAAATCGCGATGAAGCGATCGTTCAAGCGCGTAAAGGCCAACACCGCCACGACCGCCGCGGCGATCACCGACAGCCACAGCGCCTGCCGCACGGCGTCTCCCGGGTTGAAGACGCCCAATATTTCGCGCGCGATCTGTCCGCCATCGAGCGGCAGGACGGGCAACAGGTTCACCAGACCCCAAAAGATGTTGATGAACAAAAGGTCGATGATCAGCCGATTGAGGTGGTCCGATTCGAAGGGCTCGAACAGCACCGGCAGAACCCAACGAAAGTTCCAATCGACGAGAACCTGGTGCCCGGCAGCGCGGATCGCGGCCAGCAGCACGGCCGCGAAGGCAAAGCCGGCCAGTGGCCCCGCCGCCACGATCAGCAATTGGTTGAGCGTGGTCCGCCGCGCGCCTTGGTAGGCTGCCAATCCGCCGAACGCATACAGCACGATGCGCGGGTCGGCCCCAAAACCGCGTGCCGTCAGCGCGTGCCCCAGCTCGTGCACGAGGATCGAAACAAAGACCGCTGCCACCCAGGTCAGCATTTCCGCCGGCTCGGGATTGCCGGACAGGCCCATCAACAGGGCCACCGCCCAGAACATCGGGTGCACCCGCACCGGTATACCGAGCGCGTGGAAGCTCAGGTCGTACGGCGTTGGTTGAGGCTCGGTGAGTAGCACGCGTGCGCGGCGAGGGTGAGAATCAGAAACCCGGCATGCCGGTCGAAGAACCGTGACTGTCTGAATTCTAGCACAACGAGCCAGGGCGTCAGGCGGCCGTGCTGTGAACCCAGGGCTCGCGCGCGGCCGCCAGCGCCGGATTGAAGTGGGGTCGCGGCACAGCCGGTGTCAGGCGCGCGAGCTCGGCCATGATGTAATCGGCGGCGCGCGACGAGGCGCCCCCGTGGGCCACCTCTGCCTTGAGGCGCGCTAAACGCGAGATCAATTCCTGCCGAGCCTTGTCGTTGGTCAACCACTCGACGGCATGCTCGGCTAACTGCTCCGATTTGTCCTCGCAAGTCAGGTACTCGGGGAACAGCACGTCGGGATCTCGATTATCGGCCTCGGCAATGGGAAACTTCGCCTTGCTGAACACTTCCTTGGCCGCCAGCAGGTTCACCAGCGTGATGTACCTCACCCGGCGAAACCTCCTTTGAACCGCGAAGGCCAGCGGTGAAATCCAATACAGGATCGCCGTGGGTTTCATGTGATAAAGCAGCTCAAGCGAAACAGAGCCGGACACCGCCAGGCAACAATGGGCCAGGTGGATGAGCTCGGGCGTGCGGCGGACAAAGACTTCGATCGGCAAACCACTTTGCGAGATTGCTTCTCGGGCCAGCGCCGCCTGGTGCGGCTTGAAACTGGCCACCGCGAACCGCGCGCTGGGCACCTGGGCGCCAATGCGCCCGGCCGCCGCGATGAAGTATTTCAGGTTCGCCACGACCTCTTGCGTCCGCGAGCCCGGCAGCAGGGCGACAAGCGGGCGGCTGGGATCGGTGTGATCGCGCACGAAACGCTCATCGAGAGCTTGCCGCCGCACTTCGTCGAAAAACGGATGGCCGACAAACACCGCATGGCACCCGCGCTCGGCGAGCCACTGCTGCTCGAATCGCAGCGCGCACAACACGTGGTCGACGAACCGTCGCATTTTCTTGACGCGCCAGCTCGCCCAGGCCCAGATTTGTGGTGGCGCGTAGTAGAACACCGGAATGCCATGCGCCTTGGCCCGCCGCGCAATCCACCAGTTGAAGCCCGGAAAGTCGACCAGCACGACGGCGTCCGGCTTGTGATGGCGAAAGTAGCGGTCCGCCCGACCCGCCAGCGCCAAGAACTTGTGCAAGTTCAAGAGGGCCCGCAAGAACCACATCACGGCCAGCGCCGTTAGATCGCTGTGCAACTGGCAGCCTGCCTGGGCCATCTCCGGTCCGCCATAGCCGACCGCCTCAAGCTGGGGGCAGCGCTTGCACAGGGCGCGAATGAGATTTGCGCCATGCAGGTCGCCACTCGGTTCTCCGGCCGAGAAGAAAATCTTCATGATAGTTCGCGTGAAATCTCCTCTCGGCAGTGCGGCCGCGAAGTATCCCAAAACGAGAAATACGGTGTAAGTGCAGTTTCAATAGCGAGATCGCCATGCCGCATCCGCACCAGGGCTGCCGGCCCGCTCCGCGCGCAAAAAAAGAGGGCGTTCCAGGTAGCGGAACGCCCTCTTTCGGATTCGCTTAGAACGAACAGCTAGTTCTTATTTCTTGACGGTTTCGAAACCCTTCGAAGTGTCGCTGAGCAGCAAGTCGATCTGCTCGTCGCCGGAAGCCTTGTTGGCCTTGGCCAGGCAATTGCCGCAGCACACGCCGATCTTCACGCCGGCGATGTCGACCGACTTATCGGCGGCAACCGGACGACCCGTCAGCGGGCATTTAACCTGCTTCAATTGTCCCGTCTGGATCAGCTGCAGGTTGGCCTTGCCGGCGAACTTCTTGGAGTCCGCATTGAAAGCCTTCGGGCAGTTTTCGCAGCAGAACTGAACCTTGCCGCCGTTGAAATCGACGGTCTTGTCGGCCTTGGCCGGTTGACCCGAGACCGGGCATTTCAAAGCCGGCTTCTCATCCGCAGCACGCAGTCCCTGCACCGCGATCAGGGCAACAGCGGCACAAACGGCAACAATAAGACGAGCTCGCATAACAGAGGTCCTTTCCAAAATGATGTCGGTAGCTTGGCCCAAGTTTAGCAATCTATGACCGGCGCCGCGAGCGAAGTGGTTGGCCGATCAATGTAGGTGCATCTTGCCACAACTCGCGCGGCAGAATCATTGCTGCGCATGCATCGCCTGCGTCAGCACAGGCATTAAGCCTGACCGACGCTTCGTGGCATTATTGTCGGCCTTTGCAAGCGGCAAAGTCAAGCGTCTTTGCCCAGGCGGAACAGATTTCCGGACCGGAGCGTCAGGTGCCCCCCGTCGGTCTGGCCAGCAGCAGCTCCAAGTAGCTGCGCCGCTCGGCGTTAGCCAACCCAAGCTTCTCGACAAGCGACTCAATCGCCTCGCGAGCCGCGTCGATTCGCTCTAATGAAGTCACGGTCTCGAGCTCAATAAACGCACCCAGCTCCTCGACCTCGTCGAGGGCCACGGTGACCTGCCCGTTTTGCCATTCGATCGTAGAATGACGGCGCTGCTTGCGAACGGCCATCACCTGGCGGAATCCGAGTGCCGTGACCAGTTCGACGGCCTGCCGCGCTCGGGCCTCGCCGGCGGCGATGGGCAGTTCGATTTCGTGCCGGGTTTTTGTGGTTCGATCCAGCTTGGGCCCTTTGTACGTGAACCAGTTGGCTTCGCCCTCGCGGCGCAGTCGAAAAGCCTCGTCCGTGTGGGCGAAGTCTCGCGCCGGGTGGGCGAAATACAAATCGACCTGCTCCACGGGGGAGCTGAATTCTGCGCCAAGCTCGCTCAAACGGCGGCGCAGCGAATCCATGTTCTCGATCGCGAACTTCTGCTCCACTTCAATCGCCATGCCTCACTCCCATCCCGCCGGCCGTTAGTCATTGATCATGGATCCAACCACTGAACCAACCGCGAAGAAGCCGTGGTCCTGGGTTTCGCTGCTGGTGTTGATCGCGCTCGTGCTCGTGTACGTGGCGCTTGTTCGAGGTCCGGGAGCAGGCACTTCCGGCACGGCTGGCCCGGCGATTGGGCGGCATCTGACCTACCTGCGGCTGGAACCGCTCACCGGCGAAGCCACGAGCGTCACTCTCGACGATTTATCCGGGCGGGTCACGCTCGTCAACTATTGGGGCACGTGGTGCCCGCCGTGCCGCCGTGAATTTCCTGAGCTCGTGGCTATGCAAGAGAAGTTCGCCGGGCGTGACGACTTCCGCATGTACTTGGTTTCCTGCGGAGAAGAAGGAACGGACCCCGATCTTGCTCCCTTGCGAACCGAGACCGAGCAGTTTCTTGCCTCGAAAAAGTTCAAGGTGCCCAGTTACGCCGACCAGAACGCCGCCACGCGTCGAGCGCTCGTACTGCTGCTGGCCGACTACCTGCATGGGTTCGCGTATCCGACCACGATTGTTCTCGATGGCGGCGGCGCTATTCGAGGATTTTGGCAAGGCTATGACCAGCGCGCCACGAGCGAAATGGCGGACCTCATCGAGCAGTTGCTCACGGCCAATCAGCCTGCCACCGAAAGCGCCGACAGCAACCCCGCCGCCGCGGCGGCGGGCTCGACAGCGGCCGTCACCGCGCCACTAACCGCGACGCGCTGAAAACCGGCCTCCAGCACCTGCGGTAAATTGTCCGCCGTAATTCCGCCAATGGCGAACGCGGGCAATCGGATCTCGGCGGCTACCGCTCGCAGCAGCTCGACACCGGGAAACGCCTCGAACGATTTCGTCGTCGATGGAAACGTTGGTCCCACCCCGATGTAATTGGCTCCCGAGAGCACGGCAGCTCGCGCTTGTTCAATCGAATGGGTTGATACACCCACCAGCGCACGCGGACCGACGATCGTGCGTGCTTCTTTGACGCTGATGTCCTCCTGGCCGAGGTGAACGCCATCGGCTTGTACCAGATGCGCCAGGTCAGCCCGGTCGTTCATGATGAACAGCGTTTCGGTATCGAGTGTCAACTGGCGAACGAGGCGGGCCCGATCGAGCAGCGCGCGATCCGGCAGATTCTTGTCGCGAAGCTGCAGCAGCGGCACTCCGCAGGTGACCAGGGAGTCGACGAGGTCCTCGAGCGCACTTTCCGATGCGCCGCCGTCGATCAAGACGCACAGCCGCGCGGTCGAAAGCCGCTGCAGGCTGGCATCGGTCATTCCGATCGCCCGCTCCAGGGTGTAGAGCCGATATCGCAATTGTTCGAACGCGCCGCTCGAAAGGTTCGGCATCAGCTTGCCATATTCCTCGAGTGTGCGCAGCGCTTGCTGGGCACGCTTGAAGCTGGCTCGCGCGACAGCCGCCGGGCTCTCGCGAGCCAGCTCGGTCGCGGTGGTGAGCTCTGTGCCGACATCCTCGATGGTGTCGCGAGCGGCCAATCGCTCATGCATCGCTACGGCCGACATGGCGTTGGCGAGCTCGTGGCGGATTTGCTTCGCCAGAGCGGTGAGGTGCCGATCGTCGAGCGACATGCGCACGAAATCCTCAACCACGCGCAGTCCTTCACTAGCACGGTTGGCGGCCGCGTCCAGGATGCGCAAGGTCGCCAACTCCTCGCCGGGCAAGGCGCTCGCGCTTTCGAAATCCACAGGCCGCTCCGCGGGGGCGTCATCGTCATCGATGGGCAGCGGCCCTGGCCGGTGTCCTGCTATGCGATGCACCTCTTGCTCAAGCGCGTCGGCGGTTAATCCACAGGCTGCAAGCCAATCGGCAACCTCGCCTGGCCAAGCGACCAGACCCAGCAGGATGTGCTCGGTGGCCAGAGTCAGCGGTCGCGGGTATTCGGATAGCAGCTGCTCGGCGGTTTCCAGGCTGGCCGTCAGCTCGGACGAGAACCGCTGCAGCCGCTCCGACGCCGCGCGAGTCGCCGGCGCGAGTTGCGGAAACTTGCGATGGACCGCCTGGGGATCGACGTCGCACTGAGCTAGCAGCAGGGCCGAGCGGCACTCCGGCTCCGCCAGCAGCCCCAGCAGGACCTCGGGCAGGCGCAATTCGGCATCATCGCTACAAGCGCTCCAAGCGGCAGCAGCCTCAAGAGCGCGCTCGGCAGCCGGCGTGAAATCATATCCCATATAGGTCAATCTACGCTTCCGGCCGCCAAGGCGAAACGCACGCCAGCGGCGCTCGGATTTCTCGAGCGCGCGAGACGAACTTGGCTGGCCGTTTCGGCAGCTCTTGACGGGTGTTGCGACCGCGTGGTTGCCTTGATCTAAGGTGTTCAAGCAGCTAGAATTCCGTGGCATTTCCGGGCTCGTCCTGCGCCGTCCGCAGTAGCATGCGAACCAGGAAGCCACAGAGGCCGCCGGGACTCAACATGCGCAGGGTGTCGTGGACAACGTATCTTTGGCCTGGACTGCCACAATTGTGGCAGTGCGGCTTCGTTTCCGGGCTCGTGTTGGCGGTGGGCTTTGGGGTCGTCCTTAACCTGTTACTGCTCGCCAGCCTGGTCTGGGTTGAGCTGCTCGAACCAGCTCATTTACGCTTAGGGTGGTTGGCCGTCGGCTGCTTATGGTTTACTTCGATTGGACTTTCGGCATGGGTGGGCAAGCCCGGCGTGTTGCCAGCCAGCCAAGCCGTTACGGTCGAGGGATTGTTTCGCCAGGCTTTAAGCGAATACTTACAGCAGAGTTGGTTCGAGGCCGAACGGGTCCTGGTGCGTTTGCTCCGGCTTTGCCCTCGGGACGTGGAGGCTCGACTGCTCTTGGCCACCTTGCTGCGCCGCACGGGTCGCCACAGCGAGGCCGCCGGCCAGCTAGCCCGGCTCGAGCGTCTCGAGGACTCGCAAAAATGGTCCTCGGAGATCGCTCGCGAGAACGAGCTATTGGCGCGGGCGAGCGAGATTCCGATTTTGGGCTCGGCTGCCGAGGACCTAAACCGTCCGGCGGCCACAGCCGTGGCGGCCGAATCACGTCGGGCCGCTTAGGAGTTCCTGTCGCGGCCTTGACCGCCGCGCGAATGATCAATTGAGCCTTCTGCATTTAATCACAACTAAAACAAGACGCGAAAAGTCAGTACACGACGGGCGGTAGCGAGGCAACTCCGAGAACCAGTTCGGTGAGCTGATCGCCTTCAGGAGAGCACCATGTACGAGCGATTTACCGATCGGGCACGAAAAGTCATGCAGCTGGCCAATCAAGAGGCCCAGCGTTTCAACCACGAGTACATCGGCACCGAACACGTGCTCTTGGGACTCATCAAGGAGGGCAGTGGCGTCGCCGCCAACGTCCTGAAGAACCTCGACGTCGATCTGCGCAAGATCCGCCTCGAGGTCGAAAAGCTCGTTCAAAGCGGACCAGACATGGTCACGATGGGCAAACTGCCTCAAACGCCGCGGGCTAAAAAGGTCATCGAGTACTCGATGGAAGAAGCCCGAAACTTGAACCACAACTACGTGGGCACCGAGCACATCTTGCTGGGCCTGCTGCGCGAGCAGGAAGGCGTCGCCGCGCAGGTGCTGATGAACTTGGGCCTCAAGCTCGAAGAAGTTCGCGAGGAGGTGTTGAACCTGCTTGGCCATGGCATCGAAGGTGGCGAAGGTAGCGAACGCGGCGGCA
The DNA here is from genome assembly GCA_035496575.1 of Pirellulales bacterium. Lineage (GTDB taxonomy): Bacteria > Planctomycetota > Planctomycetia > Pirellulales > PALSA-1355 > PALSA-1355. The sequence continues at coordinate 24,356 of DATJEN010000001.1, forward strand.
GCGAACGCGCGGGCTCGGGCGGTGGTGGCGAAAGCCCCAAGAGCAGCAAGTCGAAAACTCCGGCGCTGGACAGCTTCGGCCGTGACCTGACGGAGCTGGCCCGGCAAGGCAAGCTCGACCCCGTGATCGGCCGCGAGAAAGAGATCGAGCGGGCCATCCAGATACTCAGCCGCCGCACGAAGAACAACCCGGTGCTGCTGGGCGAGGCGGGCGTGGGGAAGACGGCCATCGTCGAGGGCTTCGCGCAGCGCGTGGTCGAAGGCAACGTGCCCGAGCTGCTGGCCGACCGTCGCATCGTGGTTTTGGACCTGGCCATGATGGTGGCCGGCACCAAGTACCGCGGCCAATTCGAAGAGCGCATCAAGGCCGTGATGAACGAAGTGCGTCGCGCAAAGAACACCATTCTGTTCATCGACGAGCTGCACACGTTGGTCGGGGCAGGGGGCGCCGAAGGCGCCATCGATGCCTCGAACGTTCTCAAGCCCGCGCTGGCGCGCGGCGAAATCCAGTGCATCGGCGCCACCACGCTGGACGAGTACCGCAAATACATCGAAAAGGATAGCGCGCTGGATCGTCGCTTCCAGGTCGTGATGGTCGAGCCCTCGACCAAGGCCGAAACCGTCGAGATTCTAAAGGGCCTGCGCGACCGCTATGAGCAGCACCACCGCGTGCAGATCACCGATGACGCGCTGGCCGCCTCGGTCGAGCTGTCGAGCCGCTACATCACGGGACGCTGCTTGCCGGATAAGGCGATCGACGTCATCGACGAAGCAGGCGCTCGCGTGCGGTTGAAGGCCATGACCCGTCCGCCCGATCTGAAAGAAATCGATGCCGAGGTCGAGACCCTCAACAAGGACAAGGAAGAGGCCGTCGCCAACCAGGATTTCGAAAAAGCGGCCGCTCTGCGCGACCAGGCCGACAAGCTCAAGAAAAAGAAGCAGTCGATTACCCGCGACTGGCGCGAGAAGTCGCGCGAAGCCGACGGCGTCGTCGACGAAGAAGTGATTGCCGAGGTCGTCTCGAAGATGACGGGCATTCCGCTGACGCGGATGACCACCGAAGACAGTATGCGGCTCATGCAGATGGAATCCGAGCTGCACAAGCGCGTCATCAGCCAGGAAGAGGCGATCAAGTCGATTTCCAAGGCCGTTCGCCGCAGCCGCAGCGGGCTGAAAGACCCCAAGCGGCCGACCGGCTGCTTTATTTTCGCGGGGCCGACCGGCGTGGGAAAAACCTTGCTGGCCAAAGCCTTGGCCGAGTTCATGTTCGGCGATGACGAGGCGCTGATCCAAATCGACATGAGCGAATACATGGAGAAGCACAACGTCAGCCGCTTGATCGGTGCTCCGCCGGGATATGTGGGCTTCGAGGAAGGCGGTCAGCTCACCGAAAAGATTCGGCGCCGGCCGTACGCGGTCGTCCTGCTGGACGAAATCGAAAAGGCTCACCCCGACGTCTTCAACATGTTGTTGCAGGTCATGGAAGAAGGGCGTTTGACGGACAGCTTCGGCCGCAATGTCGACTTCCGCAATGCCATTCTGATCATGACCACCAACGCCGGCGCCGAGGCGATCAAGAACGAGTCGGCCTTCGGATTCCAAAAACCGGACGACGATTCGTCGTACGAAAACATGAAGCAGCGCGTCGGCGAACGGATCGAAAAAGTATTCCGACCCGAGTTCCTGAACCGCGTGGACGACGTGATCGTGTTCCGGCACCTGAACCTCGACGACCTCAAGGAAGTCGTCGATCTGGAGCTGGGCAAGGTGCGCGAGCGTCTAGGAGAGCGCGGACTGAAGCTCAAACTTTCGGACGAGGCCAAGAAGTTCTTGATCCGCAAGGGTTCGAACACCGATTTCGGGGCTCGTCCGTTACGCCGCTCGATCGAGAACTTCGTGGAAGATCCGCTCTCCGAGGAACTGCTCAAGGGCGAGTTCCAGGGCAAAGACACGATCGTGGTCGACGTGAAGGAAGTCGGCGGCAAGAAGCAACTGTTCTTCATCGGCGTCGTCGGCGAAGGGGACGAAACCCCGGTTGGGGCCGGTGCCGCTCCGGCATCGCCCGACGCCACGGGCTGATCGCGACTGCCGTCAGCTCAGCCAAGCAAATGACACCCACTCGCCGCCCGGCCTGAACAAGCAGGTCGGGCGGTTTTTTTGTTGTGACGCGAGCGTCCCGGAAGTCCGGCGAAAACGGCCACGCTCCCAGCTGGTCCGCCTGCGTATCATTCCCGGGGACGCTGCCCAGGCTTTGCGCCAGCGCCGGAGTTGCTAGCGGCCACGACGCAAAGTGCCTGGTTTGACTAATCGATGGTTACGGCTTGTTCGGCAATCTTTTCTCAAGCGGATTCTCCGACACGACGAAGATCATCAGATAAGGGAGTTTTGGCGGGACGAAACTGCGCGTTGGGAGCGTGCATGGCAAGCGACAGCATACGCGTAAAGCGCGCGGCAGGGGGGCCGCTTGGCGCCATTGTCGATTGGATCGGCGACCTGGGTGGGCTCGTTCTCAACTGGATCGTCGCGGTCGGCGATGTCGCGCAGTTCTTCTTTCGGACACTGGCGTGGATTGCGCGCCGGCTGCCCCGCGGCGACACCTTGTTGCCGAACTTCTATCAAATCGGTGTGCTTAGCTTGCCGGTCGTGGCCTTAACCGGCACATTCATCGGCATGGTGCTGGCGGTGCAGAGCCACTCGCAATTTCGGCTCATGCACCTCGAGACACGGCTCGGTGCCGTCATCAACATGTCGCTCGTGCGCGAGCTCGGGCCTGTGCTGGCAGCCACGATGCTGGCCGGCCGAGTCGGCAGCGCCATGGCCGCCGAGCTGGGAACCATGCGCGTGACCGAGCAGATCGACGCGCTTTCGAGCATGGGCGCCAATCCCATTCACTACCTGGTCGTGCCGCGGTTCCTGGCTTGCCTCGTGCTGATTCCGACGCTGACCATCATGGCCGACTTCATGGGCGTGGTGGGCGGTGCTGCCTACAGCATCTATGCGCTGGGGATCGACTCAAACCACTACTGG
>DATJEN010000002.1:0-10756 GCA_035496575.1 Pirellulales bacterium
CGCTCTGTTGGGCGCCGTGTTGGGGCAGTCGGCGGGCGCGGCCACGCACGATCCCAAGATCCAAAAGTTGGTGTCGCGCGGGCTCGATTGGATCGCCAGCACGCAGTCACGCTTGGGGCATTGGAGCGCGAATGATAGCCGCTACCCCACGGCAATGACGGCCCTGGCCGGCATGGCGCTACTCAGCGAGGGATCGACCACGACGCAGGGCAAGTACTCCAAGAACATCCGCATGGCGGTCGACTATCTGCTTTCGCGCAGCAGAGCCAATGGCCTCATCGGCGATCCGGTGCGCGACGACCGGTATACCTACGGGCATGGCTACTCGATGCTGTTTTTGTCGCAGGTGCTGGGCGAGGAGGAAGACGAAAGCCGGCGCAAGGAGCTGATCGACGTGCTAAAGCGTGCGGTGGTTTTTACGGGCGAGGCCCAGACCGCGGCGGGGGGTTGGGGTTATGTCAGCGCCAAGGATGGCAACGACTTTGACGAAGGGTCGACCACCATCACCCAGGTGCAAGGGCTGCGCGGCTGCCGCAATGCGGGGGTTCCCGTGCCCAAGGAAATCATCGACAAAGCGGTGGAATACATCCGCAAATGCACGCTTCCGGACGGCGGCGTACAATACAGTTCCAAGGGCGGTGGTGGCCGGCCGGCCATTTCCGCCGCGGCCATTGCCTGCCTTTTCAATGCCGGGGAATACGACAGCCAGTACGTTCCCAAGCTGCAGGACTACTGCCGTCGGAATCTCGGCGACATTTCCAATCAAGGGTTCGGGCACTGGCATTACGCCCACTACTACTATTCCCAGGTGCGGTACCGCGAGGGGGGTAAAGAGTGGGACGCCTATCGTGACAAGGTGTTCAACAAACTAGCCAGTGAAGCGACCGAGAGCGGCAAGTACGTCGTGTGGAACCAGGGGTACATCGGCCCCATTTACACGACGGCCGTTAATCTGACCATTTTGCAACTAGAGAACGGCGCGCTTCCGATTTATCAGCGCTGATACAAGTCGCGACAACAATCGAGCGAGAACAACTTTGATGACAGAACACGGATCGAGCGTTCGAGAGTCGTCGGCCATTCACAAGCTAGCCGATGCGCGGGAGCGAATTCTCTCGCAGTTGGGCCAGGTCATCGTGGGCCAAGACCAGGTGATCGAGGAACTGTTGATTTCGCTCTTCAGCCGCGGGCATTGCTTGTTGGAAGGCGTGCCCGGACTGGCAAAGACGCTGATGATCAGCACGCTGGCCCGCGCGCTCAACTTGTCCTTCAGCCGCATTCAGTTCACGCCCGATCTTATGCCGGCCGACATCACGGGCACCGAGATCATTGAAGAGAACCGCACGACAGGGAATCGCGAGTTTCGCTTTCTGGAGGGCCCGCTGTTTTCGAACGTGGTGCTGGCGGACGAAGTGAACCGCACTCCCCCCAAGACCCAGGCGGCCTTGCTGGAAGCGATGCAAGAGCGGCAGGTGACGGTCGGCCGCGTGCGGCACAAGCTTTCCGATCCGTTCTTCGTGCTGGCCACGCAGAACCCGATCGAGCAAGAAGGCACCTATCCGTTGCCCGAAGCGCAGCAAGACCGCTTCATGTTCAAGGTGTTCGTGCGCTATCCCAACTTCAACGAGGAGTTCGAGATCGCGCGCCGCACCACGACCACCAGCAGCGACCACATTGCGCCGGTGCTCACCGCCGAGGAGATCCTGGGGCTGCAGCACATCGTGCGCGAGGTGCCGATCAGCGACCACATCATCCGCTATGCGTTGGCGCTGGTGCGGCAAACGCGCGTCGGCGAAAACGGCACGCCCGAATTCGTGCGCGACCAGGTGACGTGGGGCGCCGGCCCCCGCGCCGTTCAGTTTTTGATTTTGGGCTCCAAGGCGCGGGCCCTGTTGCATGGGCGTACCCACGTTGCGACCGAGGACATCCAGGCGCTGGTGAAACCCGTGCTGCGACACCGCCTGGTGGTGAATTTCTCGGCCGAGAGCGAAGGGGTGAGCGCCGACGACATTGTCGACCGCCTGGTGGCGATCACTCCGACCAAAGAGGACGAACTAACGAGCGATGCCCGCTTCCAAAAGATTTTTGCGTCCTGAGGCGATCGCTCGCATAGCCCGCCTCGACTTGCGCGCTCGTTTGGTGGTCGAGGGGTTTTTGTCGGGCATTCACCGCAGCCCTCGCTTCGGCCAGTCGGTCGAATTCTTGCAGCATCGCCAGTATGCGCCCGGCGACGATCTGCGCCACGTCGATTGGAAGGTGTGGGCCAAGCAAGACCGCTATTACGTCAAGCAGTTCGAAGAAGATACGAACTTGCGCGCCACGTTGCTGGTGGATGTTTCCGGCAGCATGCGCTATGGCTCGGGCGAGATGGACAAGTACGAGTACGGCGCGACCCTGGCCGCGTGTCTGGCGTATCTGCTGCTCAGGCAACAGGACGCGGTCGGGCTGGTGTCCTTCGACGAATCCATTCGCGTCAAAGTGCCCCAGCGCACCAAGCGCGGGCACTTGGAAGCCATCGTGCAAGGACTGGCCGCCGGGGAACCGCGCGAGAAGACCGACTTGTTCGGCATCTTGCGGGGCGCGGCCGAGGCCTATCCGCGTCGTGGCTTGATGGTGCTGATTTCCGATCTGCTGGTGAACCGGGACGGATTGTTCAAGGGGCTCAAGCTGCTGCGGCAACAGGGACACGACGTCGTCGTATTCCACGTGCTGGACGATGAGGAGCTGGAGTTTTCGTTCAGCGGCCCGACCCGCTTCGAAGGACTGGAGCTCGATGAACGCCTGTCCTGCAATCCCAGGGCCCTGCGCGACGGCTACCTGGATGCGCTCGGGCAGTACTTGGACGAGGTGCGCATCGGCTGCTCTCGAGACAGCATCGACTATGTGCTGTTTCGCACCAGCCAACCGCTGGAAGCGCCGCTGAGCGCGTTTTTGAGCTACCGGCAAGCAGCGCGGCGCTCGTAAGCCGCATGTAGGAGATATTTGTCCGCGAGAGTTTCTCGCGCCGATGACGGGTTGAATCACGATGCCTGGCTTTGTGTACGAATCGCTGTTGTGGTGGGGCTTGCCGCTGGTCGCGTTGCCAGTGCTGATCCACCTCATCAACCTGATGCGGCATCGGCGCGTGCATTGGGCAGCGATGGAGTTTTTGCTGGCCAGCCAAAAGCGGCATCAGAAATCGATCCTGTTCAAGCAATGGTTGCTGTTGCTGTTGCGAATGCTGGCGATCGCGGCCGTGGTATTGATGGTCGCTCAGCCCGTCGTGCGGAACCGCTGGGGCGCCATGTTCGGCAGCAGCACCACGCACCACGTTTTGCTGTTGGATGATAGCTTCTCGATGTCCGACCGCTGGGCAGACACGAGCGCCTTCAACGAGGCCAAGCGGGTCGCCGCGCGGCTGGGCGCGAGCGCCGAGCGCCAGGATAGTCCGCAGTTCTTCACGCTGTTGCGATTCTCGCGCGCGGCGCAACTGGCGCGCGGTGGACGGCCCGACATGCTGGCCGAAAGCGTCGATGCCGGCTTCGCGGCCAGGCTGGAAAAAGCGCTGGGCGGATTGAACATCTCGGAGACCGCCGCGGGGCCGGACGACGCGCTGGCGGCCTTTGACCACCTGCCGGCCAAGGGCCCCGACGAGAACAGGATCGTCTACTTGCTATCGGACTTTCGCACCAGCCAATGGCAAGACCCGGCCGCGCTGCTCAAAGCCATGTCGCGCATCGACCAGGCCGGAGCGCAAATCCACCTGGTCGACTGCGCCGAAGGCATTCATCAGAACCTGGCCGTCGTGGCGCTGAAGCCCGCCTCGGGCACGCACGCGGCGGGGGTTCCACTGACGATGGAAGTCACCGTTCGCAATTTCGGCCCGGGCGCCAAGGAGCGCGTGTCGGTCGTGGTGGAGGATGATGGCCATCCGCGCCCGGCCGTCGTCATCGAGGAACTTCCGCCGGGCAAATCGGCCACGCGCCGCTTCCCCGTGCTGTTTACTTCCGCGGGCCAGCACGAAGTGACGGCGCGGCTGGAGAGCGACGCCGTCGACGTCGACAACCGGCGCTCGGCGGTGGTGGATATTCCGCTGGCCGCCGACGTGTTGATTATTGATGGCGACGCGAAGGCGCGCGACGCTTACTTTTTGTCCACGGCGCTTGCGCCGGGGGGCAAAATCACGAGCGGTATCAAGCCCCTCATCGAAACGCCCTCTTATCTGCGCAATCATGCGCTGGATGGGTTCGAAACGATTTACCTGGCGAACGTGCCGCGGCTGGAAGATGCCGAGATCGACGCGCTCGAGGCGTTTGTCAAAGCCGGCGGTGGGCTGGGCATTTTTTTGGGCGAGCTCGCCCGCGCGCCGTTCTATAACGACAAGCTCTATCGCAATGGCGAGGGGCTCTTTCCGTTGCCGCTGGCCGGCCCGACCGAGCTGCCCGTCGATCGGCTCGATAAATCGCCTGACATCGAAGCCGGCGACCATCCGATCTTCTCGGTGTTCGCGGGCGAGCGCAACAGTTTTTTGAACCTGGTGGTGGTCAACCGCTATTTCGCCGCCGAGCGCAATTGGGCGCCCGACCCCGAGAGTAGCGTGAAGGTCATCGCGCGGCTGCGAAACAAAGCGCCTCTCGCCATCGAGCAGCAATTTGGACACGGGCGCGTCGTCGCGATTCTGACGAAAGCAGCTCCCGTCGAGACCGAGCTCGGCAGTTGGAACAATTGGGCCCGCGATAATCCCAGCTTCGTGGTTGCCATGCTCGAGATGCAATCGTACCTGGCTGCGCCGCGGCATCCCGATGCCGCCAAACTGGTCGGGATGGCGCTGGCGCTCGATCTGGATACCAGCAAGTTCCTGCCGCAGGTTCGTTTCGTGCCGCCCGGCGATGACGCGGGCGGGTCGGTAACGGTCGATGCGACGGCCGACGGTTCGGCGCACAAAGCGGTTCTGGCCGACACGCTCACGAGCGGCATCTATCAAGCGCAGCTCACGCGGATCGACGGCTCGCCGTCCGTGGAACGGTTTGCCTACAACGTCAGCGCTGACGAGGGCGACCTGCGCAAGATCGAGCCCACGCAAATGGCAGGACGGCTCAGCGGCCTGCGCTACGAATTCCATCGTTCGGGCGACATTACTTATAACCCGCAGCAACTGGCCGGCTTCAATCTGAGCGAAAGCCTGCTGTATGCGCTGTTGGGCGTGCTCTTGGTCGAATCGGGCCTTGCCTACGCGGCGAGCTACCATCCCCGGCCACTGCGAGGGACGAAGTAGCATGCCCTGGAGATTGCCTATCGCCGACGCCGACGTTCGCGTCAGTTACGAGCTGGGCCGGCTGCAAGCCTACAGCGAGCCGTGGCAGTTCGCGGCCTTGATCTTGCTGTGCGCCGGCATCATTGCCTTCACCATCTGGATGAGCCGCCGCGATACGGTCGAGCTGCGGCCGATCACGCGCGCCGCGCTGTTGGCTTTGCGACTCGCCGCGCTGGCTGGCATTTTGGTCTTCTACTTGCATCCCGAAAAGCGCAGCGAGCAGCGCGTGGTACACAACTCGCGCGCGCTGGTGCTAGTGGATACGAGCTTGAGCATGGGACTGCACGATGCGGTAGGCTCCGCAGTGCCGGCCACGCCCAACCGGCTGGAACAGGTTGTCGAGGTGCTTGGGCAGGGAAAGCTGATCGAACAATTGCGCGAAAAACACGACGTGGCGCTGGCGCGGTTTGATACCGAGCTGGCCCGGCTGGCTGCCTGGCCCAAAGCCGCCGCCAAAATTGCGGCGCAAGCCTCCCACGCAACCTCCGACGACGACAAGAGGCCGAAGGAAGTGCCGCTCGCAGAGCTCTTGCTGCCACAAGGTTCGGAAACGCGCTTGGGCCAGTCGCTCAGACAGTGGATTCATGACGAGCGCGCCACGCCGATTTCCGCAATCGTTGTCTTCAGCGATGGTGGGCAAAACTCGGGCGCGGAGCCGGCGGCCGCCGTTGCGGTGGCGCGCGAGGCAAAGATCCCGGTATTTGCCGTGGGCGTCGGTTCGGACCGAAGGCCGGTGAATGTGCGCGTGAGCGACTTGACCGCCCCATCGCGCGCTTTTCCCGACGATAGCTTCACGATCACGGGCTACCTGCAGTCGGAAGGGTTGGCGGAGCGCACCGTGACCACCGAGCTCGTCTCGCGGATGGCCGGCGAGAGCGGCAAGAACCAGGATTTCAAGCTCGAAGCCACCGAGCGTGTCACGCTGGGGGCGCGCGGCGAGGTGGTGCCGGTCAAGTTCGAAGTCACCTCCAGCGTCAAGGGACGTCGCGCCTATCGCTTGCGCGTGAAGGCGCCGCCCGAGGACAGTAACGCCAACGACAACGAGCAAGAGGCGGACGTGGAGATCGTGGACCGCAAGACGAAGGTGCTGTTGGTCGCCAGCGGGCCCACGCGCGATTACGTGTTCCTGAGCAATCAACTGCAGCGCTCGACGAACGCCGGCGGCGAGCCCAACGACAAAAACATGATCGTCGACGTGTGGCTGCAGTCGGGCAGCGAAGGGGTTTCGCAAGATGCCAACGAGATTCTGACCGAGTTTCCCAGCACGCCCCAGCAGCTATTCGAATACGACGCCATCGTGGCCTTCGATCCCGATTGGAAGTTGCTCAGCGAAGCCGAGACCGATCTGCTCGAGCGGTGGGTCGCCGAAAAATCGGGCGGGCTGATCGTGGTGGCCGGACCCGTCGAAATGGACCACTGGGTGCAAGATGCCAAGCTGGCGAAAATTCGCGCCCTATATCCGGTCGAGTTCAACCGTCGCCTGGCCATGGTGGAAGAGGGACGCTTTGGTTCCACCACGCCATGGCCGATCGAGTTTACGCGCGAAGGCCTGGAGGCCGAGTTCCTGTGGCTGGGCGATAGCGCGCCCGATAGCCAACAAGTGTGGTCCGACTTTCCGGGCGTCTTTGGATACTACAGCGTGCGCGGCCCCAAGCCGGGCGCCACCGTCTATGGGCGCTACTCCGACCCCGAGGCCAGCCTGGGCACCGAGCGTCCCATCTACATGGCGGGCCAGTTCTACGGCGCGGGCCGCGTGTTCTACATGGGCAGCGGCGAAATCTGGCGCCTCCGCGCGCTGGAAGACAAATACTTCGAACAGTTCTATACCAAGCTCATTCGCCACGTTTCCCAAGGACGGCTGCTGCAAGGTTCAACTCGCGGCATGTTGCTGGTCGACCGCGACCGTTACCTGTTGGGCAACACGGTGGTCGTGCACGCGCAGCTTTCGAACTTGCAGTTCGAGCCTCTGGAAGTAGCCGGTGTGACGCTCAAGGTTGCGCGGCCCGACAGCATTGTCGACAACCTGCAATTGGCGCCCGACCCGGCGCGGAAGGGAATGTATGTGGGCCAGTTCACGGCGCTCGAGGAAGGCGCTTATCGGCTCGAGCTGCCGCTGCCAGATGGTGACGGCGAGCCACTCTCGCGGCGCATCCAGGTGCGCGTGCCCGATCTGGAGCGCGAGAACCCCGAGCGCAACGATGCCCTGCTGGCGGAAATCGCCAAAAGCACGGGCGGCTTATATTATGTCGGGGCTGACGCGGTGCTGGGGGCGCGGGGAATGCCACCGCTGGCGAATCAGCTTGCCGACCGAACGGAGATCACCTACCTGGCCGGAGTGACGGACCGCGACTTCGACGAACGCTTGACGCAAACGCTGTTGGCCGTTGTCTGTGGTGCGCTATGCCTGGAGTGGCTGATTCGGCGATTGTCCAAGCTTGCCTGACCTGAAAGACGACGCGTATGTCTGTAGCAACCCAGCACCGCTCACCACGACTCGACCCGCCGGTCGCCGCGCTGCTCGCGCGATTGCGGCGCCGCATCAGGGCGTACCTGTGGGTGGACGGGCTGGCGGCACTGGTGGTGACTTTGGGCGTCGCGTTTTGGCTGAGCCTGGCGCTGGATTGGGTCTTTGAGCCCCCCGTCGGGTTGCGCATCATTGTGCTGGTCGCCGCGATCCTGGCGCTTGCGTGGGTGCTGGCGCGGCTGATCGCCGCGCAACTCCGCGTTCCTTTGACCGACCGCAGCATGGCTTTGCTGCTCGAGCGGCGCTTCCGGCGGTTTCAAGATGCGCTCGTTACCTCGGTCGAGCTCGCCGATCAGCCGGAGCATGCGGCCGCATTCAATTTGGAGATGCTGGCGCACACGCGACGAGCGGCCAGCGAACAGTCGGCGCAAGTTGACGTGCGGGCGGTTTTCAATTCCAAGCCGCTCGCGCGGCGCGTAACGCTGGCGGCGGCACTGGTGCTGGCGACGGTTGTCTTCGGCATTTTTGCGCCAGATGCGTTTGCCATCTGGGCCCGCCGCAGCCTGCTATTGTCCGAAGAGCTGTGGCCGCGCAAGACGCGGCTCGTGGTGGAAGGGCTCGAGCCGGGTGGACGCATCAAGGTGGCGCGCGGATCGGATTGGCCACTTGAGGTGAAGGCCGATGCGGCGATCGGACGCGTCATTCCAGAAATCGTGCAGGTCCGCTATTCGACTCTGGATGGCGGCCGCGGTCGCGAGAACATGAGCCGCGAAGGAATCGTGGGGCCCGGCGAAGCCGCGTTTCAGATCTACGCGCACAAGTTCAAGAGCATCCTCTCTCCGCTCACGTTTTCGATCTTGGGTGGCGACGACCGGCTTGGCCCGTTCTATCTGGACGTGGTCGAGAGTCCAACCATCCATCGCATGACCTTGCGCTGCGAGTTTCCCGATTACATGCACCGCGAGCCGCGCGAGATTCCGGTGGCGGGGCTCGTTCAGATCCCGCGCGGATCGAAGGTGTCGATCGTGGCCGAGGCCAATAAGCCGCTCGAACTGGTCGAGGTGGACGAGATTCGAGATCAGGAGGCGACGCCTCTCACGCAATTGAACCTGGCCGCGGAACACGGAGCCGCGCAAACCCGCTTCGAGCTGCCGCTGGGTGAGCTCGATGCCGACCGCACCTTGGCGTTCACCTTGCACGACAACGACGGCATCCGCGGCCGCGATGCGGTGCGCCTGGCAATTGGCGCGCTGGCCGACGAGCCGCCGCAAGTAAATGTCCAGTTGAAAGGTATCGGCACCGCGATCACCCCCGCCGCCCGCCTTCCGGCCGCCGGCGAGATCACCGACGACTATGGCGTGGCGCGTGTATGGTTCGACTTTCACGTGAACGACGACGCGCGGAGCCAGCAGCCAATTAATTCGCAGGGCACCGATCCGGCCAAGCTCGAAGTCAGCGATGCGCTGGAAGTTGGCCCGCTCGAACTCGTGCCCAAGCAAAAGCTGCACTGGGCCATTCAAGCCGCCGACGAGTGTACGCTCGACGGCGGCGCCAATGTCGGCAGCAGCCAGCGCTATGTTCTCGAAGTGGTCACGCCCGAACAATTGCGGGCGATGCTCGAGGCGCGCGAGCTGGGTCTGCGGCGGAGGTTCGAAACGATCATCGAAGAGTTTACGGCCACGCGCGATTCGCTCGCGGGGCTCGACCTGGCTGGCGCAAAGCCCGCGCCGGCTGAACCGGCCGATAGCCCGGCGGCCGCGGACGCTGCCGGCGGAGCAGCGGCCCGATCGGTGGCGGTGCAGTTCGAGCGCGCGGTGCAGAATAGTGAGCGGTCCGCCCACGAGACGCTGGAAGTTGCGCACTCGTTCGACGACATGCGCGAGGAAATGATCAACAACCGCGTGGACACCGAGGAGCTGAAGAGCCGGCTGAAGGAAGGGATTTCCGACCCGCTCACACAGCTTGTCGAGGGGCGGTTTGCCAAATTGCAAGAGCAGTTCCAGCAACTGGCCCAGCTCCTTGGCAAGCCCGAATCGGCAGCGGCCCGAACCGCGGCAATCGGGGAAATGGACGCCATCCTGGTCGAGATGCGGGCCGTCCTTGATAAAATGTTAGAGTTGGAAACCTTCAACGAAGCTTTGGATATGTTGCGGCAAATCATCGAAGCGCAAGAGAAGGTAAACGCCGAGACCAAGCAGAAACAGAAGCAGAAAGTGCGAGACCTGGTGGAATAGCCAGGTGGCAAGGGCGTAACAGCCTGGGGTGCGGGGTTCAGTTCAATGCGATCACATCGGCTAGTAGCGAGTGTTGTCGGCGGCGCGCTGGTTGCGCTCGCGCTGTGGTCGCTATCGGCTATCGCCGCTGATCCAGCGGCCAAGCCGGCGGAAGCCACAGCCGAAAACCCTCTGACCGCAGAGCAGCGGCAAGTGGCCGAGCGCTTCAAGGAACTGGAGAAACTGCTGCTGCGGATGGCCGAGCTCACCGCGCCTAACGATCCCCGCCGCGCCGCCTTGCTCCGCCAGGCGGTGGCTCAAAGCAAGAAACGGGACATCGATCACCAGTTCGACGAACTACTCGACCTGTTGCGGCAGCAGCGGTTGGCCACCGTGGTCAAAGGGCAAGGCGAGCTGCAGCAGGATCTGAACCGGCTGCTCGAGCTGTTGCTCAGCGAAGATCGCTCGAAGCGCATCGAATCGGAAAAGGAACGAATCCGCGACTACCTGAAGCGCGTCAATAAGATCATCAAGGAACAAAAGGCGACCCAGGCCGAAACCGCTCGAGAGGCCGAAGCGCGCGAGCTCGCCGAACGGCAGGGAGAGCTGGCCGAAAAAACCGCCGAGCTGGCCGGCGACTTGGGCCAGGATGCAGCCAAGAAACCTGCTGCTGATGCGCGTCCGGGCGAACCCTCCGAGGGCGAAGACTCGCAAGGCGACGGCAAACCTGGCGATCCCAAGGGTGACAAGCAGTCCGGCGACGAAAAGAAGAAAGAGAAAGACAAG
>DATJEN010000003.1:0-10744 GCA_035496575.1 Pirellulales bacterium
TACACAGCCACGTCGGGAACGGTCACTTTCGCGCCGGGCGTTACTCAACAAGTGATTTCCGTTGCGATTGCGACAGACCAGGTGTTCGAACAGAACGAACATTTCTTGCTGAACCTGGGCACTCCGGTCGGCGCCAGCCCCGGTCCAGATCACGTGCAGGGCACGATCATCGACGTCGTGCCATTGGCTCTGTTGGGCTTTACCACCAATCAGTTCTCACAGCCGGAAGGTAGTTCCGGCACCACGAATTTCCTGTTTACCGCCACGCTTTCCAGCCCGACCACCGTGCCAGTGGTAGTGACCTACACGACTCAAAATGGCACCGCGACAGCGCCCAGCGATTATGTGGCCCAGAGCGGTACGTTCACATTCGCGCCCGGCGAAACCTCGAAGGTGATCACAATCGCCGTGGTGGGCGACACGGTGATCGAAGGCAACGAGACTTTTAGCCTCACTCTCAGCTCTACGTCCGCCCCGGTCACGGGAACAGCCAGCCCGGCTACGGCCACCGCCACGGCCACGATTACAAACGACGATGGAACGCCGCTGTTGTTCATCAGCAACGCGTCGGCCGCGCCCGGAACCTCAAACGCCAATGCGGTGTTCACGGTCACGCTTTCGACCACCACCACGGAAAACGTAATCGTCGGCTTTGCCACGCAAGACTTTACCGCCATCGCGAACGAAGACTACCTGCCGCAGTCCGGCAATCTGACTTTCACGCCCGGCGGATCGCTCACGCAGTTCATCACCGTTCCCGTGCTCGGTCAGCTCTCGGCCACACTCGATGAAACCTTCTTCGTGAACCTGTCGAGTGTTTCTCCCAATGCCGAAATCGGTGATGCCCAGGGAGTCGGCACGATCTTCCGGCAAGGCATTTCGGTCGGCGACGTGACCCTGTTGGAAGGTGACGCAGGCACCAAGGCCGCCGTGTTCACCGTCAACCTGTCGCAACCACAGGGGCACAACGTGACGCTCCATTATGCGACGGCCGATGGAACCGCCACAGCCGGCAGCGACTATACCGCAACCAGCGGCGACATCACGTTTAGCGGCAATGACACCATTAAAACGGTCACCGTACTGGTCACCGGCGATACCACGGTCGAAGGAAATGAGACCTTCTTCCTGAACTTGTCGAACGCCAACGGCGCCGCGATCATCGATGGCCAGGCGACCGGCACGATCCAAAACGATGATGGCACACTTGCACACGTGCGCTTGCAAATCGGCGACGCGCAAGGCAATCCGCTGCAGGGTCCGCTGGATCCCAACCAGAATTTCACGCTGCTTGTCTACGTGCAGGATGTGCAGCTAACGCCCACGGGAGTTTTCCAGGCGTTTGTCGACGTCAATTACGACAAGAACCTGGTGCAATTCACTGGCCCCATTAGCTTTGGTCCCGATTTCCCAGTGCCGGCGGGCGCCGACACCTCAACGGCGGGACTTTTGAATGAAGTCGGGGCGTTCGGGCCGATTGTCCCGCCGGCCAACCCGGGTGACGAGAAATTGTTCTTTAGCGCTCCCTTCAAGGCCATCAACGTCGGCCTGGCCAACTTTAGCGCGGACGCGGGCGACTTACCGGATCACGATTTCCTCGAGTACGGCCGGGATACACCCATTCCCCCCGACCACCTGGCTTTCGATGGCACGAGTGTCAACATTGGTCACAACATTCTGAGCGTGAACAATATCTCGCAGAGCGAGAGTTCCGGCGATTTCGTCTTTACCGTGACGCGGATTTTGCCCGACCCGAACGATGCCACGGTCGTCTTCCACACGGCCGACGGCACCGCCACCGCGGCGAGCGGCGATTACGTGCCCACGACGGGCACGCTCACCTTCACCGCGGAGCAGACGACAAAAACGGTCACCGTACACGTCAACAACGACACGCTCGACGAACCGGACGAGACCTTCCAGCTTGTGCTGAGCGACGCGGTGGGCGCCACCGCCTCCACCTCGCCGGGCATCGCCACGATCGTGGATGACGACGGTCCTGTGGTTGTCAACATTGCCGGCGCAACGGGCGACGAAGGACAAAACCTGCAGTTCACCGTCACGCTCGCTTCCGTGAGCGGCCAGACCGTGATCGTGCCCTTCAACACCGCCAGCTCGCTGTCGGGCAACATCGCCACCGCCGGCAGCGATTACGACGCGACTTCTGGCGCCGTGACGTTCGCGCCCGGTGTAACGCAACAGGTCATTAGCGTCCACGCGCTCAACGACATCGTGGCCGAGCCCAGCGAAACCTTCCGCGTGGTGTTGGGCCAGCCCGTGAACGCGGTCGTCGGGGTCGGGACGGCCACCGGCACGATCATCGACCTTCCGCCGGCCACGATCACCGGCTTTGTCTACGTCGATCTCAACAAAAACGGCATCAAGGATGGCAGCGAGACCGGAATCCAAGGCGTGATGGTCACCGCGACCGGCGCGAACGGCTTCTCGCAAACCGTGCTGACCGATGCGACCGGAGCTTACAGTTTCGTGGGCCTGGTGCCCGGCATCTACACGGTGACGGAAACTCAGCCCGGCTTTTACACGGATGGTCGCGACTTGCATAACGGGGTCGAAAGCCCGGTCAATGATTCGTTTACGAACATCGTGCTGGCGGCCAGCGCCACGGCGGGCGGCTATAACTTTGGCGAGCTCGGGATTCGCTCCGACTTCGTCGCGACGTTCCTCAACCGCCGCGCGCTCTTCGCGACTGCCGTGGTCACCGGCGAATGGGGACCGCAAATCTCGACCAGCAGCACGGTCAATCCGCGAACCGGTGACATCTGGATTTCGTTCGACGGCGGCTGGACCGGAATGCGCACGATCGACGCCTTGTTCGACGGCGCTCTAGGCACCGCCACCATGACGTTGTACGACAACGCCAAGAATGCCGTTGCCGTCTCGAGTCCCACCGGCACGGGCGCTCAGCTCCAGTTCAACGGCACAAGTGGCCTGCCATACTTCCTGCGCGTCTCGGGCACCAACCCCAGCGTCCAGATTCACATCACGGATTCGGGTCCGACCGCCACGGCGACGGCCGCGACGGACACTTCGAGCACGAGCTCAGGCAACACGAACTTGCGGGCAGGCATGCTGGCATCGTCCTCGCCAACAGCCACGCCGCAGGCACAGACCTCACCCAGCGCCACCGATCCTGTGTGGTCGGAAGATGCCGACTGGATTGGCGACGCGACCGTCTGAATTCGAATAAGGCCCCGCGATGCCGCTGCTCGCGCCGAGCAGCCTGCGATTGTCGGGGCTTGTTCGTTGGGCGATAATCCTGGGACCTTGTGCCGAGCCGGCCCGCTTGATGGACCGTGCCGGCCGGTGCCAGCCCTGCAATGGGAGATTGCCTGACGATGCTCTCGTTCGCCCCGGCCGCCTGCAATGTTGTCGCCCTGTTCGTGGTGTTTGTTACGTGCGCGACGTCGCTGGGCGAGGATCTGAAATCAGTCGCGGTCGACCGTTCGCCGGTTGACCTGGTGCTCACTCCCGACGGCGAGCGGCTGCTGGTGGCGAATCAAGGCTCGGGCAGCGTGTCGCTCGTGCGTCTCGGCGATGGCAAGGTGCTCGATGAAGCGGCGTGCGGCAAGCGGCCCTCGGCAATTGCCCTTTCGCACGACGGGCGCCGCGTGCTGGTGAGCGCCACACACAGTGGCGAGCTTGTGTCGCTGGCCGTTGAGGGCGATTCCCTGCTGCCACTGGGCAGGATCCAGCTTGGATTTGAGCCGCGCGGGGTTGCTCTCTCGCGCGATGAACGCCTGGCCTATGTCGCGCTCAGCGCGGCGGCGGCAGTGGCGGTCGTCGATCTCGAGACCAATAACGAGCTGGGCCGGATTCCGGTAAGCCGCTGGCCGAGGTATTTGGCGCTTTCGCCTGACGGCTCGCGGCTGGCGGTCGCTTGCAGTGGCGATGGCTGCATTTCGGTCGTCGACACCGCCACGCGAACGCATCTTTTCGACAGCAAGTTTCAGGGCTTGAACATCGGCCACCTGGATATCTCGCCCGACGGCCGCTACGCCTACTTCCCTTGGATGGTGTACGCCGACCGTCCCATCACGCCGGGCAACATTCGCGAGGGCTGGGTCCTTGGCAATCGCGTGGCGCGGGTGCGTTTGGACGAGCCGGCGCGTCGCGAAGCCCTGGCCATCGATCCGCGCGGAAAGGCCATTGCCGATCCGCATGGCGTCGTGCTCGATCCCACGGGCAATTGGCTGGCCGTGTCGGCGTCGGGCACGCATGAGCTGGTGTTGTTCCGCCTGGCGGATTTGCCGCTGCGGCCGGATGGTCCAGGCGATCATCTGGCGCCGGAAATCGCGCGCGACCAGGACCGTTGCGTGCGCATCGCGCTCGGCGGCCGGCCGATGAACATCCGCTTTGATCGCGCCGGCGAGCACGTTTATGTGGCCAATTCTTTGCTCAACTGCGTGCAGGTGGTGAGCGTCGCGAGCAGGCAGCTCGAGCGCACGATCGAACTGGGGCCTGCCCCGACTCCGTCGCTGGCGCGCCGGGGCGAAGCCATTTTCCACGACGCCAACCGCAGCACCGATGGTTGGTACAGTTGCCATAGCTGCCACTATGAGGGCGGCACGAATGCCGTCACGATGGATACCAAGAACGACGGTTCGTTCGGCACCTATAAAATGGTGCTTAGCCTGCGCAATCTCGCGCAGACGGGGCCCTGGTTCTGGCATGGCTGGGAGACCGACCTGCACCGCGCGCTTGGCCGCAGCATGGCCGAGACCATGCAAGGTCCGCCACCGAACGACGACGAGATCGCCGCGGTTGCCGCGTATCTGGCCGAGCTGCCCCCTTCGCCCAACTCGCGAAGAGCGGCCGATGGGGCTCTTTCGCCCGCCGCCGAGCGCGGCCGGCAAGTGTTTGCAGGCGCGGCAGCCAACTGCGCGAGCTGCCACAGCGGGCCGTACTTCACCGACGGCCAGGTACACGACGTGGGGCTCGCGTCCGAGTTCGACAAGTACGATGGCTACAACACGCCGTCGCTGTTGGGCATCGCCGACCGCGTCGGCTATCTGCACCACGGCCGCGCGAAATCGCTCGACGATCTACTCACCGGCTTGCACAGCCCACTAAAAGTCTCGGGCACCCGCGACCTGACCGACGCCGAGCGCGGCGATCTGGTGGAGTATTTGCAGGCGCTGTAGTTCCTGGGCCCGCCGCACCTGTGATTTCGGCAATGGGAACATTGCTTCTGATCTGTGCTTTGCTAACCGCTTTCCAGGGCGGGCCGGACGCGCCAGCGGCACAGAATCCGAAATTGCGTGCGGAGTTGCTGCGCAGGGTCAAGCTGGACCAGGATGCTCGCGACGAGTGGATCCAATGGACAAAACGCCATGGCCAGGCTGGCGCGGCCGCTAACGCCGATTTCGATGGCGATCAACAAGCGGAGCTTGAAAAAATCGAGTCCGCCGTCAAGAAGGCTGACGCCGCGAACACTGCCTGGCTCAAGCAAGTGATTCGTGAGAAGGGTTGGCCCGCGATCAGCAAAGTGGGCGTGGATGGCGCGGACGCGGCCTGGCTGCTAGTTCAACACGCCGATGCCGACGCAAAGTTTCAGCGCGAATGTCTGGACTTGATGGCCCGGATGCCAGCCGACCAAGTCTCGAGAACGCGGCTGGCCTACTTGACCGATCGGGTTTTGCTGGCCGAAGGCAAGAAGCAGGTTTACGGTACTCAATTTCAAAGCGTGAACGGCAAGTGGGTTCCGCGAGAGCTGGAGGACCAGGCGCACGTTGACGAGCGTCGTTCGAAAGTGGGCCTGAACACGCTCGCCGAATACGTCCGGCAGCTAGAGGCGGCCTATGGCCCCGCGCCGGCGAAGTGAATCAGCTCGCGGGTAACATCCTTGGCGGCTGCACCCTTCGAACATGGGTGGTTACAATTGCAGCTTGCAACTCGCCCGCCGATCCTCATTTGGCTTTGACCTCAACGGAGTCGCTCATGCATCGCTTGTGCCTGTTGGCTGTGATCTGCGGCAGCTTCTTAGGGACTTCAATCAACACAGCCTCGGGCGCTCCGCCCACCTGGGATCACATTGTGATCGTCATCGAGGAGAACAAGTCGTTCGACCAGGTGCTCGGCAATCCGGCAGCCGCCCCTTACCTGAACAACACATTGAAGGCCGGCGGTGCTTCGCTCGCCAATATGTATGCGATCACGCATCCGAGTCAGCCGAACTATCTGCAATTGTTTTCCGGTTCCAACCAAGGTGTCACTAACAACGACGACACAAGCCCAATCACGCCGTTTAACACGAGCAATCTGGGCTCTGAGTTGATTGGGGCGGGCAGAACCTTCACTGGCTACTCGGAATCGCTCCCTTCGGTCGGATACACCGGCTTTGAAGCCGACGGCGGACTCTATGCCCGCCGGCACAACCCATGGGTGCAGTGGCAATCGCCTGATGCGCCCGCGAATAATCACCTGGCTCCAGCGCTCAACCAGCCGTTCGCCGCATTTCCTACCACTCCGTCTGGCTTTGCCAGCCTGCCTGCGGTCAGCATCGTTGTCCCCAACAACGCCCATAACATGCATGATGGCACGATCCTGGAAGGGGATGCCTGGTTGCAGTCGAATCTTGGCCCGTACGCCGCCTGGGCGAACAATAGCTCCAACAAGAGCCTGCTGATCGTTACCTTCGACGAAGACAACAGCGCCTCGCGCAACCTGATTCCCACGCTGCTCTATGGCGCGAACGTGAAAGCGGGCGCAACGGTCGAGGGCACCTGGACCGTGCACAACCTTCTGCACACGGTCGAGGAAGCCAACGCGACTGCACACGCGGGCGCTGCCGGCGATGTGCGTTCGATTGTCGGAGCGTTCATCCCTGATCCAATCACCCACACGGCTACTTTCCAGCAAGGTGTGAATGGTTATGCGGGGACGACGGATACCTACATCGAGGCAGCCAACCCCAATACGGCGCATGGAGTGGCACCCAACACCACGTTGGTTGCGGATGGCTCGCCCTTGAGCCAGGGACTGATCAGCTTCGACAATCTCTTTGGCAATGGGCCAGGTCAGGTGCCGCTCGGCGCCACGATCCAATCGGCCAAACTCTCGATATTGACCGGCTCGTCGGCCAATGACGAAACGCTCAGCAACATGGCGCTACACCAACTGACCGTATCGTTTAACAATGGCTCGACCTGGAATTCGCTGGGTTCCGGCATCAACCTGGGCAGCGAAGCAATCAGCACGCCGGAATTTGCGCTGACGCCCAATATCGAAGGTGACTATGCCATCTTCGACGTGTCTGATTCCATAGCTGCCTTCGCGGCAGCCGCCGCAGCGGGCGGCAATATCAACAAAGGTTGGCTGATCAATCCCAGCGGCACGGACGGCTGGCGATTTCGTTCCTCTGAATTCGCCACCATCGCAGACCGTCCGCTCCTATCCATCACCTACACGATTCCGGAGCCCAACACGATGTGGCTGGCGTGCCTGGCCGCATGTGGTGTGTTTGGCTGGGGCTGCCAGGCCACAGCTCGCTCTGGAATCGCTCGCGTGCTGCGCAGAACCCTCTGAAATCTCACGTCCGCTGTTCTGGCGGATGTGTCTGATGATATCGCATCGGCAGGCCAGTCATTGGCAAACCGCCAGTAAACTCGGGTAGATTGATCCCATTCGATAACGAACTTGAACTAAAGGCTCGGCCATGCTGCAGCGACGACGACCGTGGCAGGAGGAATTGGCGATTATCGATCGCACGATGAGGGCTATTTCTGGCATCCTCGACCCCGAGGAGCTCGTCAAGACGTATTGGAGCGGAGTCGGCGAGCTGATTTCCATCCAGGATTACGTGGCGCTGTCGCGACGAAACGTTGAGCCGCCCGGCTACCTCATCACACGCTCATCGCGGTTCTCCGAGCACTTCAATCCTTGGACCGAGCGAGATCGGCTTCCGCGTTTATCGGGCGGCCTGCTGGGCGAGATCATCTACGCAAACGAACCGCGCGTGATCGACGATCTGCCGGCTTGCTTGTCGGCGGACGATCCCGCCCGGTTTTACCTGGAGGGCTTTCAGTCGCTGGTCGCGTTGCCGCAGTACGATGCGGGCGAGTCGCTCAATGCCACAATCATGCTCATCAGGTCGGGCGGCGCCATCGATCACTCCATGATCCCGACTCTGCATTGGCAGGGAGGATTGTTTGGGCGCGGCACTCAGAACTTGGTCTTGCGCAACCAGCTCAGCGATGCGCTCGCAGCGCTCGATCGAGAGCTGCAAATCGTCGGAGCCATTCAGCGGTCGCTTTTGCCCAGCCGGCTGCCGGCCATCACGGGTTTTGAATTGGCGGCCCACTATGAAACGAGTGCCCGCGCGGGCGGCGATTACTATGATTTCTTTCCGCTCGCCGACGGGCATTGGGGGCTGTTTATCGCCGACGTCTCTGGGCATGGCACGCCGGCCGCCGTCCTGATGGCCATCACCCACGCGATTGCCCACGCGCAGCCCGGCAAGCACTCGCCGCCGGCCGCCTTGCTTCAATATCTGAATGATCAGCTCACGAGCGCCTACACGCGCGAGGGAACTTTTGTAACCGCGTTCTATGCCGTGCTCGATCCGGCGTCTCGCACCCTGACCTATTCCAGAGCCGGCCACAATCCACCGCGGCTGCTGCATCAGGGCCGCGTGGGGTCTTTGATCGAAGTCGGTGGTTTTCCGTTGGGCGTCTTGCCAAACCAGACTTTTGACGAAGCGGTCATGACGCTCGAGCCGAACGACCTCTTGCTGCTGTACACCGACGGCATCACCGAGGCCGCAGCACCCAACGGCAGCCCGACGGGCGGATCGAGTTTTGGAATCGACAGGCTCGATCAACTGCTCGTCGAGGGTTCGACCGACAGCCCAAACCAGTGCATCGCCAAGATTCGAGCCGCGGTGGCCGCGTTCACGCACGACGCCCCGCCCAGCGATGACCAAACCCTGATCGCGATACGCTGCGCCGCGGCCACGAATCCATCATGACCCCGAATCCCTTGCAGTCCACAGCTTCCAGCGTGCCGGCCACGGCTGTGCGCTGGAACGTCGTGTTGCTTCTGATGGCGATGGCCTTCATGTGTCATTTCAATCGCATTAGCATGCCGGTGGCCGGCACTGCCAGGATCATGGAAGAGTACGACATCGATAAGGTCAGCATGGGGATGGTTTACTCGTGCTACTTGCTCGTGTACACGATTTTCATGATCCCCGGCGGCTGGCTCATTGATCGAAAGGGCGCTAAATTCGCCCTGGCGGCGATGGGGCTGGCATCAGCGGTGTTTGTGTTTCTCACCGGCAGCATCGGCTTCGTGACCGTTCCGGCGCTGGTTCTGCCGGCGCTGTTTGTCGTCCGCTCAATGACCGGACTGGTAAGCGTGCCGATGCATCCTGGCGCTGCCGGCGTGGTCGCGTCCTGGATGCCACGACAAAGTCTCGCTCGCGCCAACGGCCTGGTAACGGCGGCGGCGCTTCTGGGAATTGCCAGCACGTACTATTTGTTCGGCATGCTCATCGATCGCTTTGCGTGGCCCATCGCGTTCATGATCTCGGGAGGAGTGACGCTTGTGATCGCGGTCGCGTGGACGTTCTATGCGACGAACGAACCGGCCGGCCATCCGCGCGTCAGCGACGCCGAGTTGCAACTGATTATCGGCCACTCAACCGATGCGCCGCAGTCGGTCGATCACGCGACATGGTATTCGTTGCTCGCTAATCGCAGCCTGGTATTGCTGACCTTGAGCTACTCCGCGGTGGGCTACTTTCAGTACTTGTTCTTCTATTGGCTCGAATATTATTTCAAAGACGTCTTGAAGCTCGACACGGACACCAGTCGTCTGTACGCCACCCTCCCTACGTTGTCGATGGCCGCGGGCATGTTTCTGGGCGGTTGGATCGCCGACGAGTTGAGCCGGCGTGCCGGCGCGCGCCGTGGTCGAGCGCAGGTGGCCGTGGGTGGGTTGTTGGCGGGGACCGTGTTTCTAGGTCTCGGAGTTTTCGCTCACGACCCGCGCTGGATTGTTGCCTGGTTCTCATTAGCGATGGCTGCCGTGGGGATGAGCGAAGGTCCGTTCTGGGTCACGGCGAATGAATTGGGCGGCTCGCAAGGCGGGGCCTCCGCCGCCATCTTCAATACCGGGGGCAATTTCGGTGGAATTCTCGCCCCCGTGGCGACGCCGCTGCTGAGCAATTACCTCGGCTGGCAAGGCGCCTTGCCCGTCGCCGGCTTTTTCTGCCTGGTCGGCGCCGCCTTGTGGATCTGGATCCATCCAGACGAGCGCTTGCGGCTGCAAACGGCGACGACGGTGACGGGATGAAGATCTCCAAAATTGATTGCCATGTGCTTTTGGTCCCAAACTACGACCCATCGGCCTGCTCGTCGGCGCAGGATGATCTCGTGGTCGAGGTGCACACCGATGAAGGCCTCATCGGGATCGGCGAAACGGACACTAATCCTTGGATTGCCCGCGAGTGTATCCGCGCCCGTGGCACACACTGCATGGGGCTGGGGCTCGAAGAGATGCTGCTCGGCGCCGACCCGCTAGAGCCCGAAACGATCTGGCAAAAGCTGTACTCGGGATCGAAGATGACTGGCCGCCGTGGCGCCTTGATCTGCGCGATGGGCGCGATCGACATGGCGCTGTGGGATATCAAGGGGCAGGCGCTCGGGGTGCCGATCTTCGAACTGCTTGGCGGCGCCCGCAATCCCCACTGCAAGCCGTATGCGTCTTTGCTCCCGCAAGGCCA
>DATJEN010000004.1:0-2577 GCA_035496575.1 Pirellulales bacterium
GCGGCGGGTTGCCAACTAGTGGGCGCGTGCGATCTCGCGGTGGCGTCGTCGGATGCGCGTTTCGCTACGTCCGGCGTGAATTTCGGGCTGTTTTGTGCGACGCCGGGCGTCGCGGTCTCGCGCAACGTATCGCGCAAGCAGGCGATGGAAATGCTGTTGACCGGCGATTTCATCGATGCTGAAACCGCGCTGCAATGGGGCTTGATCAATCGCATAGCGCCGCCGGACGAGCTCGATCACGCGGTGGGCGAACTGGCGGACCTCTTGCTGGCCAAGCCCTCTGCCGTGCTCGCCGCAGGCAAGCAGTTTTTTTACCGCCAGATCGAAATGGACATGGCTCCGGCCTACAAGCTTGCGAGCGAGGTCATCACCAACAACATGCTCGGCGAGGACGCGCTGGAGGGCGTGAACGCGTTCGTCGAGAAACGCGCGCCGAACTGGCATGAAAAATAGCCTGACCACAATTACCGCAGCCGTCGCGCTCGCGCTGCCCGCTCCATTTCCCGTTTTCGCAGGTGGCTCGAATTACGGAATTACACCCGGCACGCTCGCAAATGTCACGGGCAAAGTGAGCGAGTGGCCCGTCCCGACGCCGCGTTTCGCGCGCGATCCCGCGCCGGGCCCGGACGGCAACATCTACATCACCGTCATGAGCGGCAACAAAATCGCGCGCTTCGACACAAAAACGCACGCGTTCAAGGAGTGGGAGTTGGCGGCGGGCCATCGCCCGCATGGCTTGCTGGTCGACAAGCAGGGCATCGTGTGGACGACGGGCAATGGCAACGGCACGCTGGGCCGCCTCGACCCGGCGACCGGACAGTTCACGGAATTTGCGACACCATCGCGCGGCGGCGGCCCGCACACGCTCGTAATCGGCAATGACGGCGTTATCTGGTTCACGATGCAGAGCGGCAACAAGATCGGCCGCTTCGACACCAAAACCAGCGGCCCGATAACGGAGTATCCGACCTCGGGCGGACCGTACGGCCTCGCGCTGGATAATGCGGGCAACGTCTGGTTCTGCCGCATGGGGGACAACAAGCTGGGCCGGCTCGACCCCAAATCCGGCCAGATGACGGAAATTTCGACTGGCCCGGGGTCGCTGCCGCGCCGCATCGCTGCCGCGCCCGACGGCACGCTGTGGGTCACACTGTACGGCAACGGCAAGCTCGCCAAAGTCGATCCGGCGGCCGCGAAGATCGTGAAGGTCTACCCGTTGCCCGCAGGCGACGCCGGGCCCTACGCGGTGAATGTCGACGGCGCCGGCATCGTGTGGGCCAACGAAATCAATACCGATACCGTGGTGAGGCTCAATCCCGCCACGGAAGAAATGCGGGTGGTGAAGCTGCCGTCCAAAAACGTCGGCATCCGCAAGATGGCGGTCGATGCGAGCGGCCGCCTCTGGTACATGGGCAGCCACAACGGCAGGCTCGGCGTCATCGAATGACGAAAGCGGCGAGGCGAAGCGTCGCATTCAGCGCATTCGCCATCGTATGGTTGGGGGCAACGCTCGCCGCGGACCAGGCGCCGTCGACCCTGCTGCCGCCCGAATGCAAAGGCAAAACGGGCACTGAGCTCGATCAGTGCGTGCGCGATCTGACCGCGCCCTCGGCCGTTGAAACCTTCGAGCCGATCATGCGCAAAACCGATCCCCGCGCGCTGATGAACTGCAACATGATCAATCGCGCAGACCAGGGTTATTGCATCGCGCGCAACGAAATCGTCATCACGTGCCGTGCGCCGGCGCGGCACGCGGATTTCGATGCCTGCGTTAACCGGCTTATCACGCGCCCGCAGCAGCCGCGCGCCGCTGATTGCTCGCGCGCAGCCTCCAACCAGCGGGAAGCCTGCGCGCTGCGCAACAAGTTCATGAACGAGTGCTTGAAAGAGCCGTGGCTTTACTTCATCTGCCTCGGCGAAAAGCTCTACCCCAAATAGTCAGCCGCTCGCGCGACTTCAATTCTTGTCGAGCACCAGCATCAGCTGGTTCAGGCGTTTCACAAATCCGGCCGGATCCTCGAGCTGGCCGCCTTCCGACAGCAGCGCCTGGTCGAATAGCACGTGGCTCCAGTCGTCGAAGCGTTGCTGATCGGCCTCGTTTTTCAGCCGCTGCACGAGCGGATGATGCGGGTTGATTTCCAGGATCGGTTTCGACGGCGGTACTTTCTGCCCAGCGGCCTTTAAGAGCCGCTCGAGGTTGGCGCCGAGCTCGTGCTGGCCGGCGACCAGGCATGCCGGAGATTCGGTAAGCCGCAGCGTCACGCGCACTTCCTTGACGCGCTCGCCGAGCGCCTTCTGGACCTTCTCCACGAGCTCCTTGTGCTCGCCGGAAGCATTTTCCTGCTCTTCCTTCTCGGCCGCGTCCGCGAGCTTGCCCAGATCGAGCTCGCCCTTGGCGACTGACTGCAAAGCCTTGCCCGCGAATTCGTGCAGGTTCCCGACCATCCATTCATCGATGCGCTCGGCCAGGAGCAGCACTTCGATGCCCTTCTTGCGGAAGACTTCGAGGTGCGGGCTGTTCTTCGCGGCTGCGAACGTGTCGGCGGTCACGTAGTAAATCTTGTCCTGGCCTTCTTT
>DATJEN010000005.1:0-3079 GCA_035496575.1 Pirellulales bacterium
AGCGAGAGCAACATGGTAGTCTCCTTGTAGTTACGATTCAGCTCTTGGAGGGATGCCTCATCGTTGAAATGAATATAGACTGGATTCTGCAGTGCAGAAGTTCCGATGCTGCGATGCAGCTAGACCAAAACCGCATGGCGCACGTAAGAATCGATTAACTTTTCGGCATGGCTGCCGCCTCCGACCGCCAAGGCGGTTGGTCGAAGGATCAACTTACCCAATAAAGATTGGAAAACACAGGGTATTGTTATAATGGCGACATAGGCTTTATCCCCGGCGAGAGCGTGATGTCAGCCAGGAAAACCGAAGAAAAGCGGCCCGGAAGTAGCCAATGTGTCCGTCAAGGCTTCGATTGCTGAACTTTTGCATGCAGGATTCGCATGCGGTTTCTCTCCATAGAAGTGAATATTAAATCATCTGATTGTGGCACGCTTTGAGCAAATGCGACCAGCCGGGGCCCCGTTCTACTTTGCATGGGGTTGTTTTCGCAATTTTGTGGCCAGCTGCTGCACGCCGCCGACGGGCGCCCCTGGCGCGCCTCGCCCAGCCCAACTACCAGAACACGACGGCAGCTCACGGTCCGTTCCCGATGAAGACCTTCGACACAGGTTGACGGTGGCACCATGGTGCGCGTCGGATTATCAGCGCAGACGCGCGACCACGGCTCCGCAGATTCCCGCAATCGTTGCGTTGGCGTCGACGGCGCCTTCGCACATCGCATCATCAACACGCACGCGATCGCGAAAGCATCGCACCGATCGACTGCGCTGCACTGCTTCCTTACGGCGCTGTAATCAAAAAGCACCGTTATGCATGATGGCTTTGCGCGCTGCGCTCAGCACCTCGCGCGAAGTTTATTGCGGAATCTTCTGCGACTGGAAAACAATCGTGTTGCAGATTCCGGCAATGGCGCCGGTTCTGTCAAAAACAGAAAATGGATGGATATGATGCTCAATAAATTACTCGCTGCGGCCGCAATGGCTGCCATTGCCTACGCCGTCGTTCCCGCAAACGCTGCCCATGTCAGTGCCGGCTGCAGCGGAGCCAACCTCACCAAAACCGAATCTTCGATCGAGGCGATGGCCGAGGGTGAGGGCAAGATCGCGGCGCAGAAGGAAATCGCGCTCGCGCAGGATGCCATGCTCAACGGCAAGATGAGTGCATGCGGCATGCATCTGAGCAAGGCGATACACGACGCCGGTATGGCGAAGTAGATCCGGCTTTCAGGGGGCCGGTACCGGATGATCGGCCCCCTGAACTCCCAACCCTTCAAGGCGCGCGCGCTAGCTGCGTCGCGAAATAGCCGATGGTCCTGGAATAGACCTCGCTCTTGTTCCACTGCTGGATCACGTCGAAGTTCGCGCTGCCGGGCTCCCAGTCCTTGCCGCGCTGCCAGCCATGGCTGGCGAGGAAGTTTGCGGTCGAGGCCAGCACATCGGGCGCGCTGCGCAGGAGATCGCGGCGGCCGTTGCCGTCGAAGTCGACCGCGAATTTGATGTAGGACGATGGCATGAACTGGGTCTGGCCAATTTCTCCGGCCCAGGCCCCGCGCATTTCCTGAGGTGCGATATCGCCGCGCTCGATGATGCGGAGCGCATCCATGAGTTCGGCCTTGAACATGTCGGCGCGGCGGCAATCATATGCGAGGGTTGCCAGCGAACGCAGCGTCGGGAATTTTCCGATGTTGACGCCGAAGTCGGTTTCCAGGCCCCAGATCGCCACCAGCACTTCGCCGGGCACGCCATAGGCCTGCTCGACGCGCGCGAGCACCGAGCCATATTGCTTGAGCATGTTGGCACCGCGGGCGAGCCGGGGCGGCACCATGCGGCCGGAAAACTCCTCAAAGCCCTGGCTGAATACCTTTTGCGAATGGTCGCGGGCCAGGACGCCCTTGTCGAGGGTGACGCCCGTCAGTCCTGCCTGGATCGCCGATTGCGAAATGCCTTTTGCAGCGGCCTCTTTCTTGAAGTCTTCGAGCCAGGTCTCGAACGTGCCGCTGCTGCAGGGCGCGGCCAGCGAGGGCGCCGCCGCCATCAGCAGCAGGGCGCTCACGGCACAAGCACGAAGGGAAAAGCGAGGTATCATGGTGTCGTTCGCTCCAGGTCGACGCTTCATCGACATTAGTATCGAAATCACAACAAATGTTTGGGCAACAGCGGCCAAAACAAGGCTTTAATCTCATCATAGCCGCCGCGAGACGCGCCGACGTCGTTGCCGCCCAATTCGTGGGCGATAGTGTTACGCAGCGGTTGAACGATGAACGCGAAACCGCCGGTCGACGATCGACCGGCGGCTTCGTCAGGTCAATCTCTGGGTAAGCTACGCGCCATCCTTGCGCCGCCAGGGAAACAGATTGGCCGGGAAATCCGCCGCCGGCTTCCGCTCACGCGGTGCACGGGGCGGTAGCGGCTGCGGATTGAGTTCGGCTTCGATCGTCTCCCGATAGAGATGCCATGTGGCATGGCCAAGCAGGGGAATGACGATGGCAAGGCCGAGGAAGAACGGCAGCGATCCCGCGACCAGCAGGGCGGCGACGATCAATCCCCAGATCGCCATCGGCACCGGATTGCGGGCGACCGCGCGCAGCGATGTCACCATCGCATCGCCTGCGCCGGCATGGCGGTCGAGCATCAGCGGAAAGGACACCACGCTGATGCAAAGCGCGACAAGCGCAAACAGGAAGCCGACGCCGCAGCCGACGAAGATCAGCCACCAGCCCTCGGATGTCGTCAGCACGTGCGTCACGAAATCCATGACACCGGTTGCGCCTTGATAGCCGAACGCGGCGATATAAATCGCTTGCGCAGTGGCGACCCAGGTTACGAACAATGCCAGCAGGAGAGCGCCAAGACCGAGCATCGCGCCGAAAGAAGGCGAGCGCAATACCTCGAGCGCATCCCACGCGGTCGCCTGCGCGCCGCTTTCGCGACGGCGGCTTAGTTCATACAGGCCTAGCGCTGCGAACGGGCCGAGCAGGGCGAAGCCCGCGGCCAGCGGAAACAACAGCGGCAATACCGAGTAACCGAGCACCGTGCGCGCCAGCACCAGACCGAGCACGGGATAGATCACGCACAGGATA
>DATJEN010000006.1:0-2575 GCA_035496575.1 Pirellulales bacterium
CGTCAGAAGCACGCGCACTGGCGCACCATCATCGGCAAATCCTCTACGGCAACCGATAGAGCCGGATAGAGCGTCCGATTCTCTCAGCCGGCTCATAGGCGGTGAGCCATCGGTATTGGTCGAAGGGTGGGCCCGTGCCCACGGCGAGTCGGTACTCACTGACCGCAACCCACCCATGGACGTGCATGTACGGCTTCAGACGTATAACGGGCGGCAAACCGTGACGTTCGGGAATCGCCGAACCGAAATAGGCAAGGTACACCTCACCCACTTCGTGACGGCGTAATGCCGCTGCCAGGCGGTCCAGATCCTGACCCCAGTCAAGATCACTGTCCATCAGCCAGCGCTCCGGGTGTTTCGCGCAGCACTCGTTGAAGTACGCAATGTAATCGGGATGGGCACGCAGGGATGAAATGCCGAGCCAGGACAACAACGTGACGCAGAGCACCGGACCTAAATAAGGCAATCCAGGCGAGCTCCGCCACAGTTTGCTGAAACCCAAGCCAGCAACCACTGCCAGCAATGGGAACATCGGCAACACGTGGCGCATTCCAATGTTTATTCCGCTAGGCAAGCAGCAGATGAGGATCAAGAGCGGGGCGAGTGCCGGCACTACCGTCGTCGCCGCGGCGCCTCGCGCGCCCAGGCGAACAATGGCAGCCAGACCCACGCCGGCGAGTAGCAGAAAAGCGATCGGTGTTTTGATCAAGATGCCCACAGGAAAGAAGGCCAGACGACCGTGGGCGGCAACTTGCCCCATGAAGAACGAAAGGTGGCCTTCCCCATTGTGCGTGGACAGTTGCCCCAAGCCACGCACGAACTCAGGCATCGGCACCGGCAGCTCGGCTAGACGATAGGCGAGATTGTGCAGGCTACCCTGCGCACCAACCAGGCGGTCCAGTGCTTGGTACGGACGATCCGAGGCAATGGCCACGGGAGCGAACGAAAAATGGTAGCCCGCCCAAAGCACGAACAAACCGAGCGGGATGGCTCGGACAGCCCCTCTGCCAAACTGCCTCATGTGTATCCGGCGATTCGGACCTGCTCTCCCCACGATCCAGATCAAGCCCGAAACCAGCATCGTCAAGCCAAGGAACGGCAGGGCCGTAAACTTCGAGAGGACAGCAAGGGCAGCCGCCACGCCAAAGCTCAGGGCATGTTTGATGTCATTTGAGTCGAGCCAGAGTGTCCAGGTGAAGATGGCGAGCGTCAGCGTCGCAGTTACGAGGGTATCGGTCGTGGCGAGCCCGGCGTGGGCCAGAGCAAGAGGCAACATCGAATAAGTAAAGACGGCGACGACCGCCGCAACCCGGCCGCCGATTCGTGCAGCCCAGATGCCCACGACTGCCAGGGTGACAAGAAAAAACGGCAGGGCCGCCACGCGAGCAGCAGTCAGGATGTTCTTGTAATTGCCGGTGTCGTACAGGATCCGGCGACCCTCATCCCACATGTCGCCTTCACCGGAGGTCCGAACTCCCATCAGCCAAGGCCCGATGGCATAGACCGCGCGCATTGGCGGGTGTTGGGTCTCGTACGTGTAGCGTCCCAGTTCGAGCCATTCCATCCCGGCCGCAATGTGGGCGGGCTCGTCGTAGGTATGGCTGAAGACCCGGTATGTGTCGGTGATGCGCAGCAGTGCCAGCCCGGCAAGCAAGACGATGCATAAGACGGTCTTTCGAGCCGCGCTCATTGCCGGGCGATTATCCCCCATGCGACGTGAGGTTCAGATCGCCCAAAGATCCGATCGACGTCAGAAGCACGCGCACTGGTGATGTCCAGCCTACGCTAAACTCCGCCCATGTCCCTGGACGCCGGTACTCGGATCGGCGTGTACAAGATCACCGGCATTCTGGGCGCCGGAGACATGGGCGAGGTTTACCGCGCCCGCGACACCAGGCTCAAGCGCGACGTCGCCATCAGGGTGCTGCCCGAGGCCGTCTCGCGCGATCCTGAGCGGCTCGCGCGATTCTCTCGCGACGCGCAGACGCTCGCGGACCTGAAACATCCCAACATCGCGCAGATCTACGGATTCGAAAGCACCACCAACGCGCTCGTGATGGAGTTGGTCACCGGCAAGGACCTGTCCGCCGTCATCAATCGCAGAGCCATGCGCCTGCCAGAGGCGCTGGCCGTCGCGCGACAGGTCGCCGCGGCCCTCGAGGTCGCGCACGACGCCGGCGTGATTCATCGCAATCTGAAGCCCGCCAACGTCAAGGTCGGCGCCGACTTCACGACGAAGGTTCTCGATTTCGGCCTCGGCACGGCGATGGCTCCGTCTTCGCCAGACGCGGAGTACATGTCACCCGAGCAGGCGCGCGGCGAGCCCGTCGATCGCCGCTCGGACATCTGGGCGTTCGGCGCCGTGCTCTACGAAATGCTGTCGGGCCGGCAGTTGCCCGACCCGATCGACTGGACCGCGCTTCCCAGGTCGACGCCGGTTACGGTCGAGGTCCTGCTGGCGCGTTGTCTCGATCGCGATGTGACGACGAGACTACAGGCGATTGGCGCGGCCCGCGTCACGCTCGACGAAGCCGCGTTTCGTGCGGAAACGCGCTCGGCCAGGCGGGGCCAGACC
>DATJEN010000007.1:0-13613 GCA_035496575.1 Pirellulales bacterium
TCGACGCGGGCAACGTGGTCAAGGAGGACGAGACGCTTTTGACCACGATCGTGGCGATCGATCCGATTTACGCGTTCTTCGAGATTGACGAGCGAACCTTGTTGCGCATTCGGCGCTATACCGAACATGCGCGCGCGAGCAAAAAGTCGGACGCGTTTCCGGTGACGATGGGGTTGGCGGACGAAGAAGGCTATTCGTACAACGGCGCGATCGACTTCCTCGACAATCGCCTGGACGCGAACACGGGCACCCTGCAGGTTCGCGGCATCTTCAAGAATCCGACGCACGTGTTGACGCCGGGCTTGTTCGTGCGCGTGCGGCTTCCGATCGGCGAACCCTATAACGCGGTGCTCGTGGCCGAGGAGGCGTTGGGCACCGACCAGGGACAGAAGTTCGTGTACGTGGTGGATGCCGACAACAAGGCGCAATACCGCCGCGTTCAAGTGGGAAAGCTACAGAACGGCCGGCGGGTCATTTTAAAAGGACTGGCCGAAGGCGAACGCGTCGTCGTCAGCGGCCTGCAGCGCGTACGGCCGGGCGCGACGGTGCAGCCCAAGCTGGCTGAGCATCGCGCGGAAGCGGCGTCGAACGTCGCCGAAGTGCCGACGGCCGAGACAAACGTTTCGAAGCATTAGTTACGTGAACCAGCGCGGACGCGAGTGGTGCGGCGGTGATTTCTCGATTTTTTGTCGATCGCCCGATCTTTGCCTGCGTGCTGTCCATCGTGATCACGCTGGCTGGGGGGATCTGCCTGTTTACGCTGCCGTTGGCGCAGTTTCCACCCATCTCGCCGCCCAACGTGTCGGTGGCTTGCGTCTATCCGGGCGCTAGCGCGACCGACGTGGCCGGATCGGTCGCGGCTCCCATCGAACAAGAGGTCAGCGGCGTCGAGGGCATGTTATACATGTCGTCGACCTGCACCAACGACGGCTCGTATAACCTGACCGTCACGTTCAAGCACGGCGTCAATCTGAACATGGCGCAGGTTCTCGTGCAGAATCGGGTCAGCCTGGCGCTTCCCAAGCTACCCGACGTGCTTCGTCAGACCGGCGTCACCGTGCGCAAGCGGGCTCCCGACGTGCTGATGGGCATCGCGATCACGTCACCCAAGGCCACGTACGACCAGCTCTATCTCAGCAACTACACGGTGACGCGCATCAAGGACGAAATCGCGCGCGTGCCGGGCGTCAGTGACATCGGCATGATGGGACAGCGCGACTACAGCATGCGCATCTGGGTCGATCCGGCGAAGCTCGCTTCGCGAAGCCTGGTGGCCGGCGACGTGGTCGACGCGATACGCGAACAGAACGCGCAAGTGGCGGCTGGCGTGATTGGCGATCCGCCCACGCGCGGCGAGCAGAAGTTCGAAATCACGCTCAACACGCTTGGCCGCTTGAGCGCGGTCGAGGACTTTGAAAACATCGTGATCCGCGCGATGCCGGATGGACGCATCGTGCGAATCAAAGACATCGGCCGGGTCGAGCTGGGCGCCAAGAACCAGGACGTGAGCGTCGTGTTCGACGGCAAGCCCACCGTGTTCATGCCGATCTTCCAGCTTCCGGATGCGAACGCGCTCGACACGCGCGACCGGGTGATGGCGAAAATGGAAGACCTGAGCCGCGACTTTCCAGAGGATATGGCCTGGGAAATCAATTTTGACACAACGCCCTACACCAGCGAATCGATCAAGGAAGTCATCAAGACGTTGCGCGACGCGGTCATTCTGGTCGCGCTCGTGGTGCTCGTGTTTCTGCAAAACTGGCGCAGCGCGCTCATTCCGCTAGTCGCGGTGCCGGTCGCGGTGGTCGGGACGTTTGCCGCGATGGCCGTCTTTGGCTTCAGCCTGAACAACCTGACACTGTTTGGCCTGGTGTTGGCGATCGGGATCGTCGTCGATGATGCGATCGTGGTGGTTGAGGCGGTCGAGCATCACATTGAAAACGGAATGCAGCCGCGCGAAGCCACGATCCTTGCCATGCGGCAGGTTTCCGGCCCGGTGATCGCCGTGGGACTGGTGCTCAGCGCGGTGTTCGTGCCCTGTGCCTTCATCAGCGGAATTACGGGACAGTTTTTCCGGCAGTTCGCGCTCACGATTTCGGTCTCGACGATTATTTCCGCGTTCAATTCGCTGACGCTCAGCCCGGCGCTTGCGGCGCTGTTGCTGAAACCGCGCGAGAAGGCGGCTCCCGCGCCGCTGCCGTGGGCCGCGTTGGCCTTGGTGGGCGGCTGGCTGGGTTGGGAATACTTGACGCCGCGAATGGCGCTGTGGGCCGCGACGGGGGGTAGCCTGGCGGAGGCCATGCCCTATATCGCCGCGACCACTGGGGCCGTGGGTGGCGCGCTCGTGAGCTGGCCGCTCAACTATGTGTTGCGCGGCGCGTTTTACCTGTTCAACCGCGGCTTCGATTTCTTCGGCAGGCTTTACACCTGGACCGTCGGCAAGTTGCTATATGCCACGATCATCGTATTGGTCGTGTACGGCGGGCTGGTCGCGGTGACCTATGACCGCTTCAACGACACGCCCAAGGGATTCATTCCCTCGCAAGATATGGGCTACATGCTCATTAACGTGCAACTGCCCGACTCGGCCTCGACGGAGCGCACGGCGCGGGTCATCCGCCGGATCGAGAAAATCGCGGCCAGCGTTCCCGGCATTCGCCACGTGACGGGCATCACGGGGCAATCGTTCGCGCTCAACGCGACCGGGTCGAACTTTGGTTCGCTGTTTATCGGACTGGACGACTACGATCAGCGGCGCGATCCTTCGCGATCGAGTCCAGCGATCGTGACCACGCTGAACGAGCGCTTCACCGAGATTAGCGACGCCATGGTGCAAGTGTTCCCGCCTCCGCCGGTGCGCGGCGTGGGCCGCGCGGGCGGTTTTACGCTGATGGTGCAGGACCGCGGCGCGTCGGGGCTCAATGCACTGCAAGAGCAGACCGAGACCTTGGTGCGCGAAGGCAACGATCAGCCGCAACTGGCAAACTTGTTTTCGCCATTTCGGGCGAATGTGCCCATGCTGAAGGTCGAGCCCGACACGCGCGAGGCGATGGAAAAGGGCGTTAACCTGGCCGATTTCGCGGAAACGTTGCGCGTGTATCAAGGCTCGCTGTACGTCAACGATTTCAACCTGTTTGGCCGCACCTGGCAGGTGATCGTGCAGGCGGAAGACGAATTTCGCGACCAGGTGGAAGACATCTCGAAGTTCAAAGTCCGCAACTCGTCCGGCACGATGGTGCCGATCGGGTCGCTGGCCAGCATCCGCGAGGTGAACGGGCCGCTGGTGCTCACGCGCTACAACATGTATCCCGCCGCGTCGATCACCGGCGCCGCCAAGCCGGGTATAAGCTCGCGCGACGCGATCAGCATCATGGAACGGGTAGCCAAGCTCGAGCTGACTGGCTCGATGGCCTTCGAATGGACCGAAATGGCCTATCTCGAGCTGATGGCAGGCAATACGGCCATGGTCATTTTCGCGTTTGCCGTGGTGATGGTGTTTCTGGTGCTGGCGGCGCAGTACGAAAGCTGGTCGCTGCCGCTGGCGGTCATTTTGGTCGTCCCCATGTGTTTGCTGAGCGCGATCATCGGCGTGAACCTGGCGAAGATGGACATCAATATTTTCACGCAGATCGGGTTCGTCGTGTTGGTGGGCCTGGCGAGCAAGAACGCGATCTTGATCGTCGAGTTCGCGAAGATGAAGCGCGAAAGCGGCGAGCCACGGCGGCTGGCGACCCTGGAGGCCTGCCGGCTGCGGTTGCGGCCGATCGTGATGACGTCGTTCGCGTTTATTCTGGGGGTCGCGCCGCTGATGATCGCGCAGGGCGCGGGGGCCGAGATGCGCCGCACGCTTGGCACGGCGGTGTTCGCCGGAATGCTGGGCGTAACGCTGTTCGGGCTATTGCTGACGCCCGTGTTTTTCTTCGCGATTGATTGGTTGGGCGGCACGCCTGTGTTCGCGTCGAAGCTGGCCCATCGGCTGAGCGAGTTCTCGCTGGGCTTGTTGACCTTGAAACCAGTCCGCCGCCTGGCGGGTCGGACCTGGAAGGCGCCCAAGCCTCATCACCGCCCAGCCGCCCCGCGCGAACCTGTCTTGCACGAGTAGATACCTGGCGTGTTTTCGAACTTTTTCATCAATCGGCCGATCTTCGCCTCGGTGTTGTCGATCATCATCACCCTGGCCGGTGGCATTGCGCTGTTTACCCTGCCGATCGCGCAATATCCCGAGATCGCTCCGCCCACGGTCGAGGTTAGCGCTTCGTATCCGGGCGCGAACGCCAAGGTCGTCACCGACACCGTGGCTGCGCCCATCGAGCAACAGGTGACCGGGGTCGAGGACATGCTGTACATGTCTTCGCAGTGCACCAACGACGGCAACTACACGCTGACTGTCACGTTCGCCAACGACGTCGACCTGAACATGGCACAGGTGCTGGTGCAAAACCGGGTGGCGCTTGCGCAGCCGGTGTTGCCAGAACTGGTGCGGCGACGGGGAGTAACGGTCAAGAAGAAATCGCCCAGCGTGCTCATGATCGTGAACCTGTTCTCGCCCGAGGCGACGCGGGACAGTTTGTACTTGAGCAACTATGCCACGATTCAACTCAAAGACGAGCTGTCGCGTCTGCCGGGCGTAGGGGACATTACGTACCTGGGGCAGCGCGATTACAGCATGCGGCTGTGGCTGGACCCCGAGAAGATGTCGTCGCGAAACCTGTCGGCGCGAGATGTTGTCTCGGCCATCGAGCAGCAGAACACGCAAGTTGCCGCCGGGCAGATCGGGCAGCCGCCGGTCGAAAAAGGACAGGTGTTTCAGTACACGGTAAGCACGATGGGCCGGCTGGCCGATCCCGAGCAGTTCGCGGATATGATCGTGAAAACCGACGTCAACGGACGCCTGGTGCGGCTGCGCGACGTCGCGCGCATCGAACTGGGGGCGCAAGGCTATGACCAGACCTGCCGGTTGAATGGTCAGCCGTCGGTGGCGCTTTCGATTTACCAGTTGCCGGGCTCGAACGCGCTCGAGATTGCCGGCCTGGTGCGCTCGAAAATGCAAGAGTTGAAATTGCGCTTTCCCGAGGGCGTCGATTACGCGATTGTTTATGACACGACGCCTTTCATCACCGAGTCGATCAGCGAGGTGTTCAAGGCCCTCCGCGATGCGATCGTGCTGGTTGCGATCGTGGTGCTGGTGTTCCTGCAAAACTGGCGCAGCGCCATCATTCCACTGATTGCCGTGCCCGTCGCGATCGTGGGCACCTTTGCGGTGATGGCGGCCATGGGCTTCAGCCTGAATAACTTCACGCTGTTTGGGCTGGTGCTGGCGATTGGTATCGTGGTCGACGACGCGATCGTGGTCGTGGAGGCGGTCGAGCATCATATCGAGCGTGGCTTGTCGCCGCGCGAGGCCACGATCAAGGCCATGAGCCAGGTATCGGGCCCGGTGATTGCGGTGGGGCTCGTGCTCAGCGCCGTGTTCGTGCCGTGTGCGTTCATTGCCGGCATCATGGGACAATTCTTCCGGCAGTTCGCGCTCACGATCGCCGTGTCGATGCTGATTTCGACGTTCAACTCCCTGACGCTCAGCCCGGCGCTGACGGCGCTCTTGTTGCGGCCGCGGGATAAGGGATCCGCGCCGCCGTTGCCGTGGTTGGCGTTCGTGATTGCGGGAGCCTATTTGGGCTATGCCTTCGGCGCCCCGTGGATGGAAGAGAATGGGCGCGTGCCCGCTTGGCTGAGCTTGCAGTCGTTGCCGTGGGCGGCGGCTATTGGCGGAGGCGTGCTCGGCGCCATCCTTGCCTGGCCGCTGAACTTTGTGCTCGGCTTGGCGTTCCGCGCCTTCAACAAGGGATTTGATCTTACCGGCCGCGTGTACACCTGGTTCGTGGGAAGGCTGTTGCGAATTGCCGTGGTGGTGCTCGTGCTTTACGCCTGGCTGTTGAACCTCACGTACACGAGTTTTCTGGATACGC
This sequence comes from Pirellulales bacterium, assembly GCA_035496575.1. Classification (GTDB taxonomy): domain Bacteria; phylum Planctomycetota; class Planctomycetia; order Pirellulales; family PALSA-1355; genus PALSA-1355. The sequence continues at coordinate 5,967 of DATJEN010000007.1, forward strand.
CTAAAGGATTTATTCCGACTCAGGACAAAGGTTATCTGCTCGTCAACTTGCAACTGCCGGACTCGGCGTCGGTCGGCCGCACGGAACAAGTGATGCGGCACATGGAAGACGTCGTGCTCAAGACGCGCGGCGTCAGGCACACCGTCGCCATCTCGGGCCAATCGATTTTGCTGGGCGCGAACGCTCCCAACTTTGGCGCGATGTACGTGATGCTCGACGAGTTCGAGCATCGGCGGGCGCCTGAACTTTCTGGCGCGGCGATCGCATCGACGCTGCAAGATCGCTTGCAACAGACCACGCCCGAGGCGCTCGTCAACGTGCTGGGCGCGCCGCCGCTGGAAGGGCTGGGCACGGCGGGCGGATTCAAAGTGATGATCGAAGACCGCGGCAACACGGGGCTCAATGAGCTGCAGAGTGTCGCCGACCGGATTGTGGGCCAGGGAGGCAAAACTCCAGGGCTGCAAGATCCGTTCACGAGTTTTCGCGCGGAGACGCCTTGGCTGTACTTGGATATCGACCGGACGCAAGCCAAGGTGATGGGAGTTTCCGTCGCCGAGATCTTCAATACGCTGCAGGTGTATTTGGGCTCGCTGTACGTCAACGACTTCAACCTATTCGGCCGCACGTGGCAGGTGAACGTACAGGCCGACCAGGATTTTCGGCAGCAGATCGAAGACCTGCCGCAGTTGAAAGTGCGCAACGACCGCGGTCTCATGGTGCCGTTGGGCACGTTTCTTTCCGTGCGCGAAGTGACGGGCCCCGTGCTGGTTGCCCGCTACAACGGATATTCGGCGGCGGCGGTGAACTGCAACGCGGCCCCCGGGCTGAGTTCCGGACAGGCGATCGAGCGGTTCGAGCAAGTGGTCAAGGATCAACTCGATTGGACCATGCGTTACGAATGGACGGAGCTCGCGCTGTTGCAACTGCAAACGGGCGACACCGCCATGCTTGTGCTGCTGTTGGCCGTGGTGTTGGTGTTCTTGGTGCTGGCGGCCCAGTACGAAAGTTGGGCCCTGCCGTTGGCGGTCATCCTGGTCGTGCCGATGTGCTTGTTGTGCGCGATCTACGCGGTCAACAAGGCGCACATGGACGTGAACATCTTCACGCAGGTTGGATTCGTCGTTTTGATTGGGCTGGCCTGCAAGAACGCGATCTTGGTGGTCGAGTTCGCCAGCAACCAGCGCGAGGCGGGCATGGACCGCTATGCAGCGACGCTGGCCGCCGTCAACTTGCGATTGCGGCCGATCATCATGACTTCGTTCGCGTTCATCTTGGGCGTGGTGCCGCTGGTTTTGTCGGAAGGGGCAGGGGCTGAAATGCGGCGCACGCTGGGCACGGCCGTGTTCGGCGGGATGTTGGGCGTCACGCTGTTTGGAATCTTTCTCACGCCTGTCTTTTACTACTCGGTCGAGTGGCTGGCAGACATGTGGAACGGGCGGCGCGCAATGGCCTCGCGCGTGTTCCAGTGGATTCAGATTCCGCGCATTCGCCGTCTGGCAACGGCCGGCGCGCGAGGGCGATTGGGCCGCACGACCGACATCGATTCGACCTGAAGCCGCGACGAGCGATTTAGGGCGCCGCGCCATCTGCCTGGCCCCAAACCTTGGGACTCTTAAAACCCGCAGTTTTGCCGCGCGCTAGTGGCGGCACGGCTTCGCTCGCGATTGCGTCATAGCGGTCTCGCAGCCGTTTGAGCTCGGCCGGATGCTGACTCGCGAGATCGTTCTTTTCCGATGGGTCGTCCCGCAAATTAAACAGCTCCGCGCGCTTGTCTCCGATTTTGACCGGTCTGTCTTCTCCGTCGGCCGCATTGAACTGTCCGTTGAGAACCAGCTTCCAGTCGCCCACGCGAATGGCGCCGTGTGCCGGCGTGGCATTCAGCAGAATTTCCTCATGCGGTGAGGAAGCTCCGGCCGTGATGGCCGGCCAGATGTCGCGGCCGTCGAGCGGCACCGGTTGATCGAGCTTGACGCCTGCAAGCTTTAGCAGCGTGGGATACCAGTCGACCATGTGCATGGCGGCTTCGATTTTCTTGCCGCTTTCGATCTTGCCAGGCCAGGTCGCGAAGGCGGCCACGCGCACGCCCCCCTCATAGAGCGTGGCTTTGCCATCCCGCAGCGGGCCATTGTCCGTGACGACGCCCGGCTGTGGCCCGCCGTTGTCGCTTGAGAAGATGAACAGCGTGTTCGAGGTGAGTTTTTCGGAATCCAGCGCCGCGGAAATTCGGCCGATCGCTTCGTCCATGGCGGCCACCATGCCGGCATACGTGCGCCGCTTGCCCTCAAACTGTGCGTACGGCTCGGTGTAGCGCTCAGGAACCTGGTGCGGAGCGTGGACGGCGTTAAAGGGCACATAGAGAAACAGAGGGCGCTTGGGATCTCGCGCGCGGATCAGCCGCGCCGCCTCCGTGCCGATGAGCTCCGTCGAATAGCCGGGGTCGTGATTCTCGCGGTCGTCGCGGTGCCAATCGAAACCGCCATCGCGGATATGCGTGAAGTAGTCGATGGCTCCGTTGTAGTGCCCATATTGATGATCGAAGCCGCGCCGAGTGGGCAGGTACTCGGGCCGATAATGACCCAAGTGCCACTTGCCGGTGATCGCGGTTTGGTATCCGGCCTCGTGCAATGCCTGCGGCAGCGTGCGCTCCTCGAGCGACAGGCCGTATTGGGCCCACGGGCGAACGACGCCCACCTGCAAGCCATAGCGGCACGGGTAGCGCCCGGTCATCAGCGCGGCGCGAGTGGGGCTGCAGACAGGCTGCACGTAGAACTGCTCGAACGTGGCGCCCGATCGCGCCAGACGGTCCAAGTTCGGTGTTTTAATTTCGCTACCGCGCCAGCTCACGTCGTAGGAACCGAGGTCGTCGGCTAACACGAATACGATGTTGGGTCGCGGCGCTTCGGCTGCGAGCGCCACCGGGCAGGCGAGCGCGAGCATCGCCATCCCCAAGCTGAGTCTAATTGCGATCATGTTTTTACTCATCGGTATTGGCCCGCCTGGCGCGCCGTTTTTGCGCCTTGCTCTCGGTGCTGGCTGGCCTCGGCTGGTTCGGCGTCGGCATCGGAGCATGGATCCTAGCGCGCCAGTTCCCCAGATTCTCCGCCAGCTTTTCAGTCTGCTCGGGCAACGCGGCGGCACGGTTGTTTCGCTCGCCAGGGTCGTCTTTCAGGTTATAGAGCTCTCGCCGCCCGGTCTCGAAAAACTCGATCAGCTTCCAATCGCCTGATCGAATTGCTCCGCCGGGCGTGGTGCGCCAAGTGCCAGCCCGTGCGCCCAGGTAGCCGGGGAAGTGCCAGTAAAGGGGCTGTCGCTCGGACGACGGCTGCTGGTCAAACAACAAGCGGGCGTAGCTCGTGCCATCGAGCGGATAGTCGCTCGTCGCGCTTCCGCCCGCCAACTCGAGCAAGGTCGGATAGAGATCGACCGAGTTGATGGGCGCCTGGCAGGTAGTGCCAGCGGGAATTTTGCCCGGCAACTTGAAGATGTAAGGCACTCGGATGCCGCCTTCGTAGAGCATGCCCTTGCCGCCTTTCAACGGAGCATTGTCGGTGATGCTGCCGCCTTGAATGCCCTCGCGCTCATATCCGCCCACGCCGCCGTTGTCGCTCGTGAAAACGACGAGCGTGTTGTTCGTGAGCTTGAGGTCTTCGAGCGCCCGCACCACGCGGCCGACGCTTTCATCGACGCTGGCGATCATTGCCGCGTACGTCGGGTCGTGATGTCCGCCGTCGGGTTGCTTGGATTTGAAGCGCTCGATCAGCTCGGGCTTGGCCTCGTGCGGCGCATGCACCGCGAAATGGGCCAGGTACAGAAAAAATGGCTGCTCGCGGTTGCGGCCCATGAAGTCGACCGCACGATCCGTGAGAAAATCGGCCAGGTATTGGTCCTTGGGGTGATCGACATTGGGGTGCGTCACGAAATCAAAATGTTTGCCTTGTGACGAAATCGCTTCGTCAAAACCGCGCGCGCTTGGATGGTGGGCATCATCTTCGCCCAAGTGCCATTTGCCGAACATCGCGGTTTTATAGCCGGCAGCCTTGAGCGCTAGTGGCAGCGTGCGTTTATCGAGCGGCAGCTCGACCACATTGTCGACCGGCCGCAACGGCCGGCTTTGCCAGTCAAAGCGGTCGATGTTTCCCACGGTGTAAACACCCGTGCGCGGGCCATATTGTCCACTGAGAAGCGCGGCACGGGTGGGTTGGCAATTCGGGCCACACGTATAGCCGGCAGTAAATTTTCGGCCCTCGGCGGCCAGGCGATCGATGTTGGGAGTTTCGTAATAGCGGCTACCGTAGCACGCGACATCCGTGTAGCCCAGGTCGTCAGCCAGAATAAATACGATGTTGGGCCTTTCGGCGGCAACGGCCGTCGAGCCGCCGGCGGTCACCCCCAGCCAGCCCCCGAAACCATGGATTGCCAGCAGGGCGATCCCAAGCAGCTGTCGCGGTTTCATAGGATTTCTCCGCTGGCTAACCATTGCTTCATTACTCGAATTTCATCTCGATGCGGGTGCGCAGTGCGCCTCCCGGCGGAAGGACACGCAGGTGCGGGTCGACTCCTTGTTCACGAAGTGCAAATGCGTCGGGCAATGTTGTGTACGGCTCGATACACACGGCTTCTCGATGGGGCGGGTTGAATACAACGCAACTGGTGAATTGATCGTCAAAGGTCAGGGTCATGCGATGTTTACTTTGGGGGTCCACAACACTCGCCGTCGCACGATGGTTCTCGAACTGAACCCCGCCGAATACGTTGTCCAGGTGCATATCGCCCGCACGCATGCCACGCGCAATCTGAGCGACCTGAGGTGGAGCGTCCTGCTTTCCGGTCGGCAGAAGATTGTCAAGTATCCAATTACTGCTGACAGGCACGGTGACCACGCAATCGTCCGCGCTCGATCCGCCCAGTGGTATGCGGAAATAACCATGTGTCCCGAATCCAAAGGGCAGCGGCCGGGTGTCCGGATTTTGGATCAAGAACTCACTGACCAGTGTGTTGCTTTGCAGTTGATACTCGCAAGTGATGCGAAAGTCGGCCGGCCATTTTGAAAGCAGGGTAGGTTCATCGACGGAAGCCTGGAATACCCCGGCGACCAGGTTGTCTTCGCGGCGCAGCACGCGCCAAGCGCGGTTCAGCACGAAGCCATGAATGGCGTTGCCCAAGCCATCGGCCGGAGTGAGCTCGTAGCGTTTGCCTTCGTAGGTGAACTGAGCGCCGCTGATGCGGCCCGCGAATGGAAACAGGATGGGAATGCCGCTGCCCGACGGCTTGGCAGCGCCGCCAAGCAGCTCGGGGTGACTCCACAGGGTTTCCAGTTTCCCACCGGAGTCCTGGACTTCGAAGCTAAAGCAATTGAATCCCAGCCCGGGCAGAACGCGGGCTTGCGCCCCGCTGTTGCGGTCACGGATGGAGATGATTTCAAAAGACATAAGTTGCGGCGACGGATGGACAGGGTGGGAGTTGCGCACCTATTGGAACGCAAGCCAGCGCGGATGCAAGAGGCTTGCCTAGCGCGGCAACACTGTGGCCTTTGGCATTTTCGCGAGCTGGGCATCCGCGCGGCCCAACCGCGGCTCGGCTCGGCTGCGGGCGGCCACCATCAGCAGCACGAGAACGCTCGTGACGAGCGCGGCGCGGCGAACGTGCGAGCGCTCGGCTTCTCCCAGGGCAATCGCGGCCAGAGTGTGTAGCAACTGGAACACGAGCAGGAGCGAGAGCCCGAACAAAGCGCTCGCCAGCATGTCGTTTCCCAATAGCGCATTGCGAGAGGCCTCTGGCAATTCGAGAGCGACCCACAGACCCGCTGGCAACTGGGCCACGGTCGCGGCGAGCGCGATCGTTGCGCCCAGCCTGGTGAGTGCAGTACGCTGGGACTCGGATTCGATGCGTGCGGATAACCACATGAGGGTTACACCGGCAACCGCCACGGAGGACAGCCACACGTGCACGACGCGCGAGACCACTTCACCGTCCATGAGCAACTGCCAATACCCGGCGCGATCGAGCGCTTCGGCCCACTGGTGTGGCCGGCTGGCGAGGACCGAGATGATCGTAAACAACGCCGGAAAGTGAACAGCTAAATTCAGCGATGCTGCTAGTGCCAAGCACGCATGAACCATCGGCCTGGCCTGCAGGCGATTCCACAGCCCTCGATAGATGGCCATGCAAGCAAAATAAAATGCGAGCTCAGCCAGTGCGAACCAATAACGGCTGGCTGGAATGACGGAGGCGGCTTCAAAGTAAGAACGGTTATTCGACCAGCGAAGCGCTAACAGAACGCCACCCAGCAGGAAACCCGCCGCCAGCGACGCCATTGCCAAATTCGCCAGAAGGCGCGCGACGTCATCGGTTTCGGGCGCAGAAAAGCGCCGGGCGCGCCGGTGGAGCAAGATGCACACCAGCGGCCCGGCCATGGCCAGGTCGACCAGCAATAGGTGCGATGCCAGTAGCGCGATCCGCAAGATTTCGATCACGCGCTCGCCCTGCCGCCGGCCTGTGTTCGCGGACGATTAACCAGTCAATTTCGCGAGGGTTTCCAAAGCTCGTTGTGCGGCTTCGATGCCACCGAGCTGTTCGGCCAAGTGCTTAGCGGCAATCAACTGCGACAGCGAGACCGAATCGGCAACGCCGCGCCCGCTGGGTCGGCCGCGCCGGGGCGCGCTCTTGCGCAGCGTGCTGACCTGAGCGGCGCTGACGGTGATGCCTTGACCCGCCAGAGCCGCCACGATGTCCCGGGCACGGGCGTTAACGCCCATCTCGTGGAACATATTGCGGATAGCAGTGGCCTTGCTGCCGTGCTGCGAATGGCCATTGGCCGATGGTGCCCGGCCGCGACGCCCGCGCTTGCGAGCGGTTTTGCGTCCGCGGCTGTACTTGAGCTTACTAATCAGCGCGTCGGACGCTTTGACCCCACGCGCGTCGAGGGCCGCGCGGATCTCTTTGACCGAAGCCTTCGGCTTTTCCTTCATAATCTCGCGTATGACGTCACTCTTCCGCGGGGCTTTAACCGCTGTCTTCTTGCGTGCCAATTTTCTTTCTCCATTCGTGAATATTTTCAGAACTGCCAAGAGCATACGCTAAGCGCGCTTGTCCGTGAAGTATCCGCGCAAAAAGTATTAGCGCTGGGGGCCGCAAGAGCGTGCGCGATCTCGGATGAATCGACAACCTCGTGGAAATGTCTGTGCGCGAAACTTTCCGAGGGCCGGCGCCAGATATTTACTCCAATTGGCAACAAGGGGAATCAAGAAAAACGCGCAGGGGGTGTCGAAAGACGCCGCGCGCAGACGTTGAATTCGCCAAGGGGGGGCACACTGGCCGAGCGGGACACGAAGCGCGAAAAATGGTATGATCACGCGGTTAAAAGCCCGGGCGATTAGCTCAGTTGGTTAGAGCGCCACGTTTACACCGTGGATGTCGGGGGTTCGAGTCCCTCATCGCCCACCTTGGGGGGTGCATACGTGTGCACAGAGCTACATACACCGGCAATTATGCCGGTCGACCGGTTCGGCTGACCGTCCGTGCAACCCCCTGCTACCGCGTGCTGCGTCGTCTGGCGCGTCGCTTTTTCAAAGTGCTCGTCGGTGATTTGCAAATAGTGCCTGGCAGCGATCGCCTGAGTATTACCCATCCAGGCGCACACAACGTGCA
>DATJEN010000008.1:0-31283 GCA_035496575.1 Pirellulales bacterium
TGCGGGCTGCCGCGATTCTGGCCGCCGCCATTTTGTCGCTTGGCATGCTGCCATCGCGCGCGGTGGCGCTGGCGGATGATGGGGTCATCAACTACGACGAAGCCAAGGTGCCGCCGTATGAGCTGCCCGACCCGCTTGTCATGCAAAGCGGCAAGCGCGTGGTCACGGCCAAGGCCTGGCAAAACGCGCGTCGACCCGAGCTGCTCAATTTGTTTGAGACGCAGGTGTATGGCCGGCCGCTGCCAGTCCCGCGCAAGGTTCGCTTTAACGTGCGGGAGGAGCAAGGCGTGCTGGGTGGACGCGCGATACGCAAGCGCGTAAAGGTCGAGATCTGGAGCGGCGGCCAGTTTGTGCCTGCTTTTGCTTTCGTCCTGTACCAACCGAGGTCACAAGGGCGGAGGGCGCCGGCGTTCGTGGGCATGCATTTGTTCGACAAGGAGGCCGACGAACCGCAGCCCGGCAAACCGCTTGAGCAGGACGTGGGCCGCGAGCTGCCCGGCAAGAACCTGATGCGGACGATTCTCGCGCGTGGATACGCCGTCGCGTCGCTCGATGCAAAAGATTTCTGTCCCGACGACAAGGCGAATTTTTGCGACGGCGTTTTGACGGCGCTCTTCCCTGATCGATCGGGCGATCCTGCCGCGGAGGAAGCCGGCGCCATCGGCACCTGGGCTTGGGGGCTCAGCCGAGCGCTCGACTACTTCGAATGCGATCCCACGATCGATGCCCGCCGCGTGGCCGTCATCGGGCACTCGCGGATGGGAAAGACCGCACTGTGGGCCGGCGCGCAGGACCAGCGTTTCGCGATCGTGATCTCCAACAATTCTGGTTGCGGCGGCGCGGCGCTCAGCCGGCGGATTTTTGGCGAGACCGTCGCGCGCATCAATCGGGTGTTCCCGCATTGGTTCTGCGGCAACTTCAAAAAATACAATGACCGCGAAGCCGAGTTGCCTGTCGATCAGCACGAACTGATTGCGCTGGTTGCGCCACGCCCCGTGTATGTCGCAAGCGCGCTTGAGGACCGTTGGGCCGACCCGCGCGGCGAGTTGTTGGCCGCCCAAGGCGCCCAAGGCGTGTACCGCCTGTTCGGCCTGCGCGGGCTCGAGTTGACTGGCGATCCCCCTTTAAACCAGCCGCTGGGCGCGAACATCGGGTACCACCTGCGTGTCGGTAAACATGCGCTAACGGACTATGACTGGCTGGCTTATCTCGATTTTGCCGACCGCCACTTTCATCGCGGCTCGAGGCCTTTGCCAGCATCCGACGTCGCCCGCTCGCGCGCCCGGTAGCAAGTTCGCGCGACCGAGTATCGGCGAAGTCGTTTTTGAGTGTGTAGCTGCACGCTCCTGAAAAATAAATTTCGCCGTTTCGAAACTTCTCGCGAACTGTGCGGATATATACCTATGCGAGACGGCGCTAGCGCGCCGTCTGGCTGGGATGGTTTGCCAAGACCGGCTGGCCACCATCGAACTACTAGTACGGTCGACGACGAAGCTGTCTACCAGGGAGCCCCGGCGCGCGGGCTCGACACCTCCCCGCGCCGGGGTATATTTTTGCGCGGATGCTCCCCCGTCTGGCGCGGCAGTCTTCTCATGATCGTCGACGTGCATAGCCACGCCTGGCTCTACCCGCAGCACTTCAACGATGACTTCGGCAGGCAGGCGTCGCGCGCAAAGGCCGGCGGCCCGGTCGACTTAAACGTCCGCTACGAGGCCTATCGCGATACGGCCCCCGCCGACACGCGCACCGTCGTATTTGGCGGCAAGGCGCGCCAATCCGGCCTGTGGGTCGATGACGATTACGTGGCGGAATATGTTTCGCGAGATCGCGAACGTCTGATTGGCTTTCTGTCGCTCGATCCCACGCAGCCCGCCTGGCAGCGCGAGATGCAAGTCGGCCACGAGGAGCTGGGGCTGCGCGGCATCAAGCTCCTGCCCATGTATGCAGGCTTTCGGCCCGACGACGAGCGGCTGGATGCACTGTGGGAGTACGCCGATCGAAAACGCCTGCCCGTGCTGTTGCACACCGGCACCACCTTCATCGCGCAGGCGATGCTCGAGCATACGCTGCCGCGTCATATCGAGCGCGTGGCGGTGCGCTATCCGGATTTGAAGATCGTGCTAGCGCACCTGGCGCATCCCTACGAGGGCGAGTGCGTCGCGGTCATTCGCAAGCACCCCAATGTCTACGCCGACATTAGCGCGCTGCACTATCGCCCGTTTCAGTTGTATCACAGCCTGATGCTGGTGCAGGAATATGGCGTGTGGCAAAAGCTGCTGTTCGGCACCGACTTTCCCTTTACCACCGTCAATGCCACGATCGCCGGGTTGCGCGCTCTCAATGCCATGCTCGACGGCACGGCCCTGCCGCGGCTGGACGTGCAGGCGATCGAGGCGATGATTCACCGCGACAGTCTAGCGCTGCTGGGCTTGAGTTGAACGGGCGTTGCGGAAGGCGCCGCGCGAGCTTCGTTCACATCCGGGAAGGAGCCGCGCCCGAAAAATACGCGCGCCGCAAGCTGCCGGCCTACCGGAAGTCGCAGCGCCGCGCAGGCGGCTTCCAACAAGGGGTTGTAGCTGGCCCAGGCGGACACGTTGCGAAGCGTCTGGCGGAGACGAAAGCGACGCCGAAACTCCAACCCGTCATAGGCGGCCAGGTGGCCGGCATCGCCGGTTTTCAAATAGCGCCACACCACTTTGGCGGCCAGCTCCGACAAGCGCAGACAAGGGTCGAGCCCGCCGGCCGTCAGCGGCGATACCGCGCCTGCCGCATCGCCCACCAGCAGACCGCGCTCGCAAACCAGCCGCGGCAGCACGCCGCCCACGGGAATGCGGCCGCCGCGCCGCTCGGCCACCGGCAGATCACGAAGTGAAACGATGCTTTCCGCGCGCTCTCGAAAACTCTTGAGCGCGGCCGCGGGTTGAAAGCGGCCCGGATATCCGCCCACGCCGACGTGCGTGCTATGACCGTCGGTGGCGACCCACGCGATATAGCCCGGTGCGAGGCGGCGATCGAAGAACGTGTGCAAGCGGGGCGGCGAATCGGTTGCGCCCCCCTCGAACACATCCTCGAGCCCCACGATCAATTGCCGGTTGGCGCTCAGACCGAGATCGCGCGCCACGCGCGACATGGCTCCGTCGGCGCCGATCAGAAATCGCGCGCTCACGCGGCGCACTTCGCCCTCGATTTCGAATTCGACGAGCGATCCGCCTTCGTGCGGCTGGGCCGTCAAATAGGTTGCGCCGCTCAGCCACTCGGCGCCGGCCGCTTGCGCGTCCTTGAGCCAGCGCATGTACAACTCGCCCATCCGCGCAATGCGGAACTCATCATGAGGGCTCTCCAGGTCCAGCCGCCGCCCGCTCGGCGCGTAAAGCGAAATGTGACGAATGGCAGGGCCGAGATAAGCCGGCGGCAGTGAGAAGTCATCGAGCGAGCGGCGCACGAAGATGCCGGTCGTGTGCACGCCGCGTTCGAGCGAACCCTTACGGTCGGCCAGCAGTACTCGCAGTCCGTGCCCAGCCACCAGCCGCGCGGTTTGCAACCCGGCCAACCCCGCGCCGATCACCACGACATCAAAGGATTCCGTCATGCTCATTTGCTTTGCGTCGCAAAGTTTGTGGCCAAAAAGGGGCGATTGCTTGGAGTATTTGTATTCCGCGGCTGAAGCTAGGGATGGCTACGCGGGCGAAAGACCTTCTTGCAGCCCTTTGGCGGGCGCCGATTCCGGCTGAGAAGCGTGGAGCGCGTCGCGCACGACTTGCTCGAGCACCTCGATGTACTCTTCGAACCGGCTGCGGCCGAGCGGGGTCAATTGACACCACGTTTGCGGCCGGTTGTCGGTCGTCGATTTTCGAATTTCGACCAGGCCGGCGTCTTGCAGCACTTGCAGATGCCGATTCAGATTTCCGTCGGTGAGGGCACAAAGTTGTTTGAGATCGCCAAAGGCGAGCCCTTCGCGATGCGTGGCGAGCGAGGCCAAGATGCCCAGCCGGGCCTTCTCGTGAATGACGCGCGCGAGCCCCTCGTACGCAAAAGGGGCATCGCTGCTGTTAATCTTGCTCTGGCGTCCGCTCATCGGCCCCGCTCCAAGGTCCAGTACAAAATGGCCGCCGTCGCCAGTTGACCCGCCCCGAAGGGCACGCCCATGCACCACGGCTCAAGCGCGTAGCCGCCCCGCGCCCACACCAGCACGATGATGCCCGAGCACAGGTAGAACGCCGCGATCGCAAAGATCGGCTTGGGCAGCAGGCGCGCCGACGCAAAAATCGCCAGGCTGAACAGGATCTGCCACAGCCCCGGCAACAGCGCCGCCTGTTCGGGCGCTTGACGCACCAACACGACGGTAATCAACAGCCCGGCAATGACCGAAGGCAAGAACTGCTCGACCGCCAGCCATGTCGGCTCGAGGTGGGCGCGGTTGTCGGTGAAATAACTTCGCACCGTCATCTCGACGGCCACGGCGGCAACACTGACAGCGGCCATGCCGATCCACAGCGTGAGATAGGCGCTCAAATTGGCGGCCGCGTCGGGAATGTAGCGCTGCTGCACGAGCGCCGCCATCAAGGCCAGCGCGCCCGATAGCGCAACCGGCGCGGACCGATATCCCCGGAACACGTCCGTCTTGGCCATTTGCCGCCGAATCTCGGCGATTTGGACTAGCGCGTCACGTAGTTCCATGCAATTACTCAGTGGTTCGGGCCTGGTGAAACTGAGTGGATTGACGGCGGAGCGTAATTGCTTTGCATTGCAAAGTAACAGGCATAATCTTCGTTGTCAAGCAGTCACATGACCTATTTATCACCGTGACCCGTGTCCACGAGTACTCCAGTCTTCCGACGAAATTCGTCGGCTGCAATCTCAGTTACTCGACTTCCCTCAAGAGACAAAGACACAAGAGGCAAGCGACTAAAGTCGGCAAAAGCTGCGTCAGTGACTTGGGTGTGACATAAAGACAGAAAATCGAGTTTCGGCAGACTCACCAGCTTGCTCACTGCGGCATCACCAATATCGTTTTGGGAGAGGTCTAGGTACTTAAGCGTCTTGATCGCCTGTAGGCTTTCGACCCCATCGTCAGTAATTGCTGTGCCGGTCAGATCAAGAAACCTCAGATTCGAAAGTTCGCTCAGGTGTTTAACGGTTTCGTCGGTTACGGAAAGGCCGCCCATTGAAAGGTGCTCGACATTTTTGAGTGCTGCTAGCCCCCATCCGAAAATTGGTGAGGCCGATAATCCTAAAAAAAGGCCTGGTTGGCGGTTCAGCTTTTGAAGCCCCTCGTCGTCAATGTCGGCATGATCAAAGTAGATGAATGTCAACGTGCTACAGCTAGCGAGAGAGTCCCACCCTTCTTCCGTGATATGTACACGTCCAAGGATTATTCCTGAAAGCTTGGGCCACTGCTTTAGCCACTGGAGTTTTGCATTTGTGCCGGGAGCGAAGCACACGCTCAGGCTTTCGATATCCTGTAAGGCAGCAAGCTGAGTTATTGCGTCCTCCGTTAGCTGGCTATTCTCTAAGAAGAGACTCTGGAGCTCTTTGAACCCTTGCAAGTACCGCATTCCAGCATCGGTGACCCTTGGAGCACCTGTCGGGGTATCCTCCAAATCGGCACCCAGGCTCAGCTTTTTCAGGCGGGTTAACCGAGTGAGGTGACTCAGCCCCTCGTCAGAAATGCGTGAACCATCCAGTTCCAACTCTTCCAACCTGGATAGCTTTCCAATTTGTTCGAGATCCTCGTCCTGCAATGGAGCACACGTGATTTGAAGGCGCTCGAGGTGTGAAAGCCCGGTTAATAGCGTCAGGTCGTCCCTTTTCAGTTTTGTCGATTCCGATGAGCGATCTATCCAGATTTGTGCAGCGGTAACGAAATAATCGTCGCCAAGTAGTTGCCGCAGCCAAACAGGCGCAGCAGGTTCCGCGCCGGAATAAAAACCATCGAAGACCCCTGTTCCGGTCCGCTGGTGATGGTAGGCCACTTCACCGCCAAGCCGATGAACCATCTCGACTGCGCGACGCTGCCTACTTGCGCCGCCTGAGAGTAGCGCGATGGGAATAATAACAGCCGTCGAAACGAGAAATAGCGTGCCCAGGCCGAACCTCAGCCAGCGACGCGGCGGTTTCGGGTTCTGGCTTGTAGGCTCGATGTTATTACCCAGCACCGGTTAGCAACGTGCCCGCAATTGTTCGGCTGGCTCGCGCTCTGGCAATATTGGCGCTATTGAGGCACATGCTTCACGCAGCGAAACCCGACGTGGCCGGCGGCGCTGTTCGGCTCGCCTTTGCCTCGCGCGCCCGGAACGTATCGCGTGCAGTACGAGTCGCTGCACATATACGAGCCGCCGCGCTGCACCCGCTTGGGTAAGTTTGGTTCGAGCGGGTCGAAACTCGAGTCCGGACCCGCGGGATTCTTTTCCGGGCTGTGTTCGTAATAGTCGGGCCGATACCAGTCCGCGCACCACTCCCAGACGTTGCCGCTTAAGTCGAACAGTCCGTAGCCATTGGCGGAGAAGGACGCGACCGGCGCCGTGCGCGCAAAGCCGTCGGCAGCCGTGTTGCGGCTGGGGAACGTGCCCTGCCAGATGTTCGATTGCCAGCGGTTCTTGGGCTTCAACTCGTGTCCCCAACAATAGAGCTCGCGGTCGAGTCCGCCACGAGCTGCCAGTTCCCATTGGGCTTCGCTGGGCAATTGTTTGCCGGCCCACTCGCAATAGGCCACCGCATCGGTCCACGCCATATGGACAACGGGATGGTTTTCGCGATCCTTCAGGTCACTGTCGGGCCCTTCGGGGTGCCGCCAATTCGCGCCTGGGACATAAGCCCACCACTGCAGATGATCGTTGAGCGGGACGTCGCCCTCGGGAGGCGTGAACACGATCGAGCCTGGCTTGAGGTCCTCAGGCGGCACGGTAGGAAACTCAGCGGGATCAAGCGGACGCTCCGCCACGGTGCGGTAGTTCGTCGCTTCCACAAAACGGGCAAACTCGCGGTTGGTGACCTCGGTTTTGTCCATCCAGAAGCCATCGACGTACACCAGGTGCTCAGGCTGAGCATCCGCGAATGAGTTGTCCCCCATCCAGAACCAGCCGCCGGGAACCCATGCCATGCCGTCGGGCGCGGGGCCCGGAGGAGTGGTAGTGTTCAACTTCGGCGCATCGGCGCCGGCGGCCGTCGGGCGAGATTGCCACAGCTCGGCGCCGATCACGAGTGCCAGCAGAACGCCGGCGCCAGAGATCCAAGGCCAAACGCGACGCTCGCGCGGACGGCGGGCGGCCCGCTTTTTGACCGATTTGGTATCGGACGATCTGTCCACGGTTGGGTCTGCCCTGTGACGAACGACTGCCGTACTAAATTCTGCCTGGGGGATGCGCTTGCCACAAGGCGCGGCCTGACCCCTGTCCCCTGACCCCCGATTCTCCGCGAGGTGTTATAATTCCTGCCGAGTCGCACGTCAGATTCCCAGGCACTATTTCCGGAGGGCGGATCGATGCGCAGCCAAGAATCGCGGAGGCGTTTTTTGCAGAATGCAGTGGCTTGCGGGGCGGTCGCCGGCCTGGGTGACCTGGGGTTCCTCAACAAGCTGCGTCCGGTTTCGGCCGCCGAGGCCACGCCCGACCCCAACCGAGTGCGTGTCGATCCCGAGATCGAGCCGATCGTGCAACTGCTCGAGGACACGCCGCGCGACCAATTGCTCGAAAAAGTCGCCGGCCGCATTCACGACGGGCTGAACTATCGCGACTTGCTGGCCGCGTTGCTATTGGCCGGTGTACGCAATATCCAACCGCGGCCGGAGGTCGGCTTCAAGTTCCATGCGGTGCTGGTGGTGAACTCCGCGCACCTGGCGAGCGTGGCCTCGCCGGATGCGCATCGCTGGCTGCCGATTTTCTGGTCGCTCGATTATTTCAAGGATGCACAAGCGCAAGACGTGCGACAAGGCGATTGGACCATGTCGCCGGTCGATGAGCCGCGGGTCCCCGCCGCGCGCGAGGCCAAAGCGGCGCTCGTCCAGGCCATGGACAATTGGGATGTGGCTGCAACCGATGCGGCCGCGGCGGGGCTGGCCCGCTCGGCGGGCGTGAACGAAATCTTCGAGCTCATGTTCCGCTATGGCGCGCGAGACTTTCGTTCCATCGGCCACAAGGCAATCTTCGTGTCGAACAGCCTGCGCACGCTCAACTGCATCGGCTATCAGCACGTCGAGCCCGTGCTCCGCTCGCTGGCCTATGCGCTGCTGAGCCACGAAGGCGACAATCCGCGCGAGCGCGACGACACCGCCGATCGCCCGTGGCGCTTGAACGTGGAGCGCGCCAAAAACATTCGCGAAGGCTGGCTGGAAGGCCGTGTCGATGCCGCGGCAACCGGCGAGATGCTCGATGCACTGCGGCAGGGCGACGAGAATCAGACCTCGCAGAAAGTCGTCGAGCTGCTCAACCGCGAAATCGCGCCGCAAGCCATTTGGGACGCGCTGTTAATTGGCGCGGGCGAGCTGCTCGTGCGGCAGCCCGGCATCGTGGCCTTGCACGCCGTCACCACCACGAACGCATTGCGTTTCGCGTGGGGAGCCAGCCAGAACGACGACACACGCCGCATGCTGCTCTTGCAAAACGCGGCCTTCGTCTCGATGTTCCGCCAGGCGATGGGCAAGAATCTGAAAGAAATCAAGCTCGATCAGATGCAGCCCGTCTCGCTGGCCGGCGACCCGGCCAAGGCCGTGGAGGAAATCTTCACCGATGTCAGCAAAGACAAAGTGCAAGCCGCCGGCAAGACGCTCAGCTATCTCGAGTCGCACCCCAATCCGCACGAGTTTATCGACACGGCGCGGCTGCTGATCTTCTTGAAGGGAACGAACGCCCACGACTACAAGTTCAGTTCGGCGGCGCTCGAGGATTACCACAATGTGTCGCCGGCCTGGCGCGCGAAGTTCTTGGCCTCGAGCGTTTTCAACCTGCGCGGCTCGGGCGGCAAGGACAATGCGCTCGTTCAGCGGACCCGCGCGGCCCTGGCCTGAAAAATAACGGAGCTAAATCGATTCAAACGGAAACAGCGGTTTGCGCCGGTTCCGATATTCGAGGCTCGTGACATCCGCCGTCGTGACGCCCGGCGTGTGCACGCGCACGAGTGTCGGACACAGGCCGGAATACGCGGCCACGGGCGAATGAACTCCCTTGGCGACCAGCACGTCGAAGCCCGCGGGATCGAGATTGCAGCTCGTAAGTTGAGCCAGGCTGACCGGCATCACGCGCCGCGACGTCACCATGACAATGGGCCCGGTTTCGAACTGAAGCACGGCCGTCGGGCCCATGTCGTAGTGGATGCGGCCGCCATGGCGCGGCTGGTGATCTTCATATCTTCCGGCGTACAAGCCAAGCACGCGCACATTGGCGACGACCGGATCGCCGTGTAGCCGTCCGGACTTTCCGCCCAGCGCGGCCCGGTATTTGGCACCGATGCCGGCGTGACCGGCTTGAGCGACGGCCTCCGGATCGCACAGGCACACAAACGATCGCAGTTTCGCCTCGCGTGCGAGCGCGTGCAGCAGATGCGTGCTGTCGCCGGGCGAACCGCCGCCGACGTTATCCCCCATATCGAGCAGGCACACAGGCCTGGCCGAGCGGCGCGCAATTTCGATGGCCGCTTGTGGCTCGATCAGTTGGCCTTTGAAGTCCGACTGCCGTAACGACAGGTACTCGGCAAAATCATCGGCCAGTTTGCGCGCGAGATCAGGCTCGTCGTCCGTAACGACGAGAACGCTAGTGCCCATTTGCCGCACGTCTGCATAGGGAAATCCGAGTAGCAAGCTTGCGGACAACACGCGGTGATCGTCGCGCATGTCCTCGAGCGCCTCGTAACATTCGCGGCAAGGGGAACTGGCCGTGTGTTGCCGCTCGATGTTGATGACCAGCGGCGGATGAGCAGCGGCTTGCGTGGGACGGACCTCGCCGCGAAGCATGCGCCCCATCAAGCGGGCAGCCTCGATGCCGCGCTCGCGCTGGTCGACGTGCGGGTTCGTGCGATAGCCGATCAGGGCATCGGTCGCGCGGACCATGGTTTCTGTCAGGTTCGCGTGCAGGTCAAGCGTGCCCACGATCGGCATTTGCGGTCCGACGCGTGAGCGCAGCTCGCGCAGCCAGGCGCCGTCCATCTCGGGGGCGTTCTGCGCCACGCCGGCGCCATGCGGCGCGACCAACAAGCCATCGAACTCGCCGGCTTGCTTGAGCGCGTCCAGCAGTTGCGCCAGCAGCATTTCGAAAGCGTGAGCTTCAACCGGCCCAGACGGCAGCGCCCAAGCAACAAAGATCGGCGCCGCCTCGATGCCTTGTTCGGCCAGGCCAGCGAAAAAACCGCCGACTTCATGATGCGAGTCAGCGTACTCGGCGCGAATGGCATCCCCGACGAGCAGTGCGCCCCGCTCGAAGTCAGCCAGCGTCGTGGTATCCGGCAGGAAGGTGTTCGATTCATGCTGCAGCGCAACGATGCCCACGCGCATCACAGCACCCCGTATCTCTTGAACACTTCGCTCGCGCTATGGCCGGCGCGAATTTCGCTGCGCACCAGGTTCTCGGCGCCAATTTTCTCGCACGCCCGGGCGAGGACCTCGCGCTCGATCGCGCGCGGGACGACCACCAGTCCATCATCATCCGCCACGACGATATCGCCAGGCTCGATCGTAACGCCACCGAGTTGCACGGGCACGTCGAGCTCGCTTACCCGCACGCGATGCAGGCTATCCCGCGGGCATGTTCCAGCGGCAAAACACATGAAATCCAACTCGCGCATCTTCGTCACGTCGCGCACCGCGCCGTCCACGATCACGCCGGGGCAGCCCCGCGCCAGGGCGGCCGTGGACAAGAGCTCTCCCCATAATCCAGACCGGGTCGATCCGGCCGCGGCACACACCAGCACCTCGCCCGGGCGACACTCATCGACCGCTTTGAGCTCGAGCTCATAGGGCCGTTCGTCGATGCCGTCGATTTCTTCCCACAGCAGCGTCTTGGCAGGCCCGATGAGAACCCCCTGCCCGCTATAGCGCGACAGCCGCGCATGGGCGACTTGATATCGGCGCCCGAGGCTATCGAGCACGTCGGCGACCACGGCCGCGTAGAGCGGCGCGCTCGCCCAGGAGTACTCGTTTGCGGAATTGGCCATTGCAACTTCGAGCGGGATGTTAACACCGCGCACGCTGAACGCGGCGGCCCACCCAGTGTAGCGATCGGAGCGGCTTTTCGGCTAACGGCGGGGAGCACGGCCCCCTGCACCAGGAACCCTGGAGAAAGGCCACTTGTAACGGATTTTCCGTCCCGGCAAACCCGTTACGCGCGGCGCTAACGCCACGCCGCTGGGGACCGATCACCTCCAAACGAGCAAGCGGCAACCTTTGTGCTGACATGCCGGCGTTTTCGCGAGAAAACCCGGTCAATAATGTCCTTGCCCAACCTATGCTTTCTGAGCAGTCCCTTGAGGGGCAAAAACTGGCAAGGGGATTAAACGTATGTCTAGCGGGGTCGAACACAAGCAGGAACGCTCACCGGGCAAGGCGATCTATCAATTGATCGTCGAAGCGCAGAGCAAGGAAAACAAAGATCGTCGCCGCGAGGTGCGGTATGCCTTTTTCCGGCCAGTGACGATCGAGACCGACGACGGGAAGCGCTATTCGGCTTTCAGTCGAGAGATCGCCGCCTCCGGGATTGGCCTGATTCACAACATCGATTTGCCCGCCAACGAGGTCGGCATCACGATCTCCAGCGAAGGCGGCTACTCGATTCGCGTGCGCACGAAAATCATGTGGTGCCAGCCCTGCGGCGAGGGTTGGTTCATCAGCGGCGGCCATTTTGCCGGCATCGCCTCGGTCGTCGGCTAACAGCGCAAAAGATCTTAGCAACACACAGGGGCGCGGGCTGAAGCCTGGCGCCCTTCTTGATGCGCCCCCGTACACAGCCGAGACAGCGCGACTAGCTGCGCGTCAGCTTGTGGAAGCGCTCTTTCAAGTCGCGCGTGATGGGTCCCGGCGCGCCGCCGCCGATTTTGCGACTATCGACCTTCACCACCGCGATGACTTCCACCGCCGTGCCGGTCAAAAAACATTCATCGGCGATGTACACGTCGTGGCGCGTTAGCGCCGTTTCGCGCACCTCATAGCCGGCCGCCCGAGCGAGCTCAATCACGGCGTCGCGCGTGATTCCCTCCAAAGCGCCGGCGTCCACGGGCGGCGTCAGCAAGACGCCATTGCGCACCAGAAAGATATTGTCGGCGGTGCATTCGGCCACTTCGCCCTTGTGGTTGAGCATCAGGGCTTCCAGGCAGCCGGCCTGCATCGATTCGATCTTCGCCAGAATATTGTTCAGATAATTCAGCGACTTGATGCGCGGATTGAGGGCGGCCGGATGGTTGCGCATGGTGCTGGCTGTGATGATCTCCAGCCCGCCGCGGTACAGCTCTTCGGGGTATACCGCGATGTGATCCGTGATGATGATGACCTGCGGCTGACTGGTGCGGTTGGGGTCGAGCCCCAGGCTGCCTGCGCCGCGCGTCACCACCAGGCGTATGTAGGCGTCGCCCAGGTTGTTGGCCTTGAGCGTGTCGTTGACCGCGCGGGCCATCTCTTCGCGCGAAATGGGGATCTCGAGCAGGATGGCCTTCGCCGAATTCCACAACCGCGCAAGATGCTCTTCGAGCCGGAACACCTTGCCGTCATAGCTGCGCAGACCTTCGAAAACGCCATCGCCATACAGCAGGCCGTGATCGTAGACGCTGATCTTGGCATCCGCTTTATCGAATAGCGTGCCATTGATCCAGATTTTGAAAGCCGCGGCGTCCTTGCGGCCCTCCGAACCAGAAGCGCGCGACGAGGGCGATTGGACGGACACGGCAGCAGCTCCCAGAAAGTCACACGACTTCGACCAGCCCGCGGGCCAGCCGTACGGTGCGGTCCGCCTGCGCGGCGATGGCCCGATCGTGCGTCACCATGACTATAGTGAGATTCTGTTGCTCGTTCAAGGTTCGCAGAATTCTCAAGATTTCCTCGCCGGTCGCGCTGTCGAGATTGCCCGTGGGCTCGTCGGCCAACAGCACCTCAGGCTCGGCAACAAGCGCGCGAGCGATGGCGGCGCGCTGCATTTCTCCGCCCGATAGCTCGCGTGGCTTGTGCTTCAAGCGATGGCCCAACCCGACCGTGTCGAGCAACCGGTGCGCTCGTTCCAAATGCAGCCGGCGATTGCGAAAATATCGCCAAGGACCTTCGGCAATCATCAGCGGCGCCATCACGTTTTCCAGCGCGCTCAGCTCAGGCAACAAGTGATAGAACTGGAAGATCATGCCGATCTGTTTGTTTCGGATGGCATCGCGCCGGCGTACTGACAGATTGTCGATCCGCAATCCGCGAAAATGCACTTCTCCGCGGTCTGGCTGGTCGAGCGTGCCCAACAGGTGCAAGAGCGTGCTCTTGCCCGATCCGCTTTGGCCGATGATCGATAAGAACTCTCCGGCCGCGACTTCCAGATCGACTCCGCCCAAAACGGGAATGGACACCTGGCCCTTGCGGTATTGCTTGCACAGGCCGTGAGCCGCCAGGTGGCCGCGCGACGATGGCTCGATCGAGCCCGAATGGCTGCTCAACATGTGTGGGGCGAGCTGTCCCCGTGTCTCGTGACCGGGGGCGAGTGCTAGCGGCGACTTATTCATAGCGCAAAGCCTCCACAGGGTGCAGTCGCGCCGCACGGCGCGCGGGCAGAATGCTGGCCACGATGGCAATCATGATCGCGCCTGCCACGATCCAGGTCACGGTGAACGGTTCCACGATGGTGGGGATTTTTTGGAAGTAGTAGATCGAGGGGTCGAATACCTGCTGCCCAGTCAGCCACGCCAGCGCGTCGGCAATTGCGTTGATGTTCGCCACGAAAACCAGCCCCAGCACGAGCCCGACGCCCGAGCCGACCAATCCCAGCGACAATCCGTACGTCAAGAAGATGCCCATGATGCCGCTGCTATGGGCCCCCAGCGATTTGAGAATGCCGATATCGCGCGTCTTCTCCACCACGATCATGTAGAAGATCGCCAGGATGCCGAACCCGGCTACCGCGATGATCATGAACAGCAGGACGTTGAGAATCGCGGTCTCCAGGTGTACGGCCGCGAGCAGTGGCCCTTGCTTGTCGCGCCAGGTTTGCACGCCGTACTGTTCTGGCGGAAACGCGGCCTGGATCAAATCGCGTACCACGGGCCCGTCGGCGTCGTTGTGCAGCTTGATTTGAATGGAAGTCGCATGACCCACGAGGGTCTGCGGATCGTACATGCCGCGCATTTCCTGCAGCTTGCGAATCGGCAGGAATATGAAATTCGCGTCATACTCGCTCATCTTGCTTTCATAAAAGTCGACCACGGTAAACGTGTCGCTGGCCGGCTTGGGCGGCATGCCCGCCGTCGGAACCGTGATTTTCACGTCGTCGCCGGGCACAATCAGGAATCGGTCGCTGCCATCGCGTGCGCGGAAACTGGCAAGCGCGATCCCCATCACGATGCCCGTGTGCGTCTCCGTTTCCGGATTGAACCGCGTCGACTTGGCGTTGAGCCGTTCGAAGGGATTGGTCGCCTTCTCAGCGACCTCGTCGGGGTTAGCGGCCGGGGTTTCCAGCCGTTCCTCGCGGCGATACTGCCAACCCTCGTGCTCGATGATCTCAGGCGGCTCGGCGGAGTCGGCCGGCTGCGCGACGACGGCTTGCGACGCCGGCGGAACGGGTCTGGTTTGTTGCTCGAACCGCGCTTTCAGCCGGCGGTATTTCCATCCGGCATAATCCATCCGCTCGCGTGGCTGCGATTTCTCGTCGCCTTGGTGGTCAACGGAGTCATATCCGTCCTCGCGCAGCTCGAAGCTCAACTGCTTGCGGTTTTCAGGATGTTGCAGGTAGCGACTGAAATCGCTCACCTGGCCGTGAGTCTTCTCATCGACGCCGATGAAGCTGATTTGTTGCGTGCGCGCGCGCCCCTGCACGTCGTACATCAGCAAGCCCGGAATCACCACGGTGGGCGTCATGCCGGCAATGTACTTGCCTGCCACTTCGCGAATCCGCGCCATGTGCGCCTCCGGATCCGGAAAGCCCTCCATGCTGTGGCTTTCAAAAACCACGTCGGACAAGATGCCGTGGATGCGGTTTTGCATCTCGGCCGTGAAACCCTCCATGACGCTGTTGACCACGATCATCGTGGCCACGCCGAGCATGACGCTCGTGATCGACGCCAGCGCAATATACCGCGTCCGCAGATAGCGCCAGCAAAGCAGAATCTTGTACATAGCCAGTCCTTTGGCTGCATGCTTGAAGCGTCGGGCAATCCCGGCCGCTCTAGCGGTGCGTCTCTTCCGTGCGCAAAAGTGGAAACAAGATGACGTCGCGAATCGATCGGCTGTCGGTCAGAAGCATCACCAGCCGGTCGATGCCCAAGCCCAGTCCGCCGGCGGGCGGCATCCCGTGCCGCAACGCGCGAATGAAATCGTGGTCCATGCGGGCCATCGAATCCTCTTCGCGCAGACCGGCCAACTGAGTCTCGAACAACTGCTGTTGCAAGTCGGGGTCGTTCAGCTCCGTGTACGCGTTTGCGATCTCCATGCCCTCCACGAACAGCTCAAATCGCTCCGCGATCTGAGGGTCGCTTGCCTTTCGCTTTGTCAGCGGGCAAATGCTGGCCGGATAATCGAGCACGAACACCGGACCGGTTAATTGATCTTCGACCCGCGCTTCGAAGACCTCGTTCTTGACCACGTCCGGATGCGTGCCCACGGTGTCAAAGCCCATCTCATCGGCCAGACGCGCCACGGCGTTGGTATCGTGGGGATCGACCTTCGTGTGCCGCTCGAAAAGTTCGTCGTAGGTGTGCCGCGCAAAGGGTGGCGTGAAGTCGATGGTCTTGTCACCCCACGGCAGACGCGTCCCCTGCCCCGTCGCGGCAATCGCGTCCACGATCAGCCGCTCGGTGAGGTCCATCATGGTGCGGTAATCGCCAAACGCCTGGTAGGCCTCGAGCATCGTGAACTCGGGGTTATGCCGCGGGCTGACCCCCTCGTTACGGTACACGCGGCCGAGCTCGTACACGCGCTCCATGCCGCCCACGAGCAAGCGCTTCAGATGCAGCTCGAGCGCGATCCGCAACACAAGCGGCATATCGAGCGCGTTGTGATGTGTCTTGAACGGGCGCGCCGCCGCGCCCCCGGCAATGGCGTGAAGCGTCGGTCCTTCGATTTCCAGAAAGCCCTCTTGGGCCAGCGAGCGGCGAATGGACGCGACAATCTCGCTGCGGCGCACAAAGCGGGCCAGCACCCCGTCGGAGTACGCCAGGTCCAAGTACCGCATCCGCTGCCGCAACTCGGGGTCGACCAGCCCATGATGCTTTTCGGGAGGCGACTCGATGGACTTGGTGAGGAAATACAGCTTTTCGGCGAAGATCGTGAGCTCGCCGGTTTTCGTTCGTTTTAGCTCGCCATCGACGCCGACCAGGTCACCCAGATCGAAGCATTCGGCAATGGCCCAATTCGCTTCGCCTACCTGACCGCGACCAATGAACAGTTGGATCTGGCCGGTTCGATCGCGAATATCAACGAAGATTAGCTTGCCCTTGGTGCGCTTGAGCACGATGCGTCCGGCGGTCCTCACCTTCGGCCCGTGTTGGACCGGTTCGCGGGCGTCGGACCCCGGTGGGATTGGGTCGACGGTGATCTCGCCTTCGCGCGCGCGGATGTCGGCAATCGGCAGCCGATCGTCAAAGCGTCCGCCCCACGGGTCGATGCCAAGCTCCCGGAGCTTGCGCAGCTTCTCCCGGCGTGACGCCTCATGCATGCCAGCCGGTTCGGTGGGTGAGCTCATCTCGGGTAGGGCTTTGCTGGACACGGCGAGGCGACGAGAACTCGGCTTGAAGAAGCGGCCAAGAATCGCAACATTCTAGTGGAGTGGAGGTTGTGGTCAATGTCAGCTCCTCCGAGCTCGACCCCAACTCAATGGCCCAGGTTCACGGAACGATTGCATGCGGCACGGTCAAACCAGCGCCGGGCGACCCAGCCTGTATTGCGTTGAAATACGCACCGCGAATTGGGAAGCCATGCTAGCCTGGTATCGCGAGGTGCTAGGATTGCGGGTGTTAGTGCGCGTGGTGGAAGATGGCTACGCGCTGCTGGAAGCCGGCGAAACTCGGCTGGCTCTCATTGCCCGAACGTCAACCGCGCCAAGCTCGACCCGCATCAGCCTGGCCTTCGAGGTGGCGGACGTGCACCACATTGGAGCGAGGCTCAAATTGGCGGGCTCCCCCATCTCGCATCCCAAGCGCGACCAGGAGGGGCTGCGTGAGACCAACACAGCCGATCCCGATGGCAACCGAATTCGGCTCTTCTCGTGGCCGAGCGAGCACCGCTAAGAACTCAGTCCGCGTTCGCGCGCTTATCAGTCGACGCAGGCTGCCGAAACCATGCGGCACTCCTCGCTGCAGTGTCGGCAGACCATCGCGCAGTGCTCGCAGAACGAGTGGTAATGTCGCGAGCACTCTTCGGCGCACGCATCGCAGATTTGCGTACAGAGCCGGCAAACCTCGAGGCTAAAATGCGAGTCGCGGGCCATCAGCTCGGCGGCCACCTGGCACATCTCGGCGCAATCCACCGTGAGCCGGATGCACTCCGCCAACTCGAACACGTTCGACTCATACGTGCACGCCTCCGTGCAATCGTCGCAGGCGTCGACACAGCGCCGACAGGCCGCTATGCAAGCGCGAAAGTGAAGATAATCCATTGGGTGGGCTCGTCTGTGGCAGGTATTGGGAGAGTGAACGATTTCGGTCCCCGGTCGAACGATTTCTGCACCGCTCCCGCAGCAATTGGCGTACCAGCGGCGTAATCGCTAGGATCCGATCGCCTCGCAGGCGGCCCCAACCCAACCCGCCAGCAACTTGCCACGTAGAATCAAATAGCGTCCCAACGGCCGCTTAGAGCTAGATTTGCATGCTGGGCGCGGCCAAGGCTATAAACGAGTGACGGCCTTGCGAGGGCGGGATTCCAACTCCACTTTTTGAGTGCCCGCACTGCGCCTGGACCTGAAAACGCCGATCGGGCTGCCCAAGCGCATGGCACACGGCAATTCAGGCTGATCGCAGATCAGGCATTCACGCGGCGGCTGCATGGATTTCAATCACACTCAGCAGCAAACCCACGACGAACAACTGCGGGCTCAATCGCTGAGCCTGAAGCCCTCGCGTCCCCCAACCCAGGTGCCAGGCTACGAGCCCCGACGCTTTCTGGGTGCTGGCGCGTATGGCGAAGTCTGGGTAGCGCTCGATCGAACCACCGGCCGCCAGGTCGCGATCAAGTTCTACGCGCATACGGGTGGTCTGGACTGGTCCATTCTGTCGCGCGAAGTCGAGAAGCTGGCGTTCCTCTCGGCCGATCGCTATGTCGTGCAACTGCTCGACGTGGGCTGGGATGCGGACCCTCCTTACTATGTGATGGAGTACGTCGAGCAGGGTTCGCTCGAAGATCTGCAAAAGCGCGAGGGCAAGCTCGAAGTGCGCGAGGCGGTGGCGCTGTTTCGCGAAGTGGCGATCGGACTGCTGCACGCGCACGGCAAGGGCGTGTTGCACTGCGACCTGAAGCCCGCCAACGTGCTGTTGGACCAGGACAGCCGCCCACGGCTCGCCGATTTTGGGCAGTCGCGCCTGTCGCACGAGCAGACGCCAGCGCTGGGCACGCTGTTCTACATGGCGCCCGAGCAAGCGGACCTGGAAGCCATTCCCGACGTGCGCTGGGATGTGTATGCGCTCGGGGCGCTCCTGTATTGCATGCTGACGGGGACTCCACCGTATCGCAGTGAATCGGCGGTCACGGAGTTCGAGACGGCGACCGATCTGGAAGAGCGGCTGAGCCGATACCGGCAATTGATTGAAAGTTCGCCCCGGCCGACCAAGCACCGCGAGATCCGCGGCGTGGATCGCGAGCTGGCCGACATTATCGACGGTTGCCTCGCGCCGGATCGGCGCGACCGTTACGCGAACGTGCAAGAGGTGCTCGACGCGCTCAATGCGCGCGATCGTCGCCGGGCGCGCCGCCCGTTGGTGCTGCTTGGATTCGCGGCGCCGGTGCTATTGTTAGCGATCATCTCGGCATTCGTTCTGAATTGGTTCGGCACGGTCATGACCAAGTCCGATGCCGTCTTACGACGCCGCGTGCTCGATAGCAATTCGTTCGCCGCCAAGTACGTGGCCAAGGCCGTGACCAACGAGCTTGAAATCTACTACCGGGCTGTCGAAGAAATGGCGGCCAGCTATCGCTTTGGCGAGCTGCTCGAACGCAGCGAAAACGACCCGGATATGGCCGATCTGCGCCGTCAATTGAACGATCCCAACCTGGCGGAGCCCACGCGCGAACAATTGCGCGCAAAGTTCGTGGCGCTCCCCGCGCGGCGCGAATTGCAAGAGCGCGTGGAAGCCTTGCTGCAGGATCCCGCCGAGCCGAACGTGGCAACCTGGTTCGTCACCGACCCCATGGGTCTGCAACTCGCGCGGGCTCCGGCCGAGGATACCGTCGGGCAGAACTTTGCCTGGCGCACGTACTTTCATGGCCGCGATGAGGATTATCCGCGCGATTGGCGGCCGCAACCTGACGACCACATCAAGGAGACCAACCTTTCGGCGGTGTTCTACAGCCAGGTGAACGACCGCTGGACGGTGACGATTTCAACGCCCGTGATGACCGAAGCGCCCGAAGGCGAGGAAGCCAAATTCCTGGGCGTCATCGGCTTGTCGGTCGACGTGCATCGCTTCATGCAGATGGAGGATAAGAAACGGCAGTTCGCCGTGCTGGTCGACTGGCGCGCCGGACCCAACAAGGGCCTCATCCTGCAACACCCGTTGTTCGACAAGTTTCTGGAAGAGCAAAACAATGTGCCCGATCGCTTTCAAAGTTACCGGCTGAACGAAGAGGACCTGCCCGACACTTTGGCGAAGGAAGAGGATTACGTCGATCCGATCGGCAAGGACCCGGACGGCCAGGCGTACGACAAGCGCTGGCTGGCCAAACGGCAAGGCGTCAGCATTCGCGATGGCCAGACCGGCTGGATCGTGATCGTGCAAGAATCGTACGAGGGCGCGATCGGCCACACCCTCGACACGCTCAGGCGCAGCCTGCTCACCAGTAGCCTGATTGCCTGCGCGCTGATCGGAGTTTTGCTGGCCGTGTTGTGGGCGCTAGCCATCCGCACCTGGGGCGAGGCCGCGCGACCTTCGCTTCGTCCCGCCCCGGTTCATCAGGACCCGCCCCCGTGATCCAGTGGCGAAACATAAACGTGCAGCGGAGCATCGCGCGTGGCTGACTTGATCGCGCAGGGCGCCGACCATCAGCATCGTTGGCGCCGCACGTTGTTGCCCGGCCACCAGGTGTTGCTAGGACGCGCGCCCAACTGTTGGCCGACCAGTTGGGACGACCGCGTCTCTCGGCAGCATGCCTCGCTGGTGTGGGATGGCGAGCGCTTGAAAGTCCGCGCGCTGGCTGAGGCGCGGAATCCGATTTTCGTGCGCGGCCGCGCCGCCAGCGAGTTCGAGATCTCGCCCGGCGAGCATTTCGTGATCGGCCAAACCACGTTCACGCTCGCCGACGAGCGCGTGGCCATCGCGCAAGACCTGCCCCAGCCCGTCCAACAGCAGACATTCAGCTCGCAATACCTGCAAAAGGTGCAGTTTCGTCATTCGGGCGCGCACGTAGACGTTCTCGCGCGGCTGCCGGAAGTCATCTCGGGGGCCACCAGCGACGCGGAGCTCTCCGGGCGGCTCGTCAACTTGTTGCTTACGGGACTGCCCCGCGCGGGCGCCGCGGCCTTGGTGTCGGTGAACCAGCCCGATGAGCAGCAGCCCTCCATCGAGGTTCTGCATTGGGACCGCCGCTTGCTGACGGGCGACGATTTTCGGCCCAGCGAGCGCTTGATCGTCGACGCGATTCGTCGCCGCGAAAGCGTGCTGCACGTGTGGAGCTCCGGCGACTCGGCCCAGAACTCGGCCTTCACGCTCAGCCAGGGAGTCGATTGGGCGTTCTGCACTCCTGTCGGCGGCAAGTCGTGCGAAGGCTGGGGCATCTACGTGGCCGGACGCTTCAGCGACGATCGTGCCACGCCGGCCGAAGTCTCCGATCCCAACGACTTGCGAGACGACCTCAAGTTCACCGAGCTGGCCGCCATGACGCTCAGCGCCTTGCGCGACGTGCGGATGCTCGAGCGACAACGTGCCGGGCTTAGCCAATTCTTTTCGCCCGTCGTGCTCGAAGCTCTGCAAGGCGTCGATCCGGAAGTCGTGCTCTCGCCGCGCGAGACCGAGGTCTCGGTGTTGTTCTGCGATTTGCGTGGATTTTCGCGGCACTCGGAGCGCTCGGCCGAGGATCTGTTGGGACTTTTGAATCGAGTCAGCCAGGCGCTCGGCGTGACCACGCATCAGATTCGCGAGCAAGGCGGCGTCCTCGGCGACTTTCACGGCGATGCCGCGATGGGCTTCTGGGGTTGGCCCCTGGCGCAGCCCGATGCCGCCGTGCGCGCTTGTTCAGCGGCGCTAGCCATTCGCGCTCAATTTGCTGAAACGGCGCTGCGCGTGGACGACCCCTTGGCCGATTTTCGAGTGGGCATCGGTATCGCCACCGGACGAGCGGTGGCCGGCAAGATCGGAACGATCGACCAGGTGAAAGTCACGGTCTTCGGCCCGGTGGTCAACCTGGCGTCGCGGCTGGAAGGCATGACGCGAATCCTGCATGCCCCCATCCTGGTCGACGAGCGCACCGCGATCGTGGTTCGCAATCAGCTCTCGCCAAAGATCGCGCGACTGCGCCGCGTGGCAGTCGTCAAGCCGTATGGTCTCGATCGAAAACTAGAGGTCACGGAGCTCTTGCCCTCGGAATCCGAGTATCCTCAGTTGAGCGATGAAAACATTGCCGACTACGAACGGGCCCTCGACGAATTGATCGCCGGCCGCTGGTCACAGGCGTTCGACCGCCTGCATCGCGTGCCGGCTGAGGACCGCGTGAAGGACTTTCTGACGGTCTTGATTGCGCAGCACAATCGCACGCCCCCAGACAATTGGAACGGCGTCATTCCGCTCTCCACCAAGTAAATTTGCGGTTTGCCCGCAATTTACGGTCATTCGGCGAGCATTTGCTGGACTTCCTCGGCTTGGGAAGGAAAGATCGACTTAGGCCGCCGCTATTGGCGAGCAGTCGATTAAGGCCGAGTGAAGAGCCGGCAAAAGGTCACCACATGGACCAGGGGAGCGATCGCTCGCTGTTGGCGCCTGTCCGACCTCCTGAACAAGTCGATGTTGCACGTGAGCTCTTTCCGCTGCGGCTGACTCCCTTCGAGTATTACTTCCTGCTCGAAGATCGCGCGCACTACCCCTCCGTCTTTCCCGTGCGCTTGGAATGCCGCGGCACGCTCGAGCGTGGCGCGTTCGATCGTGCGCTGCGCATCGCACACGCCCGGCACCCTTTGCTTTCAGCGCGCATTGGACATCGGCCTGGTCGCCGCCCGATCTGGTTGCCCGGCGAGCCCACCTCGATCGCCTGGTCGGCGGATGGCGGGGTCACGGGCAGCAGCGCGGCGCATGGCCGGCCTGGCGTGGAAATCAGGATCGCGCAGCAGGGCGACGCATCCATTCTGACGTTCCTGTTTCATCACGTCGCCGTCGATGGCATGGGCGCGTTTCAGTTTATCTCCGATTTGTTTCTGGCCTACGCTCACGCTTGTTCCGGCGCCGAAGGTGAGCCCCGCTGGAGCGTGCTGAGGACGGAGCTGCTTCGCGATCGCGACGGACATCGGCTATTCAACCGCCGCGTCCGTCTCGTCGACATTACCCGCATGTACCGTGTCATGTTGCCGCTGCTGGTGCAGCGCGCGGCGGTCATCGATCCTCATGGCCAGTCGCCCGATCCGGGCGCCGGCGCCGCGACGGATTTCTTGCTGCACACATTCGACGAGCACGAAAGCAGACAAATCTCGAGAGCCGCGCGTCGGCTTTCGGTGCGGCTGCATGATTTGCTGTTAAGAGACTATTTTCTGACGCTGGCCGATTGGAATCGCGGCACTTCCCAAGAACGTCGCCCGCTGCGCGTGCTCGTACCCATGAATATGCGCCGCAAGCAAGACTATCGCATGCCGGCGGCTAATGTGTTTGGTTATGCGTTCCTGACGCGCAGCATGGCCGCTTGCGGTGCGCCCGAACAACTGTTGTGCGGCTTGCAGAACGAGATGAGTAAGATCAAGCGCACGCGGTGGGCCGTGTATCACGAGGCAGGCATGCGGCTATTCAGCGCTTGGCCGGCCCTGTTGCGCTGGTCGCTCAATCGTAAGTGGCCCTTTGCCACCGCGATCTTCACGAACCTCAACGCCGGCTTCGATCACGTGCCCCTGCCTTGCCGGGACGGGCGCCGCGTGGCGGGCGACCTGACCATCGAGGCCGGCTATGGCGCAGGCCCCATCCGCCCAGAAACTCGCGTGTCGGTCGCGGCCCACCGCTATGCGGGCAGGCTTTCCATCACGCTGCGCGGCGATTCGACCGTGCTCTCGCGGGCGGCGCAGCAAGAGATGCTCGACAACTTTCTCAACCGGCTGCGCGAGACTGCCGGTTTGCACTAAACGGCGCGCCGCCGCAAGCGGGCTGCGCCAATCACAACTGCGCATCCAACCGCGAGCCAAATGCTGGCCGGCTCCGGCACATAGGTGATGCCGCTGGCCGTCGTGTACGAGGCTCCCGCCGTGATCGGCTCAAAGTGAAACACAGACGTGTTCTCTGCATGCACCGCGGCCGATTTGCCAAAGGGCGCAATTCCACTTGCACCCAGGCTGAGCGTCAATGTTGACGTTGGCGAGAGGACCTGACCGACGAAGGTGTTAACAACCAGGCTCACGCTGGTAGCCGGATTCGGCGCGCTTAACGAATCGAGCAGATGCAAACCAAACGGGCCTGTCACGTCGGCGCTGGCCGTAGCGCCAGAGCCGGTGATGGCGCGGTGAAGAATGATGGTCGCCAGGAACTGCACCGGCGTGTTGGCTGCCAGGGTGTTGGAAGTGATCGTGATCGTATCGCTCCATTGACCTTGCGATGTCGCGTTCGCGCCGCCGGCCGGCCCCGTCGATTGGGCGTCAACCGTGGCGAAGCCGTGCACGGCGCCCAGCTCGGTCACGGTACCGGACGTGGCGTCGAAGCCATAGAAATTGCCGCTCGAAGTTGCATGGAAGGGCCCTGCCGAAGCCGAAAACTGCGGCAGTTGTGGCGTGGTATTGGTGAAGGACTGCCCGTCCAAGATATTGCCGGACGTGGTGGTCGTTGCCGAGGCCATGACGTAGAAGGGGACAGCGCTGGCCGGGGTGACCGATGTCACAATCGATGCGAAGGGAAGCGTGGCTGTAAGTGCGCGGATGACGAACCAGGTGCCTGAAGTTTTTCGTTTGTTGCCCACTACCTGCCCCTTGAACTCTCGGACTTTTCGCAGCGACTCGGTCGAAGACTAATTAGACTTCCGATACCCGTCAACCTTTCCCCCGCAGCAGGGGGCAGCGCAAAGGACTCGGGCTGGCCGGGCCACTGGGTTGGCGGGCCACAGCGGGGCAGGTTACGCTTTCGCGTGATGTCACTTCCCGCCAATGCGAGTGCGACCGACCCGGCCAACCGCCGCTCACCCCAGCTCCAAGCTGCCGTCGAGATCGTCCTGATCTTCCTGATCTTTTTCATCCATGCCGCCTGGCCCGCGCCCGAGGTGAATGAGCCGCACTATTTGGGCAAGGCCATGCACTATTGGAACCCCCAGTGGTGCGCGAATGACTTTTTCTTCCAGACGTCCGATGCCCACCAGGTCTTCTACTGGACGGTGGGCTGGCTGACCCGCTGGCTGCCCCTCTCGCAAGTCGCCTGGTGCGGCCGCCTTGCCACTTGGGCCTTGTTGGCCTGGGCCTGGCGGCGGCTCAGCTTCGCGCTCGTGCCCGCCCCCTTTTATGCCGTGCTCTCGGCCGCGCTCTTCCTGGTGCTCAACGATCGCATGCACATGGCCGGCGAATGGGTGATCGGAGGTGTCGAGGCCAAGGGGTTCGCCTACGTGTTTGTGCTGCTCGGCCTCGAGCGGCTGGTCCGCGCGCGCTGGAACACGGCCATCCTGGCATTCGGCGCGGCATCCGCACTGCACGTCGTCATCGGCGCTTGGGCCGTCCTTGCCACGGCAATCGTGTGGATCGCCAGCCGCGACCGCCCCACGCTGACTGCGCTCGCGCCCGCGCTCGCGCTTGGACTGGTGCTGGCGCTGCCCGGCTTGTTGCCGGCGCTATGGCTAACGTGGGGCGTGCCCGGCGATACCGTGCGCGAAGCCAACCGTATCTACGTCTATGAGCGCTTATACCATCATCTGCTGCCCACCCGCTTTCATCCGTGGTTCGTCGCGCGCCACGTGCTTTTGATCCTCGCGCTGGGGCTGCTTGTGCCCGCCGCGCCTGCTTCGGCCAGCTTCAGGCGGCTGCGGGCCTTTGTGGCGGCCGCGGTGCTCTTTGCAGTGATCGGCATGGGCATTGGCCTGGCCGCCCCGCTTGCTCTCGATTTCGCCGCCAGCGTTCTGCGCTATTACTGGTTCCGCATGTCGGACGTGATGGTGCCCTTGGCAGTGGCTCTGATCGCGACCGCCGTGGTTCGCAACTGGCAGTTTTCTTGGGGCAAGATGCACGCCGCGGCGCTGGTGGGCGCGATGCTGGCGGTGAGTCTATGTCTTGGCCACACGGTGTGGCGCCGTGCGGAGGATGGCAGGCCGCCCGCCGACAGCAATATCGCGAATCTGCCCGCCTGGCGCGAGCTATGCGAGTGGATTGCCGAGCACACGCCGGCGGATGCCGTGTTCCTGACGCCGCGACTGGATCAAACGTTTCATTGGTACGCTGGCCGGGCCGAGGTCGTCAGCCGCAAAGACATCCCGCAAGATGCGCGCGGGATTGTTGAGTGGTGGCGCCGCAACCGGGCGCTGTACGCGACATCGTCAGCGGACGAAGGGAGTTGGCGCGATTCGTTGGCCGAGCTCGGCTCCCAGCGGCTGATCGAATTGGGGCGGGAATTCGGCGCGGACTATGTCGTCACGTCCGCCTACCCGCCGCTTAACCTCGAGCGCCAGGGCCCGCCGAGCGCCAGCTTTGCGCTGTACCACCTTCCTAAATAGAATACGTCGTCCTAACCGCCTCTAGGTACTCGGTGAACACAAACTTGCCACAGCGTCTCGCGGCACGACTTACCCAACCGCTGCCCGGATGGCACGCCCAAGCGACTTTTCAGCCCGAGCTCAGTTTTGGACGGCATCGCGGGCCTGCCAGCCCGAACGCGCGCGCGGCGGCGGTTCTGCTCGTGATCTATCCGCACGAGGGCGCGTGGCACATGCCCTTGAT
Organism: Pirellulales bacterium; assembly: GCA_035496575.1. Lineage (GTDB taxonomy): Bacteria > Planctomycetota > Planctomycetia > Pirellulales > PALSA-1355 > PALSA-1355. The sequence continues at coordinate 26,397 of DATJEN010000008.1, forward strand.
CCGCAGGCCGGCTGACATGCCTTATCACCCAGGCCAGGTGAGCTTTCCCGGCGGCATGATCGAACCGGGCGAGGATGGCCGCCAGGCGGCTCTGCGCGAATACACAGAAGAGCTCGGCGCCCCGGCCCACGAGCTGCAAGTCCTTGGGCGGCTCACGGACCTGTACCTGTTTGCCAGCAATCACACGGTTGAGCCCTGGCTGGCGGCCACAAGGGTTCGCCCGGCTTGGGAGCCTTGCGCGCGCGAGGTCGATCTGTTGCTCGAAATTCCCATCAGCCATCTGCTCGACCGCGAGAGCTTGGGCTCGATCATCCGGGCCAACGGCGAACTGTCATTCGTCGCCCCCTGCTTTCTCTGGCATTCCGATGCGATCTGGGGAGCAACCAGCATGATCCTCGCCGAACTGCTGGCCGTCCTCGACGGCTGCGAGTTATAGCGCGAGCCCCATAGCGAGACGCTGCAGCGCGCGCGACTCCGCCGCGCCAACCACGTCAATCAACTTCCCCTCGACCATCTTCCAGCGTCGGAACATCTTGCTCAGCGGTCGTTGGGCGGTCTCAAGCCGCGTTTGCCGCTATTCCGGCAAGCGAGTAGAATCCCTAACTCTTGGGTGCCAACGCGTCTCGCGCCGGGCATTCTCTGACATCTTTTCACGGCCAACTTCACGTCGACGCTCCGCGCCCATGCCACGCTACAATCCGGCCCAAATCGAACCTAAATGGCAGGAGTATTGGGCGCGGAACAAGACCTTCGCGGCTCCGCAACTGCCGGGCGCCAAAAAGCTATACGTGCTCGATATGTTCCCCTATCCCAGCGGTGATGGGTTGCACGTCGGGCATCCCGAAGGCTACACCGCCACCGATATCATCTGCCGTTTCGAGCGCATGCGCGGCAAAAGCGTCATGCACCCGATGGGCTGGGACGCATTCGGCCTGCCCGCCGAGCAGCACGCAAAAAAAACCGGCACGCCGCCGCGCATCACGACCGAAAAGAATATCGGCACGTTTCGCCGCCAGTTGCAGATGCTCGGTTTCAGCTACGATTGGGACCGCGAAGTCGCGACGACCGACCCCGATTACTTCCGCTGGACACAGTGGATTTTTCTGGTCTTGTTCGATACCTGGTTCGACCGCGAACTCGGCCGTGGCCGCCCGATCAGCGAGCTGCCGATCCCCGCGGACGTCGACGCCTCCGGTGGGCAGGCGATTCGCCGCTACCAAGACGCGCACCGCCTGGCCTATCAGTCCGAAGCGCCAGTGAACTGGTGCCCGGCGCTGGGCACCGTGCTGTCGAACGAGGAAGTGATAGGCGGTCTGAGCGAGCGCGGCTCCCACCCCGTGGTGCGCATTCCGCTGCGGCAGTGGATGCTGCGCATTACCGCCTATGCCGACCGCTTGGAGCAAGACCTGGCCGAGTTGGACTGGTCCGACAGCATCAAGACGCTGCAGCGCAATTGGATTGGGCGCAGCACGGGGGCCGAAGTCGATTTCTATATCGGCCATCCTGACGAGAGTCCCGAGGGCCGGCCGGTTGCCCCGGCCTTCAAGACCTGGCGCAACGAGCGCGCCGAGCGCGGCTTTGCTGCCACGCCCACCTCCGACGCGATCCGCGTTTTTACCACTCGGCCCGACACCCTGTTCGGCGCGACGTACATGGTGATCGCGCCGGAGCATGCCTTGGTGCCGCGGCTCACTCGGCCCGCTCAGGCCGCCGCCGTGCGCGAGTATTGCGAGCGCGCCGCGCGCAAAAGCGATTTGGACCGCACGGAGCTGGCCAAGGAAAAGACCGGCGTGTTCACCGGATCGTTTGCGGTTAATCCCGTCACCTCACGCCCGATCCCGATCTGGATCGCCGATTACGTGCTGGCCAGCTATGGCACCGGCGCGATCATGGCGGTTCCGGCCCACGACACGCGCGATTTTGAATTCGCCACCGCCTTCGAGCTGCCGATCCAACCCGTCGTCGATCCAGGCGATGACGCCGGCGTCGATCGCGATGCCGTGCTGGGAGGCGTGGCCGTCTTTACGGGCGAGGGCACGAGCATCCACTCCGGTCCCTACGTCAGCCTTTCGACGGCCGACTGCAAACAGCAGATTACCGACGATCTCGCCAAGCGCGGGCTGGCCCGGCCCGCAATCAATTACAAGCTGCGCGACTGGCTGTTCAGCCGGCAGCATTTTTGGGGCGAACCCTTTCCGATCCTGCATGAGCTTGACGCAGCGGGAAAACCGACCGGGCTGGTGCGCACGGTTCCGCCGGGGGAACTGCCGGTCGATCTGCCTGAATTGGCTGTGTTCGAAACGCATGGCAGCCCCGAGCCGCCGCTCGAGCATGCGCCTGAGTCGTGGCTCTATCCTGTCGTCGACGGCCGGCGCTACAAGCGCGAAACAAACACCATGCCGCAATGGGCCGGCTCTTGCTGGTATTACCTGCGGTTTCTCGATCCCAAAAACTCCCGCGAGCTCGTGAGCCGGCAGATCGAACACGCGTGGATGCCGGTCGACATCTACATCGGCGGGGCCGAGCACGCCGTGCTGCACCTGCTCTATGCGCGCTTCTGGCACAAGGTGCTCTATGACCGAGGCATGGTCAGCACCGGCGAACCATTCCAGAAACTCGTCAACCAAGGCATGATCCTGGGCGAGATGGAGCTGACCGGATACAAGCAGGCCGATGGCGCGTGGACCAGCGCCGCCATGGTCGAAACCGACGATGACGCGCAGCCCAAGCTCAAGCAAACGGGCGAAGCGGTCGAGGCCGTGCGCGTCGGCTTCGATCAGGTCGAGAAAACGGGCGAGGCGTTCGTCCTCAAAGGCCATCCCACCGTGCGGCTCGACAGTCGCGCTTACAAGATGTCCAAAAGCCGTGGCAACGTCGTGAATCCCGACAACGTGGTGCGCGAATACGGCGCCGACGCGCTGCGCCTTTACGAAATGTTCATGGGGCCGCTCGAAGCCACCAAGCCCTGGAGCATGGAAGGCGTCAACGGCGTGCGGGGGTTTTTAGACCGCGTGTGGCGCATGATGACTGCCGAGCGCAGCGAACGCGCCGAGCTCAACCCGGCCGTTCGCGACGTGGAGCCCACGCCCGAGCAAAATCGCGTGCTGCACAAGACCATCCACGGAGTGACTCAAGATCTGGAGCGCATGTCGTTCAACACGGCGATCGCCAAGATGATGGAGTTCACTAACTTTTACCTGAAATGCGACGTGCGCCCGAAATCGGCCATGCAAACCCTGGTGCTCTTGCTGTCGCCACTCGCGCCGCACATTTCCGAGGAGCTGTGGCAACTGCTGGGTCACCAGCAAACCCTGGCTTACGAACCTTGGCCGGCCTTCGATCCCGCTGCCGTACACGAGGACGAGATCGAAATCCCCGTGCAAATTAACGGCAAGCTGCGGGCAAGAATCCGCGTGCCGCAAGGCGCCTCCCCGCAGGTCATCGAGCATCATGCGCGCAACGACGAGCGGATCGCGGCGCTGCTCGAAAATCAGACGATTCGCAAAGTAGTGGTCGTTCCCGGCCGCATGGTAAATTTCGTGGTCGGCTGACCGTAAGCCGTACCGCGCTAAGTAGGTTGTTTGGAGAAGGCGAAGATGCGCAAGGTGTTGACGCTGGTGCTAGGCGGCGGCCGCGGCACGCGCCTTTATCCGCTCACCAAGTATCGCTCCAAGCCCGCCGTGCCCCTGGCCGGCAAGTATCGGCTCATCGACATCCCGCTTTCCAATTGCATCAATAGCGGGCTCAACCGGATTTACGTGCTCACGCAATTCAACTCCGTGAGCCTGCATCGCCACATCCGCCGCGCCTACGCCTTCGACCAGTTCAACGAAGGCTTTGTCGAAATCCTGGCGGCCCAGCAAACCCTGGACACGGAAAACTGGTACCAGGGAACCGCCGACGCCGTGCGACAAAACTTGCGCTATATCGAACAGGCCGATATCACGCACGTCTTGATTCTTTCAGGCGATCAGCTTTATCGCATGGACTTCAACGACATGATGTCCTCGCACCGTGGCTCGAAAGCCGATGTCACGATCGCCTCCATGCCCGTCGATCGTCAGACGGCCCGTAGCATGGGGCTGATGCGCGTCGATAACGATGGCCGGGTCGTCGGCTTCCTGGAAAAGCCGCAAACCGACAAAGAGATGGACATGGTCCGCATGGATCCCGCTTGGATCGATGCCCGCGGCATTGAGAGCAAGGGTCGCGATTGCCTGGCCAGCATGGGCATCTATTTGTTCAACCGCGACGCGCTGGTCAAGCTGCTCACCAAGACGGATTATCACGATTTCGGCCGCGAAATATTTCCGGCCGCGACGCGCACGCATCGCGTGCAAGTGCACCTGTTTGACGGCTACTGGGAAGACATCGGCACCATCAGATCGTTTTACGATGCCAATCTGGCACTTGCGGCCAAGAACCGGCCGTTCGAGCTCGGCTCGGCATCGTCGCCCATCTATACGCGGGCCCGGTTTTTGCCCCCCTCGCGGCTCGATGGGTGCTCGATCAAGCAAAGCCTGATAGCCGACGGCTGCTCGATTGAAGAAGGCGCCACGATCGAGAACAGCGTGATTGGATTGCGCTGCTGCATCGCGCGCGGCGTCACGATTCGCAACTCGATCGTCATGGGAAGCGACGACTACGAAACGGCCCACGAGGCCGCTCAAGCCACGGCCGCCGGGCTGCCGCCGCTGGGCATTGGTGAGGGCACCACGATCGACGGCGCGATCATCGACAAGAACTGCCGCATTGGCCGCCAGGTGCGCATCGCCAACGACCAGCATCGCGACACGAGCGACGAAGCCGACAACGTGGTGATCCGCGACGGAATCGTGTGCGTGCAAAAAGGGGCCACGCTCACGGACCATTGGCGCATGTAGCGCT
>DATJEN010000009.1:0-3364 GCA_035496575.1 Pirellulales bacterium
GCCAATGCGAGGACGGCTGCCCAAGTTGTGTGGGCTTGCCCAACCTGCGCCCCGCCATTCACAGTGATCCCGACCTTTCGCGCGGCTACCCGATGCCGAACAAGGCCGCCACGATCGCGCTATTGGAACTCTTGTCGCCGCAGGTCACCGCGCGAGCGACTTGCAACGCCACGTCGTAGCGCACAAACCGCGCTATTTCGTTAGCTTCACCAACACTGGCCGCAGCCCGACGGCGTCGTCCTTGAGGTCAATGGCGGCGGCGCGGCGAAACGTGCTGGTCAGCCGCTCGGCGGGATCTTTCCAACTACCGCCGCGCAGCACGCGCTGGTTGCCATCGCCGCCAGCCCACACACGCGCGTCGCCGGGGGCGGCCGAGTAGTTTTCGTGCCATGGATCGGCGCACCACTCCCACAGATATCCGTGCACGTCGTATAGACCCCACGGATTCGGCCGCTTCGCGCCCACGGGCGGATCGTTGCCGGCGGCGTTGTGCGTGGACCAGGCGAACTCACCCAACTGCTCGGGATCATCGCCGAATGAATAAAGCGTGTTGGTCCCGGCCCGAGCCGCGTATTCCCACTCGGCTTCGCTCGGCAGCCGCACTTCCTCGTCGGCCTCGATCAACCTGGCTTCCAGAAGAAGCCGTGTCACCGCCTGGCAGAACTCGACGGCTTCGCGATAGCTGAGCATTTCGACCGCATTGCGCGGGCCCTTCCAGCGGCTGGGATTCTTGCCCATCACCGCTTGCCACAGGTTCTGCGGCACTTCGTAGCGGGCGATGGCAAAGGGGCGCTCGACGCGCACCGGATGTGCCGGCGCTTCGGCGGGCGGTCCGCCGTCGCGCCCCATCGTGAATTCAGCCGGAAAGTTTGCCTTGCCTGGTTTCAGGTCCACGAACTCGCGCCGAAACGTCGCAATCAGCTTGTCGCGATCGGTTTCGCCCGCCTGCGCCGCGTGGACAAGGAAAGACCAGGCGCACATCAATAACGCGAGCTGGCGCATGATCGTTCTCGACGAAAGGTGCCCGGCTGAAAGCAAACGGGATCGTCTAACTTCGCCGGCCATTTCCGGCGGCCGTATCCGCGCCCGAGAGGTTTACATTTCCAGATCGAAAGGCCCCGGCCATGGCCATCGGCACCTCGGCTTCGGCCAACAGCACCAGGGCCCGGTTCTCGACGACCTTGGCTTTCATTTCCTGCTCCCGCGCAATCGCGTTGGCGCGGCGCTCCTCGGCCTTGGCGCGGGCAACCCGTGTGTCAGCCTCGGCCTGATCGGCTTGCAAACGAGCACCGATGTTTTCGCCCACGTCGATATCGGCAATGTCGATCGAAACGATTTCAAATGCCGTGTGGGCGTCCAGGCCGCGGTCGAGCACGGCCTTCGAAATGCGATGAGGGTTTTCCATCACTTCCAAGTGGCTCTCCGACGAGCCGATGGAAGTAATGATGCCTTCGCCGACGCGGGCCACGATCGTTTCTTCGGTCGCCCCGCCGATCAACTGGGCCAGGTTCGTGCGCACGGTGACGCGAGCGCGAATGCGGAGCTCGACGCCGTTCTTCGCGACGGCGCTCAAGTGCGACTTCTTCGACTGCGTGGGATCGGGGCAGTCGATCACTTTGGGATAGACGCTCGTGCGCACGGCTTCCAGCACGTCGCGCCCTGCCAGATCGATCGCGGCCGCGCGATCGAAGTCCAGGTCGATGTCGGCGCGATGCGCGGCGATGATTGCATTGATCACTCCCGGCACATTTCCGCCGGCCAAATAATGGGCCTCCAGTCGCCGTGTCGTGATGCCGGTGTGCGGGTCGCTGCCCACGCCGGCTTGCAGAGCCATGATCTTGCCCTGCAGGATCACGCGCGCATTGACCTGCCGCAAGCTCATGCCAACCAGGCCGAGCAAACTGACGCGGGCATTCGACATGTAGGCCTGAAACCACAGCCGGCCATAGGCCAAGATGGCGATCAGGAACATGAACACAAAAATGCCGACCAGGATTCCGACCAGCGGAATCGACCAGTGCAGCGGCGACGTGCGGGGCACGTTTTGTGCGATCAGTTGGGACAGGTTCTGCATCGATGAATTCCTTGCGGTTTGGCGGCGGGCCGCGTCGAGCTGGGCACCCTCCGCGAGCCGTCAGCATAGCCGAGGATTTTGCAACGGAACAGCAGGCTTCTGGGGCGGCGCAGCGACCTCCGGCCGCCTGGCTCAATCGATCCAGCCGCCGCCCAGCACGCGATCTCCGTCGTAGCAGACGACCGCTTGGCCTGGCGCCACGCCGTATTGGGGCTCGTCGAACTCGACGCGAAAACTCGCGGTTGATCGTGCCGTCAGCGTGCCGGCCGCCGGCACGGCGTTATAGCGGATCTTGAAGTTCGCCCGGCATGGTGCAGTGTCCGGCGGCACGAGCCAGTTGGCTTGGGACGCACTCAACTCGCGGCGGGCAAGCTCCTCGCGCGCGCCGAGCACCACGCGGCCGGTCTCGCGCTCCAAACGCACCACGAAATGCGGCTCGCCGAGCGCCACCCCCAGCCCCTTGCGCTGGCCGATGGTGAACCGTTCGAGCCCGTCGTGTCGGCCGACCACCGCGCCGGAGGTGGTGACGATTTCGCCCGACTGTGTACCGCCTTTTCGACGGCGGATGAAGGCGGCATGGTCCTGGTCCGGGACGAAACAGATTTCCTGGCTGTCGCGCTTGTCCGCCACGCGCAAACCGAGTTGCTCGGCGATGCGGCGAATCTCTGGCTTGCGATACCCGCCAACGGGCAGCAGCATCCGCGAAAGCAACAGCCGCTCGATTCCAAACAGCACGTAGGACTGGTCCTTGGCCGTATCCACCCCGCGCAGCAGGGCCGGTCCCCCGCCCCGTTCAACTTCAGCCAATCGGGCATAGTGGCCGGTCGCCACGAATTCCGCGCCCACGCTATCGGCGTAGTCGAACAGCCGCCCGAACTTGATCCAGTTGTTGCACATCACGCACGGGTTGGGCGTGCGCGCGGCAGCATACTCCTCGACGAAATAGTCGATGATGCGGCCGAACTCCTCTTGAAAATCGATCGCATAGAACGGAATCTCAAGCCGCTCGGCCACCCGGCGGGCGTCCTCGGCGTCGCTGGCGGTGCAGCAGCCTTGCTTGTGCAGCGACGACGGTACGATCGGAAGTGAGCTTTGCGCATGCGAGCTTTCGGACGCGCAACTGGCCGGCGCCGCCTCTCCATGGCGCATGAAGACGCCAATCACCTCGTGCCCGGCCTTGCGCAGCAGATGGGCAGCGACACTGCTGTCGACGCCGCCCGACATTGCTAAAACAACGCGCGCCATACCAATGGATGCCGACAGAAAGTCATGCCGTGTACGTAAAAACCC
>DATJEN010000010.1:0-14880 GCA_035496575.1 Pirellulales bacterium
CTGATCTACACGGGCATCAAGTTGGCGCTGAGCGACGAATCGGAAGTCGATCCTGACAAGAACCTGCTCATGCGGCTGGCGCGGCGGCTGTTTCCGGTGGCGCGCGAAGATCACGGCGACCGGTTTTTCGTGGTCGAGAACGGGCGGCGCGCGATCACGCCCTTGTTTCTGGTCTTGCTGGTTGTCGAGAGCACCGACGTGTTGTTCGCGGTGGATAGCGTGCCGGCGATCTTCGTGATCACGCGCGATGAATTCACCGTGTTCACTTCGAACATTTTCGCGATCCTTGGCTTGCGCGCCCTGTATTTCTTGCTGGCCGGGGTCATGGACCTGTTTCGCTATCTCAACTATGGACTTTCGGCCGTGCTCATTTTCGTGGGCCTGAAAGTCGTGGCGGAGTACCTGGCGCCCTATTTCTCGGGCGAAAGCGGCGCGGAACACGAGCATGGGCTCATTCATCCGGCCGTGTCGCTGGCCGTGATCGTGACGCTGTTGGGCATCTCGATCCTGGCCTCGGTCATCGCGAAAAAACGAGAAGAAGCCGCGACGCGACACACGCCGTGAGACCGGAGACTTGACGCCCGATGAGCCTCGGCGCACTGTGAGGAAATAGCAACTTATCGCCCGCAAACCGGAACACCGTGAAACACGCTCTCATCACCGGCGGCGCCGGATTCATCGGCAGTCACCTGGCTGAAACCCTGCTCGCGCGCGACTATCGGGTGACAGTCGTCGACGACGAATCGACGGGCACCGCCGAGAACCTGGCGGCGGTGCGCGACCACTTCAATTTCAGCTTCGTGCAAGGCACGGTCGCCGACAAGAACCTGGTGCGCAAGCTGGTGAGCGACGTCGACGAGGTTTATCACCTCGCCGCGGCGGTCGGTGTGCAGTTGATTTCCACCGCCCCCATTCACACCATCGAAACCAACATCTATCCGACCGAGCTCATTCTAAGTGAGCTGTTGCGCCGCAAGCGCGAAGGTTACGCGGTCAAGTTGTTCATCGCCAGCTCGAGCGAGGTGTATGGCAAGAATCCCAAGCCGTTGTGGTCCGAAGACGACGACCTGGTGTTCGGGCCGACCAGCCGGCAGCGCTGGAGTTATGGGGCGTCGAAGGCCATTGATGAGTTTCTGGCGCTGGCCTATTGGCGCCAGCATCGGCTGCCGGTCGTGATTGCGCGGTTCTTCAACGTGGTAGGGCCGCGACAGACCGGCCGCTATGGGATGGTGTTGCCGCGGTTCATCGATGCGGCGCTGGCCGGTCGGCCATTGGTGGTGCACGACGATGGCCAGCAAGTCCGCTGCTTTGCCCACGTCCACGATGTGATTGGCACGGTGCTCGAGCTGATGGACAGCGAGTCCGCCGTGGCCGGCGTATTCAATGTCGGCAGCGATCAGCCGGTGACGATCTTGCAGCTCGCGAAAAACGTGATCGCCGCGATCAATCCCCAGCTCGAAATCACGTTTCAAAGTTACGCCGAGGCCTACGATTCGGATTTCGAGGATGTCCGTTCGCGAATACCCGACCTGTCGCGATTGCGGCGCACGATTCGCTATCGGCCGGAGTTTGACCTCGAGGCCACGATCCGCGATTGCATCGAGCAAGCCCAAGCCCGCACGCGGCGGTAGGGCGCGGTGAAAGTTGGACGAGCCGAAAGCGCAGTGCCCGGTGTCCGCGCGGAAAGCCCGCGCCACAAGCCAAATCTGTGGCTGGCCTGTGGCCGCATGTTACATTGGGCTGCAGCCTGATGTGACCCGCTTCACGCAACCGGCTTTGCTCCTATGAAACTCGTGTTCTTGGGAACCGGTGGTTACCACCCTAGCGATACCCGGCAAACCGCTTGCCTGATGCTGCCTGAAGTCGGGGTGATTCTCGATGCGGGCACCGCCATGTATCGAGCCAAGCGGTTCTTGCGCGGCGACGAATTGGACATCTTCCTCACGCACGCGCATCTCGACCATGTGATCGGGCTCACCTATCTGATCGACGTGCTGGCGGATCGAACGATGAAGCGGGTTACCGCGCACGCCGAGCCGGAAAAGATCGACGCGATTCGCGCGCATTTATTTGCCCAGGATCTGTTTCCGGTGGCGCCGCTCTGTGAATTCGCGCCGCTTGCGCGCGCGGCGCCGTTGCCCAAGGGCGGACGCTTGACCCATTTTCGCGTGGCGCATCCCGGGGGCGCGGTGGGCTTTCGGCTCGAATGGCCGGGACATTCGATGGCGTATGTGACGGACACCACGGCCGCGGCGGACGCGCCCTACCTGGACGCGATTCGCGACGTCGATCTGCTCGTTCACGAGTGCTACTTCCCTGACCACGCCCTGGAGCTGGCCAAACTGACGGGCCACAGCACGACGAGCGAAGTTGCTCGCCTGGCCAAGAACGCGGGCGTGAACAAGCTCGTGCTCGTGCATGTGGACCCCTCGAAGGAGGAGGAAGCCGACCCCATTCATGCCGCGGCAGCCCGTGCCATTTTTCCAGGCACTTTTCTGGCGTCCGATCTGGACGAGGTCGATTTCTAGCCAGCCTGGCTCGGTAGGGATCCCCCGAGATACTCCCACCCGAATTTTGTCGCGCGGTTTTTCTCGTTTTTACGAGAAATTAAGCCACGTGCATAAGTCATTTTATTTTAATGGTTTGTGGCTGTTAGTATCTTGCTCCACCCGTCTATTGGCTGCGAGCTGAGCTTGACTGCACACCCCCCGCTCTAAAGAATGGAACGCGATTTGATGGCCAACTCGCCGCGAAAGCATAGGCGCTTTGTTTAGCAACGAGAGGCGAGTTTGGCGCCGGAGGTGTTGGTCGGGAATTGGGCCCCCCCGGGGTCTGGTTCTTGTTTGGCTTGGGTTGAACAAACAGCCGCGGATCCTCGTACACAAGAGTTGACGAGGCGTGGTCGAACTCAGGATTGACTTCCAGCACTGCAACGGACTTCCCGCCGCGATTGGTAAGCGCCCCCGCCTAGTGATTTCGATTCGTTAGTTCTGCCGTGATGCCCGCCGGGCCCCGTGCCCGCTGGGTCGTACGGGTTTTTCGCTTGACCGCGCCCGCTAGTGCGTCGCGGATTTGCGCTCAACTTGCGCCCACGGCGTTCGAATATCGAGAAGCCGGACAAGTAAGAGGCCTGGGATCAGCAAGGAGCTATCGCAGGTGCACGAAGACCCGTCGTGAAGCGGGAGGGAAAAACCCAATGAAGACGAATAAGGTTACGTCGGTGGACGACTACAAAATCGTGAGCAGCTTTCAATCGCTGCGCAAACAATTGTTGGACGACAAGTTCGCGGATCGGCTGGAGAAGCCATTGGCCTATTGGGCCCTGCCCAACGATCGGCGCTTGCCGCTGGCATTTCTCGGCCGCACCATCAAGGACTTGCTGGCGACCCCCTTCGAAGAGCTGTCGGCCACGCCCGGCATCGGCCAAAAGAAGATCAGCTCTCTCGTGAAACTCCTATCGCGGGCGACCAAGGATCATCCACCGGCCGTGCCCTTCGGCCTGAGCGAATTAAACGAAAGCAAGAAGGCCAGCGCCGCAGAGCAGGCCGCGCCGGCAAACGGGGCCTTCGATCCCGCGATCGTTTCCGAGGCTCTGTGGGAACAGTGGCAGGCGACGGTGATCGATCGAGGCTTGAGCCGCGAAAAACTTGGCCGGCTTGCTCCCACTCTGCAAGCGCTGCCAACCGTCATCTGGCACGTGCCGCTGGGACAATACGTCAAGCAAAGCGTTGCTGAGATCCGCCAGCTCAAAACCCACGGCGAAAAACGCGTGCGGGTCGTGCTGGAGGTCTTTTACATCGTGCACGAGATGGTATCTCGCTGCGGCGATGAACAGCACTTGGCGCTACGCATCGTGCCGAAGTTCATCCAGCCGATCGAGAGCTGGATCGCCGAAGCCGTCGAGCAACCCAATGCCCCAAGCGTGAATGAGATCCGCGAGCATCTGGCGATCCCGCTGCTCGAACAGATTCACGTCGACGCGGGCGAGACGATCTATGAGCTCAGCCGAGGGCGGCTGGGCATCGATGCAGCTCCCAAAAGCGTCCGGCAGCAAGCCAAAGAGATGGGCGTGACCCGAGCACGCGTCTATCAACTGCTCGAGGATTGCAGCCGCATCATGGACGTTCGCTGGCCGGAAGGTAAGCAGTTGCTTGAGGCGCTGGAAGCCAAGTTCGAAGGCCAATCGACAACCAGCGAAGAGTTGCGATTGTTCCGGGCCACGCGCGAGCTGTTCTTTCCGAGCAAGCAGCGAATGGCGGACGAAGAGCACGCCGAGAACGGCCTGGCCGAGTAGAACGCGCGAATTGCAGCGCTAGCTTTGCGAAGCCGACCGCATGGAGGGGCGACCGCTTTGCCCAAGCAGGCGGTGCGCGGCATCGACGCGCACGCTCTCGTTTGAAGGCTCGGCGCAAATCGCTCGGCTGCTAAGCTCGGCAAGCGCGGCTCGGTGCCGGGCGTACGATCCCAAAAAGCCAACCGCTCGGCCGGCAAGGTGAGCGAGCACGCGCCCGCTGACGAGTCCGCGAATTCCCTCCGCGGCCACCGACCCGGCGTGGTATAGAACCGCGCTGCGGCCACCCAGCGACACGTTTCTCCAGAACAGCCGCTCGGCGTGAAGTGAGCTGCGCCACGTGGATTCTCGTGGGTCGACTTCCGTCGAACACCATACGCGCGACTTGCGCTCAAGCGCGGTCGTAAAGCCGGCCTGCTTCAGCATCAGCCCCATGTCCGCATCCGCCTGCGGCAAACCCAATTGCCGGCTGAAGCCACCCAGGAAATCCAGCGCGGCCTTCCGATAAAAGCCTGCGAAGATCGGCGGCCCCACGAGCGTGGCCTCCACATTATCAGACAACTGCGGTTCACCATGCGCGACGAGCGCGCGGGCTCCGCTGGTCCGGTACTGGATGCCCGCGGCGAAAACCCGGCCGCCGTCTTGGCACAGCGCCAAGGGCGACACGGACCCCAGGCGACGATCGCCAAAGCGAGCCAGGGCCGCATCGGCCCAGCCTTCGTCAACGGCGCAACCGCTGGCCAATACGTGCACGAACGGCGCGCGACAGGCCGCGATGGCGCTGTTCAGGCGCTCGACGGCGCTGACCCGCGGCAGTTGCGGCAAGAAGCGAACTTCTCCCTGCAGTTGGTAGGGATCTGCGTAGGGGTGGCTGAGGGAGACCAGAATCTCGCAGTCGTGAGGACGGTTTTCCAGCACCGAGAGCAACGTGTGCTCGAGGGACTCACTTTTGCCCCATGCCGAAATGACAATGGCTAGGCGTGGCACGACGGACCTCACGAGCTCGGCTGCACGCAGCGACGCGCGTGTGCTGAGTCGACGATTCAGCTTGTCAGAATGGGAGTCGCTATTCGGATTATGTCGGCACGCGCGAAGGGCGAAGTTTATTCACGAAGGCCGAAACAGCGAACCTGGTGCGGATAGGACATGTTGGCAGCCAGCGGCGGCCGCGCATGAAACCGCTAGCGGTGCTAGCGCTGGCGCGACCACAGCTGCACGAGCTCGACGAGCATCTCGACGGCGGCCGCCATCTCTTCCAAACACGTCCACTCCAGCGGCGAGTGTGGATTGTGCTCGCCCGTCGAGAGATTCGGCGTCGGCAGTCCGCGCTCAGTGAACTGCGAGCCATCGGTGCCGCCGCGGATGATGGTCAAGCGCGGCGTGCGGCCGAGTCGCTCGAGCGCCTGTTGCGCGAGCGCCGTAGCGCGCGGTTCGCGCGCCAGCCCGGCGGCCATGTTCCGGTATTGCGGGGTGATCTTGAGATCGACCTTGGCGCCAGGATAAGCGCGCTCGACGTCGGCGGCCGTGCTGCGCAGCAGGTCGGCCAACTCGGCCAGCTTCGCCGTCTCGAAGTCACGCAGGATGATTCGCAGCCGCGCTTCGGCTACCCCGCCCTCGAGCTGGTAGGGATGCAAGAAACCCTCGCGCCCGCTGGTCGTTTCGGGCGAAAGCCTTTCGCGCGGCAAGCGGTCGAGAAACGTGCCGGCCGCGCGCAGGGCGTTGATCATGCGGCCTTTGGCAATCGAGGGATGAATGTTGACGCCGCGGAACACGACTTCGGCCAAATCGGCCGAGAATGTTTCCACGTCGATTTCGTCCACACCCGAGCCGTCAAGCGTATAGCAAACGTGTGCGCCTAACTGGCCAAGATCGACGTGGTCGACTCCATGCCCAATCTCTTCGTCGCAGGTAAAGCAAATGCGGATAGGGCCGTGCGAGATTTCCGAATGTTCTTGGAGCGTCGCGGCCAATTCCATGATGACCGCCACGCCGGCCTTGTCGTCGGCGCCCAACAGCGTCGTGCCATCGGTGGTGATGATGGTGTGGCCGGTGAGCTGCGCCAGCTCCGGGTTGTTGCTGACGCGAATCACCAGGCCACCACGCGGTAACGGAATGTCTCCGCCCTGATAGCCGCGAATGACCTGCGGCCGCACATTTGCGCCCATGGTCTCGGGCGATGTATCGACGTGAGCATTGAATGCGATCGTGGGCGGAGTGCCCTCGACGTTGCCGGCGATGGTGCCCAGCACGATGCCGTGCTCGGTCTGCAGCGCATCGCGAATTCCCAAGGCAAGCAGCTCGTCGCGCAGGATGCGCCCAAGCTCCAGTTGGCCGGGCGAGCTGGGATAGACACTCTGCTCATCGCGCGCGGTGGTGTCGACTTGCACATACGACAAAAAGCGGGCCAGCAATCGCTCTTGGTTAATCATCGCTTAAGCTTCACTTTCCGAATTGGACCTGCCAGTGCCTCGCGCCGTCTTCACGGGGTGAGATCAAGTTTGGTAGGCTAGCGCAACAAGCTGGACATTGCAAACCGAACCGCGAGCATTCATGGCCGACACGACCGTACGCTACCTGGCTTTCGACATCGAGAGCGTGGCCGATGGACAGTTGATCTCCAAGATTCGCTACCCGGGCGAAGGACTCGACGCGACGGCAGCCATCGAGCGCTATCGCCAGGAACTGCGCGACCTCTACGATAGCGATTTCATTCCCTACACGTTCCAGGTGCCGGTCTCGGTGGCGGTCGGCAAGATCGCGGCGGATTGCCGGCTGCTCGACATCTCGGTGCTGGACGAGCCGCAATTTCGTCCGCACATGTTGACCGAAAATTTCTGGCGCGGCTGGGAACGATACCGCCGCCCTACCCTGGTGAGCTTCAACGGCCGCACGTTCGATTTGCCGCTGCTCGAGCTGGCCGCCTTCCGTTACGGCATCGCGGTACCCAGTTGGTTCAATGTGGCGGCGAAAAGTTTCGAGCAGTACCGCAATCGATACAACTTGGAAAGCCACATCGATCTGCAGGAGATCCTCACGAACTTCGGATCCACGCGCTTCACGGGCGGGCTGAACCTGGCGGCCAACTTGCTCGGCAAACCCGGCAAGATGGACGTGCAAGGCCACATGGTTCAGGACCTCTTCTACCGTGGCCAGTTGGCCGAGATCAACGACTATTGTCGCTGCGATTGCCTCGACACGTACTTCGTCTTCCTGCGAACGCGCGTGATGTTCGGCAAGCTGACACTTGACGAGGAGCACGGGCTGGTAGCGGAAACCAAGTCGTGGCTCATCAAGAAGGCCGAACAGCAACCGATCTATCGCACCTATCTGGAGCGATGGGGCGACTGGCAGAATCCGTGGCAGGGAAAAACCTAGCCGCGGTTGCGGAGCGGTTGGTAGTCAGGCTTATGGAGGCTAATCGCGCCTACATCTTTGGGTCGTCGAGCGTCGCATTCGGCGCAGCGGCTGGAAACGCATGGCCATACACCCTCTCGCCGGGCTTCGCGTCGCCCGCATAGCACAGCTTCACCGAAAGATCGTTGTGCCACCAGGCCGCCTTGGCGGCGTGCGAATGCTCGCCGCGGCCGGCGATCGAAATCAGCCCACGCCTGCGAAACAGCAGCAGATCGCTATCGAGGATCGAGCGGCGCACGTCTCGATAAGGCGCGAAGTTGAGTTGCGGCACGTTCATGCGTCAGGCCGATCGCGAAAAAAAAAGAGCCCACCACCGGCCGAAACCGGTGATGGGCTCTTGTTGATACCTGAGTTCTATTTCAGGCTCTGCGGATACCCCGTCAAGTTCGCTCGCAGGGTATCACAACGAGTGGCCTGGTTTCAAGCGCCGCTTTAGGCCATTTTTATTTCCGCGCTGGCGACCAGTTGTTCCAGTTCCGCAACCGCCAGCCGCAGCTTGGGCACCAAGGGATTGGTTTTGTTCTCCGCAAGCGCATCGGCAACGGCGCGGTAATACCAAAGCGTGCCCTCCTTTCCGCCGCTGAAGCGGTGCCACAGTTCGTCGCCAATGGACCGGTAATCTTCGACCAGCGAGCGCGCATTGTGCAGCTTATCCGCGGCGCACACCAGCTTTACCGAGGGTGATGCCGCCGCCAGGCCCGACAAGAATCTCTCCTTGCGCGCCCGCCAGGGCGGCTTGGGAATGGTATCCGCATCGGTGCAGCCTTCGACAATGTGGGCCACGAGTGGGCCGAAGCGGCGCGCGATCTCTTCTCGCGTCAGCATGCCGCCTTGATCTTCGATGGCATCATGCAGCAACGCCGCGATCGCTTCGTCTTCGCTCGCGCCGTGCTCTAGAGCCAAGGCCGCCACGCTCATCAGGTGCGCGACGTAGGGCGTGTCGGACCCTTTGCGCGTCTGGCCCGAATGAATTTCGAACGCAAAGGCCAGGGCGTCGGCAAATCGGCTGGTCAACTCGGCGGCCAAGCTCACCTCGACGGATTGAAGGGGCGCCCGGCCAGACGGCCACTCTGCCCCCCTTCGTACACGTTGAACTCCGCCCACACCGGCATGTGGTCGGACACTTGCAGGGCTTCGTCGACGGTCATGTTGAATTCGCGGATCATGTCGAACACGCCCCAGCGGCCAGTGTACTCGGTCGTGGCCAATTCGGAAAAAATGATGTTGTCATACAGCTTGTTCCCGCGCGTATTGCTGGCCACGCCGGAGATGGCCCAGTGGATTTGCGACAACTGGCCCAGCCGCCCCAAGTGATGGTCGTCCACGTTCAGGTCGCCCAGCAGAATGACATCGTCTTCGCCGCGGCCATCGTCGCGCACGGCGCGAAACACGTCCGCCAGCGCGTCCAGCTCTTGCTTGGTTTCATCGGGATCGGTGTGGATGTCGACCAGCGAGAACGTAAAGGCCTGGTCCGGTGGAGGGCCGCGCACGCGAAACCAACCCACCAGCGGCTCTCGGTGCAAAAGGTCGTCGGGATCGGCCACGGTATAGAGCGCGTTGCGATCGACTTCGATGCTCGCGGTGTCGAAGACGAAGGCGTACTGCTCTTTACTGACCGTGCGTCCCAGCCGCGGCCCAATCACATAGTCATAGTGCCGGCCGGTCGCGTTGATGGCATCGACGAACTGCGGCAAGATTTCTTGCTTCGAACGCACCTCTTGGATCGCGACCACGTCGAAACGGCGCACAATCTCGGCCAACAACGAACGAACGCGCGGATTGGCGAGCTTCTTTTCGCCAAACACCTGGATATTGAACGAGGCCACGCGGATGGTCGCGCCCGATCGCTCGACCGGCGGCGCAATCGGCGCATACTCGGTCGCGCCCGTCAGGCTGCTCTCGTCGCGCGGAACAAGACTGACCTGGTTTAGGCCGCGAACCTCGAAGTTCTGCAAAAAAAGCCAGCCGCCACAAACGACGCCGGCTACGATCAGCAACAACAGAAATTTGCGCATCGGCCCCTCCATGGGCAACGTGCCAGCTTTCGTGCAATCGCGAGAACCCGAACGGGTGAACTGCCGCGAGCGCGGCTATCTGACGGTTTTGGGCGGCAGAGGATAGCCGATCGGCGCGGGCCGCTCTAGGGCAATTTGCAACCGCGGTTTGGTTGGCATTGGCCGAACGCCGCGAGTGGGCGAAAACACCTGCTAGCGGCGCGCTTCGCGCACCAGATGCCGCAGCTCAGGCGCGATCAGGCGCTCGACCGCCAGCCGCACCGCCGCCGGCGAGCCCGGCATCGTCAATAACACCGTGCGTCCCATCAGGCCGCCCACCGCGCGGCTCAACAGGGCCGCCGCGCCAATTTCCTGATAGCTCAGCATGCGGAACAGCTCTCCATATCCGGGAAGCGCTTTTGAGATGAGAGCCGTCACCGTCTCGAATGTCTGATCGCGGCTGCTGATGCCAGTGCCACCCGTGAGCAAGACGGCATCCACGGCCGGATCGTCTCGATGCGTTTCGAGCACCGCCCGAATCGCCGTGGGCTCGTCGCGAACAATGACACGAGCGGCCACCTCGAATCCGGCGGCCACAAGCAAGTCGGACAACAATTGTCCGCCCGAGTCGGTTTCAGGCGTGCGCGTATCGCTGACCGTAACAAGCGCACAGCGAACGCGTTCGGGAGACTGGGTCCGATGCTCGTCGACAACCTGGCTCACCGAAACTCCTTACAGGCGTAAAATCCGGCACAATTGACAGGCTTTCCAACTGGCCCGGCTCCGAACAAGTATACTCAAAGTTGGCCTCGCGGCGGTTGTTTGCGCGGCCTTGATGGCTTGAAACTCACTACCTGCGCGCATTTCTGATGGGTCGCCTTAGCTGCAAACTGATCACCTGCCTCGTGCTGACGACGGCTGTGCACGCGCGCGCCGACGTGTTTATGCTGGCCGATGGGGGAGAAGTTCGCGGCGAGCTGATCAATCGCGACGAATCGCCCCGGGTCAGCTACGTGATTAAAACCGCCAGCGGCGGCCGGGTGACGCTCGAGGCGGCTCAAGTCAGCGAAGTGAAGCGCCAGAATTCGGCCGAGCTGAAGTACGACCGCATTCGCAGCGATTACGCCGACACGGTCGACGATCAATGGAAGCTGGCCGAATGGTGCCGCGAGAATAAGCTGCCCCGCCAGCGCAAGGCGCATCTCGAGCGCATGATCGAACTTGACCCGGACCACGCCGAGGCGCGACATGCCCTGGGCTACAGCCGCGTTCAAGGCCGCTGGACCACCCAAGAATCGCTGATGAAGGAGAACGGTTACGTGCGGCATTCGGGCCGCTGGATGCTGCCGCAAGAAGTGGAGCTGCTCGAACATCAGCGCAAGGAAACACTTGCCCAAAAAGATTGGAACGCAAAGCTCAAGCGCTGGAACAATTGGCTGGGCGGGGACAAAGCCGCGCAAGCCGAGGCCAACATCCGCGCCATCAACGATCCCTTTGCAGCGCGAGGACTCGCCAAGTTTCTCGAGTCCGATCAACGCCGCAACGTGCGGCTGCTGTATGTCGAAACCCTGGGCCATCTCAATGCGCCCCTGGGCATGGACGCGCTGGTCAATACGTCGCTCAACGACGCCGACGAAGAAGTTCGCCTGGCGAGCCTCGACCAGGTGGTCTCGCAGAAGTACAAGCCTGCCGTCGCCCGCTATGTGCAGGCGCTCAAGAGCAAGGACAACGTGGTGGTCAATCGGGCCGCCGCGTGTCTAGCGCAACTGAAAGACCCCAGCTCCGTGAGCCCATTGATCGATGCACTGGTGACCACGCACACGTTCCACATCCCCAAGGGGCAGCCCGGCGGAATGTCGTCCACGTTTGGGACCGGCCCAAATTCAGGCGGCGGAGGTTTTTCATTCGGTGGCGGCGGCGTCGAGGTCGTCAAACAGCGGCTCGAAAATCACAATGTGCTCGAAGCGCTGATCGGCATGACCGGAGCCAATTTCGACTACGACGTGAAAGCCTGGAAATACTGGCTGGTCGCGCAAAAGAAGTCGCAGTCGCTCGATGCGCGCCGGGACGATGGCGCGGCAGCGCAAAAATAGCTTGCCTGCTCTCTAAGCGGCCTGATCGGCCACCGCCAGATGCGGTCGCCGTCGCGGAAACCATCCTTCCCCCAACACCGTAAGCGCCACGCGGTCTTCCAGGTTCGGGCGGAAAATGGTGAGCAGCACCAGCGGCAAGTACCAGGCCATGTAGAGCCCGCCGCCGTAAGGATGCCAGAACTGCGTGGCAATCATGACCGCGGCCGAGCAGCTCATGAGCGTGCCCAAATTCTTTTGCGCCGGCCATAGCGCCAGGCTGATCGAAAAAGCCGACAGCGCGACCAACACCGGATAGCGGTACACCTCGTCCAGGATGTGGAAGCTCCAGAAGCCCTCCATGTCCTTGGGCGCGAGACTGGTCCATCCGAACATCTGCTGAACCTGGGCCCAGAAGCTCGCCATGCTGTCCGAGGTGAAGGCCAGCGAGGCCACGAGCGCCGCGAGCGTCGTCACGACCCCCAAGGAGAATCGCAACAGCCCCCGCTGCCAATAAAACCCGAGCCACAAGGGAAGCAAGAACACGGGATAGTAGACCACCCCGATCGCCAGGCCGATCAACATGCCCGCGATCATGGGGCGGCGATACGTCTCAACGGCCCACACCAGCAGCGCGGCGGGCAACACATGATCGACGCGACCGGTGAGCTGAGCCGTGTAGGGCAGCAACAGATACAGCGTCGCGGCGGCGATGCCGGTGCGAATGTTATCGAAGTGGCGATACCCGATCAGCACCATGCCGATCACGACCGCCATGTGAGACAGGATGGCCATGGTGCGGGCAGTGGCAATATGGACCACGTCGCGGCGTAGATCTTTCTCCTGCGGAGTCTGCCTGGCCGTGTCTTCAATCAATAGCATCTGGGTCGACAGGCTCGGCAGCAGATGCAACAGCGGGTAGCCAGGCCCATGCGTTGCCAGGCTGCGGTCGTCCGGCTGCGAGGACTGGCGCGCGCGAACTTGTTCCGCCCCTTTGGCCCCCGCCAGGTCGTTGGGGGTCATTTTGCTGTTGACCACGTTGGCCATCAAAAAAATCAACAGTGATATCCCCAAAAACGTCATGCCGCCGACCGACAAGTTCGGCTCCAAAAGCGGTCGCCGCACCATCATGGGGTCGAGCAACAGGCGGACAAAAAACAATCCGCTAAAGATGAACAGCCAGATGTACCCGACTTGCTCGATGTTCGGGTTTTCTTTGGCCAGCCCGAACTCGACGACGAGCAAGCCGGGGGCGAGCATGATCAGGCCGAGCAGGTCCAGATTGCGGACGCTGAGCAGGCGGCTGAACTTGAAGTACAAGCCGATCGTCAGGAGTGAGGAGAGGTAAACCCAGGTGGTTGGATTGACCTTGTGGTACTCGAACAGGATCTCGCTCATGCGTTTCGGCGCGTTCGGAAGGAACAGACGAGCGATCCCAAATCACTGCAACGCGATCAGTTGAGCGTTGCCGAGGTGGGGCCGCTTGCGACAACCGGTGTCCGCCCTCCGTGGCAAACTTGAGAATAGAGAGTTGGCGCGTTTTTGCAAGGTGGGCGCGGGGAGAGGCGGGCGCGTCCGAATCGCCCCAAACCATGAGCCCAAAAAGACTAACCGCGACAACCGGCCCTTACCGGTCGAGCCGCTCGCGCGCTTCGTCGGCCCACGGGCTGGTGGGGGCCAATCGCAGGAATGATTCCCAATGATCTTGGGCCTCGGTCGTCCTCCCGGCTTCGTCCAGAATCCGCGCCAGATGGTAATGAACGTCGGGGTACGCGTCGTGATACGTCAGCGCACCCTGAAAGGCGGCGATGGCTAACTCGGTCTGGCCCAGCTCGGCCAGGACGCAGCCGAGATTGGCTCGGGCTTCGACATAATCTTCGTCGAGCTCGATGGCCATGTAGTAGCGTTCTCGCGCGGCGGGCAAGTCGTGCAACTGATAGAGCAACTCCGCCACCACAAAGCACAATTCCGCGGTTGGGCCCACGGCGGCCATGGCGGCCCGATACATCTCGGCGGCGGGTTCCAAGCGGCCCTGATCCTCAAGCTGCCCGGCCAGGTGAAGCATCTCGTTGGGGCTGATGGGCCGGTTTTGTTCGGGCATCCGCAGCGCCAGGATGTTGCCTGCAGGCGTGGCGCCTAGGGCGGCGGGCGCGCTGTTCGCTTGAGAAAGCGGGCCAAAGTCGAACCGCAGTTGGCCGCCGGGCTCGAAAAGGCCATCACCCTCGCGCAAGAGCAGGTGCTTTCCTTCGACAATGATCGAAAGCTGTGCAAGCGGCCGTTTCACGCCCGGCCAATACTTGGCTAGCGCGGCCAACTTCTTTTCGATGTCCTGCGGGGACATGCCGGCCGCGAGCAGTTCCGTCAAACGACGCGCGGTGGCCACTTCTTGGAAATCGAAGTACGGCAACCGGCGAACCTCGCGCGCAGGCACGATCCAACCGCGTCGCTGCCAGCGCCTGAGGGTCGAAACCGGCACGCCCAGCAACTTCGCCAGCATGCCGGGTGTGTACAGGCTGTGGACGTGCTGATCGCGATCGACCAGTCCCGCACGCTGCCAGAACTGGGCTTCGCCGATGACCTCCAGCCGGCCTTCGTCGACGGCCTTGCACACGGCCGGGTCGAGCGAAAAAGCGTCCACGCCATCACCGAGAGGCACTTCGCGCTCGCCGATCACGAGCAGGCTGGCCGAATCATCGGGCCACTCGACCACCGTTCCGCCCGAGCGCCGCACGAGCTGCTGGGCTTCGCGCTTCGGCATTCCGGCCAACTTGCCGACGAACGCGACCCGCTGCCCAAACAGGTATTCGCCCAAGTCCGCTAAGGCAGCCTGAAGCTGGCGCGTGGTGTCCGATACGGTTGCGGCCATGAAGCCTGGCTCCATCCAGGTAGGAAGACTTGGCTGTGCAGGTAAATTTTACAGCAGTCTGGTTCGATCAGGGAAATTAGTTTGCCACAGCGCGGCACGTAGTCTGGCAAATGACGTGCGGGGTGTCAAATCGCCGGCGAAGCCTGCTCGTGTCGTGACGGCCGCGGTCCAGGCCGCCGCGAGCGTCGCCCCGCTAACCGCTTCAGCCCGTCACGGCGACGGCGCTTTCAGCGCCGCCAAGCGCTC
>DATJEN010000011.1:0-14442 GCA_035496575.1 Pirellulales bacterium
GCGTGCACCGCGAGCGAGCTCAAAATTGGGTGCGTAACATCCGCGCCGGCAAACCGCTCGAGTATCCCTGGGTGTTCGCCGGCAGCGGGTTCTGGGTGGACGAGACGACCGGACAAAAAAGTTACCTGGCCGAATCTGGCGATTTTATCTGTGTCTCGAACTTCGCCAGCGCCATGCTCGATCTGCCGGTCGAGAGCAGCCAGGCTAACGAAAACCTGGTTTATGCGGCCTATACCGAGCGCATCCCGCCGCTGGGCACCCGAGTGCGGCTGGTGCTGACGCCCAAGCTGCCGAAGTAAGGCCCTTCGCGCCACAGGCCTTCGCGCTACTGCAACTACGCTCTGCGTCGGGCCGCTTTGCGTCGATCCGCTTCGCTCAGCAGGATCTTCCGCAATCGAATGCTGCCGGGGGTCACTTCAACCAGCTCGTCTTCTTCGATGTACTCGAGCGCCGCTTCCAGCGTCAGAACCCGCGCGGGCTTGAGCAGGATGTTGCGGTCGCTGCCCGTCGCGCGCATGTTGGTGAGCTTCTTTTCCTTTGTGGGGTTCACCGCCATGTCACCCGAGCGGCTGTTTTCGCCGACGATCATTCCTTCGTACACCACGTCGCCGGGCGAGACGAACATTTCCGCGCGCTCTTGTAGGCCATCCAGCCCGAAAGCCACCGCCTTACCGGCGGCCATCGAGACGAGCACGCCATTTTGGCGGCCGGCGATATCGCTCTCCATGGGACGATAGGACTCGAAGCGGTGGTGCATGATGGCGGTGCCCTGCGTCGAGTTCAGCAACCGCGTGCGCAAGCCAATCAGCCCGCGCGCGGGTATGGTGAAGGCGGCGTGCGCGTACTCGCCGCGGTTATTCATTTCGACCATTTGGCCGCGCCGCGAACCGACCAGCTCCATCACAACGCCCAGGCGGTCGTGGGGCACTTCGACGATGAGGGATTCAAAGGGTTCCTCGGTGAGACCCTTCCGCTCGCGCAGAATCACCTGCGGCTTGCCAACCGACAGCTCGTACCCTTCGCGGCGCATCGTCTCGATCAGCACGCTCAAGTGCAATAAGCCGCGTCCCGAGACCGAGTAAGAATCGGTGCCCGTCACGGGCTCTACGCGGAGCGCCACGTTGCGCTCGAGCTCTTTCATCAGACGGTCGCGTAGATGCCGGCTGGTTACATACTTGCCCTCGCGGCCGGCCAGGGGCGAATTGTTGATGCTAAAGATCATCTGCAGTGTGGGCTCGTCCACCGCGACTCGCTCGAGCGCGCGGCGGTTTTCGGCATCACTGATAGTGTCGCCGATCTCCACCTCCTCGAGACCGACCACGGCCACGATTTCACCGGCCTCCGCCGAAGCGACTTCCTTGCGGCCGAGCTTGTCGAACGTGTGTACCGATGCCACCTTGCCGATTGACTGACGCCCGTCCGCCTGCATCAGCGCGATTTGCTGGCCGCGGGCGATCGACCCGGAAAAAATGCGGCCCACCGCAATGCGCCCCACGTAATCGGACCAATCCAGCGTATTGACCAGCATCCGCAAGGAAGACTCGGCGTCGATTTCCGGTCCGGGAATTTTCTCGAGCACCAAATCCAGCAACGGCTGCATGGACGTGCCAGGCTGGCTCGGGTCATGCGTGGCATAGCCATCGCGGGCGCTGGAATACAGGTATGGAAAATCGGCCAGCGCGTCGTCCGCGCCAAGCTCCAAAAACAAGTCAAACACCTCGTCGAGCACTTCCTCGGGCCGCGCATCGGGGCGATCGATCTTATTGATCACCACCAACGGCTGCAGCCCGCACTCGAGCGCTTTGCTGAGCACGAAGCGCGTTTGCGGCATCGGGCCCTCAGCGGCGTCAACCAGCACCAGCGCGCCGTTGGCCATGCGGAGCACCCGCTCCACTTCACCGCCGAAATCGGCGTGTCCAGGCGTGTCGATGATGTTGATTTTCACGCCCTGGTAGGGGACTGCGATGTTCTTGGCCAGGATCGTGATCCCGCGCTCGCGCTCGAGGTCGTTGGAGTCGAGTATCCGCTCACCGACGAGCTGGCTTTCGCGATATTCACCACTTTGGCGCAGCAAACAATCGACCAGTGTCGTCTTGCCGTGGTCGACGTGGGCGATGATGGCAATATTACGTATGTCGTTCCGTCGCATTCGGTTATGGCTCAGCGAGACCGGATATCGGGGATCTGGACAGCAGGTCCAGACCGCAGGGACTGGAAGCCCCTCATTGTACCCAGAGGCCATCGAAGCTGACAGGCCACGGTGGCACGCGACTGCATGCTTCATCCGCGCCCGCAGCTTGCGCACCTTCGCCAGCCCCCGCGCTTCGATGGAAACGCCGCCATAATTCGCAAGGTTTATTCAACCCGCAAACTTTATCAGCCGATTAAAGGGACGATTGCGGAAGAATCCTTTAGCCAGGATGCCGATCATGGTTCGCCGAAGCGCGGTACTTATCACGTTGATTGCGGCCGGTTCGTGCTGGGCATTGGTACGGGCTCAGGATGTCGAATCCCGACCTCGCCGGTTCGGCAGTCTCAGCGAGCGGCTCGAACGATTTCGTCGCGACTTGCTTGGCGAAGACCGAAACGCAGTTGAGCCGACCGATCAGGTACCTAATCGCCGTCCGGTTCGAAAAACCAGGCCCGCGGGACCTGGCGAAGCATCGCCGATGGTCGACTCGGCCATGCCCACGCCGGCAATGAGTCCCGACATGCAGCGCACGGCAGCTCGGCCCGCGCAGCGACCGAATATCGCGATGCCAGACGTCGCGCCTCCGACGCGATTGCAGCCCCAGGCTGCCCGACGCGCGACGCCCGGCAGCGGGTTGAGCGCGCCACCGTTGGAATCCGTCGAAAGCGCCCCTCCCTTGGCGCCCGTGACGCGTCCCGGTCAGCGGCGGCCTATCATCGTCGATGCCAGTGAAGAAAACTCGAGCGAAGCCAAGTCCGAAGAGGCCCCACCGGCTAAGGAAAGCGAAAGCGAATCGGCTTCACCTGACGACCAGCCAAATTCGACCCAGCCTTCGGACGAAACCGCCCCGGCCGACGAACAGGAACCCTCTGCGGCTAACGAATCGGAACCGATGGTCAACGACGCCGACGATCGCCCGGCTCTCGAGACCACGGATGCTGCGAGTGACGACGTCCAATCGGCGGACCCTGACGCCACGGACGTGCTCGTTTCGGGCCAAAGCCCGGTACTGAGCGTCGTAGCCAGCGGCCCACGCAAAGTCATGATCGGTCGGCAGGCCCATTTCGCGGTGCGCATCCGGAATACGGGAGCCACCGCGAACAATGTGGTGGTGAGCATCAACATCCCGCATTACGTGGACCTGGCAGCCGCTGAGCCGAGCACCGGCACCACGCAAGCGCCGAATCCCGGCGAGCGACGCGAGCCGCTGGAGTGGAAGATCCCACGGCTCGATGCCGACGGAGACGAGACGCTCAACCTCAAACTGGTTCCACGCAAAAGTGTTCCTTTGGACCTGGCCATGCAGTGGACCTTCACACCGGAAGCCTCGCAGACACTCGTCGAGGTCCAAGAGCCCAAGCTCGCCATGACCATCTCCGGCCCGGACGAAGTCCTGTACGGCCAATCGAAGATCTACAAGCTCACGGTGTCGAATCCTGGCAATGGAGACACCGAGAACGTGACCGTGGGCTTGATGCCGATCGGACGCTCGACCGAAACTGCCGCTAACCACCGACTGGGAACCCTTCGTCCCGGCGAGACCAAAACGATCGATATCGAGCTCACGGCCCGCCAAGCGGGCGCAATCACGATCAAGGCGCAAGCTTTTGCCGAGGGCGGATTGCGTGCCGACGCGGCCGAGCAAGTCCTCGTGCGACGGGCCAATCTGCGGATCGAAGTTGCAGCGCCGAAGGTGAAGTATGCCGGCACGGTCGGAACGTATCGGCTCAAAATCGTGAACGCAGGCAACGCCGTCGCCGAGAGCGTACAGGTCGCAGCCATGCTGCCGCCGGAGGCAAAGTACATATCCTCGACCGGCAATGGCCGGCTCGATTCTGGCTTGGGGAAAGTCACCTGGACCGTCGGTACGTTGCAACCCGGCGCCGAGCGCTTGTTTGACATGCAGTGCGCGCTCACTTCGCCAGGCGAAAACCGCACGCAATTTATCGCCCAAGGCGAGGGTGACTTAAGCGCGGCGGCCACCCTGAATACCCATGTTGAGGCCCTGGCCGACCTGAAGCTCGAAGTTCGCGATCCGCAAGGTCCCATCGCAATCGGCGATGACACCGTCTACGAGGTGCATGTCCGCAATCGTGGCACCAAGCCGGCCGAGGAGATCAACTTGACGGTCTTCTTCTCAGAGGGCCTGGAGGCCACCACCGTCGATGGTGGCCCGAATGATATCTCGGTCGGCCAGGTCAACTTTCGACCTTTGGCGACGCTGGGCGCGGGCGAGAGCGCCGTATTTCGAGTGCATGCGCGGGCCGACAAGCCAGGCAATCACGTGTTTCGCGCGGAAGTGGTCTGCCAGTCGCCGCAGGTCAAGCTGGCGGCCGAGGAATCGACGCACTTTTATGGCGACGACCGAGCGTCGCTTGACGCCACTCGCAAGCGCACGACGCGCATGGCGCGACGCGAGCCCGCCCCGGCGGTCGTCAACGAAGCCGAAACCGCAACGGGTTCGAGCGACCCAAGCCCGAGTGAGTAACATCCTCGCCCTCGGCCAGCGTTGGCACCTAGTAAGTGCCTATCGCTAGACGATTTAGGTCTCGCCAGGCCCTCCCGCAGCGAACCCATAAGTAAGGGTTTGTGCGTCCAGGCGATTGGGCTATAATCCCGCCCCCTAAGCCCATGGCCGCCACGGTTCTCTCGCCTAGAGTTGCCGTTGCGCGCGTTCCGAAGTCCAACGCCTGCCCCCATGCACCGGCCTTCGTTTACTACAGCAAGATTGTTCACCCTGAGCGCCCTATGTGCGTTCGCAGTCGGCTGCGGCACGACCAAGTGGTCTGATTCTCCGCGCACCGCCACCGAGCAGTTGTTGATCTCCGACGCGATCGACCGAGCGATCAGCGAGATCGACTTTAGTGCGCTGGCCGAAAGGGATGTGTACCTCGACACCCGATACATCATCACGGCCCTCGACCAGAACTATGTGATCAGCACGCTCCGCCAGCACATGCTCGCCAGCGGCCTGATCATCAAAGACAAGCCCGAAGACGCCACCTACGTGGTCGAGGTGCGGGCCGGCTCGTTAGGCACCAACCGGCAGGATTTGTTATTCGGCGTGCCGGCCACGAACTTGCCCACGGCCGGACTGTTGCCCGTGGGTTCAGCGAGCATCCCAGAAATTGCACTCATGAAGCGCACCAACCAGCAGGGCGTGTGCAAGCTGGCCGTGTTCGCCTATGACCGCATGTCGGGGCGGCCGGTGTGGCAGTCGGGCAATCGCAAGATCGCCAGCCGGGCGAAGGATACGTGGTTGCTGGGCACGGGACCCTTCCAGCGCGGCACTATCTATGATGGGACATCGTTCGCTGGTGAACGGTTACAGATGCCCTTGATAGGCAAGGCCAAGCCTCAGCGGCCGGATAGCTCGGTGGCCAGCGAGAAGGTGTTTGCACCGCAAGTGGCGGATCAATCGGAGCCGAACAAGTTGGATAGCGTGGGTTCCATCACGCCCTTGCCGAACGACAAAGCCGTCAAAGCCTCGGCTACCACGCCCGCCACTCCAGATGCGAAACCGGCCGGCGGCGATGCCAAGCCCGCGACGGACGCGAAGCCGGCCAGTGGTGACACGAAGCCGGCGGCCGATGCCAAGCCGGCCACGCCCCCCAAGGCAGCCTACACGCCTCCGCCAGCTCCCCCGGTTGTCGCTCCGCCCCCGGTTGCTCCGCCGGCGCTGGGCCCGCAGGGGAACCTGACAGCCCAACCGATGTTTGCGCCGAATGCGAACCCGGCCGCCTCCACGGCCGGAGCCATTCAGACATTCAATTGGGCCAAGGACGTGTTTGATCGCAAATCAGATACGCCGGCAGCTCAGTAACTGCCTCCGCTTGCGTCCTGGCGTGGAATTAATTGAGCTTTTCGAAAGCGAGTGGCTCTTCGGCCAAGGGATCGCGCACACGGACGGCAACTTTGCCTGACAGCAAATCTTCAATCAGCCGCCCGACGACTTCGGCCCGCCATCCCCGCGCCAGGGCCGGCATTTCTCCACGTCCGTTCTCCTCGCGCATTCCCAAGCGATAGGCGACGAGCTCGCGCACGTCGCTGGCGGTTCCGACAATGCTGGGCGCGACCTCCGCCGCGCGGCAAATGCTGCCCAGCGCCGACGTCAGAAACTGGCCGAGCACCGAAAGCTGCAGCGGTGTTTCACGCGCCGGCGGCGTCGGGCATTCGTTGTCAGGCAGGCTCAGGGCACGATCGACAGCGGCCGCAAGCTGCGGCAGCACGCGCTGCAAATCGCCTCGCTCCATCCCACGCAGGGCCCGAATCTGCTTCGGGTCGGCGCTCTTGCGCTTGGCGAGCTCGACGATCAAGTCGTCTCGCAATACGCGGCGCGTTGGGCAGTCGCGACGAGCGGCTTCCGCTTCTCGCCACCGCCATAGCTCGCGCACGATGGCCAGACCTCGTCGCGACAATCCCGAGGTGCCCGCCACCTTCCACCAGCGCTCGCCTTGGCGGGTCGCCTCGACGTCGCTCATCCAGGATTGCATTTCCGTTTCGAGCCACGAGAGGCGGCCTAACTCCTCTAGCCGCCCACGTAGCTTGGCTGCCATTTCGGCCAAGTGTCGAACGTCATCGAGCGCGTACTCGATCTGACCACTCGAAAGCGGTCGTCGCCGCCAGTCCGTTCGGGTTTCGCCTTTGTGCAGCCGCTGTCCAAGTAGCTTGAACAGCAGCGAGCCGTAGCCGGCCGGATACTCATAACCGACCAGCCCGGCGGCGATCTGCACGTCGAACAGCCGAGACGGCGCTGCGCCGACAGCCGCCAGGCAGAACAACAATTCTTCACGCCCAGCGTGCACAAGAGTGTCGTGACCTGGGGCGACCAGCGCGCGCCAAAATGGCTCCAGGCTGTGAACTTCCAAGGGATCGATAACGGCCAGGCGATCGCCGGCCGCGACCTGAATCAGGCACAGCTCGGGGCGGTAGCTGTGCTCGGAGACAAACTCCGTGTCGAATGCGATCGTGGGCTCATCGGCCAAATCACGACAGAATACATCCAGTTGGCGGTCAGTCGTGATCGGCTCGTAATCCACGCAGCGACGGCACTCGGGCAATGGATGAGATTGCGACTCGGTCAGCCCTCCATTGTAGCAGCCGGGCGACCACCCGCCACGCCGCGGCCCACCAGAGCGAGCAAGCTCACGGCAAGAAGAGCCAGTTATGCAAAACGAGCACGGGCAGAAGCACCGCGACGCTGTAACCGAGGTATCCGAAAAAGCTCGGCATGCGAATCCCCGATTGTTCGGCGATCGTCTTCACCATGAAATTCGGCCCATTGCCGATGTAGGTCATCGCGCCCATGGTGACCGATCCCAAGGAGATGCCGACAAGGAGATCGTGGGCAACGCCCCCCACCAAATCCGCCTGGCCCGCCGAAACGATGCGGGCGGTTTCGAAAAAGACCAAATAAGTCGGCGCATTGTCCAGCACGGCCGACAGCCAGCCGGAAAACCAAAAGAACCTGGCGGGCGTGTCGACTCCCAAGCTGCCGCCGCGAGCATCTAAAAGCTGCAGCGCGGGCTGCATGGCGACAAAAATCCCGATGAATAACGCCGCCACCTCCAGGATCGGCGCAAATCCAAACCGGTTTCCGCGGCGTGCATCTTGGCGGCCAAACACAAGCGACAATGCCACGAGCGCCAATTGCACCGCCTCGCGCAGATAAAGCCAAGGCCGCCATGACGTGCCTGGAATAGGCTTGCTGGGATCGAGCAGCGCGACGGCAAGTACCACGCCAAGCAACCATAGCGCGTTTGGCCACACTCCCTCAAAGGTCAATCTCCGAACGGCCGTTTCGTCGCGCACGATGTCGGCGGGCCTCTCACGCCGGTAAAAAACGAAATGGTCGAGCAGGTAATAACATCCGAGGACGACCCCGTTGATGAAGAGCCAGCTTCTCCACAGGTTGAGCGTCCACAGAAAATCGACTCCCTTCAAGTAGCCGAGAAATAGGGGAGGGTCGCCGATCGGCAGCAAAAGCCCCCCGCAGTTGCAAGCCACGATAATGAAAAACACGATCGTGTGGGCTTGATGGCGGCGCTGCGAATTCGTTTCGATGAGCACTCGGACGAGCAGCATGGCCGCGCCCGTGGTGCCGATCAGACTCGCCAACAGGCCTCCGACAGCAATGAAGATCGAGTTCGTCAGCGGGTGTGCAGGCAAGTCGCCCGAAATGCGAATGCCACCGCAAATCGTAAACAGGCTGAACAACAGAACCATGAAGGGGATGTAGTCGTTGGCGACCACGTGCTCGAGGGTTTGGAAGGTAAACTCCCAGCCTCCGCTTGGATGAAGCATGACGAAATAGACGAGCGTCAACAGGGCAGCGGCCATGGCCACCACAAGCTTGTTGCGATTCGATTCCCACCAATGCGAGCTATGCTGCCAAAGCGGCAAAATAGCAATCGCGCCCAGGAGCAACACAAAGGGGAAAACGGCCCACACCGGCGGGGCCGATTCAACCGAGGCGGGTCCCGCATGAGCCGCCACAATCGTCGGCGGGATGGTCCAGCCCGCCAGCGTCGCCAAGCCATAGAGCAGGATGGCAAGCGCAATCGCGCCGATCAGCCGCGGATAGTCACCGAAGCGGGAAACTGCATTAGAACGCATCGGATCTCTAGCACCGGTACACAGCCGCGACGCATCAGAGAACCATTGCGGCACGAAAAAATCAACCCATGATTCCGCCGAGGCTTTCTTTGATCGTGTCTTAATTGTCTATTCAGACACCACTCTTTCGTTCGCGCGGGTGCCGCAATGACGAGCGGTTTGCTAAATTGGCTCATAGCTCGGCGGCGCGCCGGCACACGAGAATTGGTTTCGCTTGACGCAACGTGGAAATCTGGCTGCGCACGAACGCTCGAGCAGTTTGGTTCGGCATGATCTTGCCGGTGGCGATTGCCATCCTGGGGCTGGTCCTCGTCACCGGCATTGGCGGCAACACACCGCCGCTCTGGTTGCGCGCGATTGGCGGGGTGCTCCTGGCGATTGCCTTGTTAGCCGTGGCCGCGTTGGCCTCGCAATTGCGTCAACCACGCTTAGCCTATCAAAGTGGTGAACTTCTAATTTGGCTGCGAGGGGGCGCGCCCTTTCGCGTGCCCATCGAAGTGGTTGAGTGCTTTTGGTTGGGGCAGGGGGCCAGTATGCTGCCCGGCAAGCGGCACGAGAACACGGAAGCCGCCACGATCGTCATTCGGATCTCCGACAAGGCCGCGGAGTGGCGGCATCGCGAGGTAAAGCCGCAGCTCGGCATGTGGTGCGAAGGGTATGTCACGATCCGCGGCACCTGGTGCGAGCCCTTGAGCATCGATCTCGTGAATCGACTGAATCTGCGGCTGGCTGAAGTGACGCAACTTCACAAATCGGCGGAAAACCAGGTTTCATGACCAGGCTGCTCGTCAGCGTACGCGATCAGAAGGAAGCGGCCTTGGCACTGGCTGCAGGTGTCGACCTGATCGACATCAAGGAGCCGCGCGCAGGCGCGCTGGGCGCCGCCGACGTCCAGACTATTGAACAGGTCGTCGACGTCGTTGCGGGTCGCGCTCCACTCAGCGCTGCGCTGGGTGAGCTGAGCGCGCCTCTGCGATTGCCGGTGCGGCTGGCGCGCGAGCTGCGATATTTGAAACTTGGATTAGCTGGCGCGGCGCGCAAGCCGGATTGGCGCAAGCTGTGGAGCCGCGAAATCGATCGCTTTCCACCGGGCGTGACGCCCGTCGCGGTGGCTTACGCCGATGCCGAGCGGGCCCAAGCTCCCCCGGCCCAAGCGGTGCTCGCCAACTCGCGTGCGGCCGGCTGCGGCGCCATTTTGCTGGACACCTTTGACAAGTCCGGTGGATCGCTGCTCAAGCATTGGCCGCAAGACGATATCGCGCAATTCATTCGCGACGCACACGCCAAGCAATTGTTGTGCGTCGTTGCAGGTGGGTTGCGCGGCAGCGAGCTCAACCAGGTTTGCGCGCTTGCGCCTGACTACATCGGAGTTCGCGGCGCGATTTGCTTGCGCGATCGCACATCGGCGCTCGATCGCAAATTGCTGCAAGCGCTCGTCGAGCGCGTGAATGAGTGCGGCCGCGTGGTCCGCGGCGCAAGCAGTGAACGCGCGTGAGCCTGCGTGCAATTGCACTTCAGCGCAGCGGGAGCATCCAGAAAATGCTTGACACTGCTGCGGAGCTTGGAATACTCAATGCCTCCTCCACTTGTTCGCAGGGAACTCTGAAGAGCGAGCGAGTGCACCACAACCGCATTGGTCTGCGACGTCGCGAGCGAGTACCGCTCGCGCGTTCGCCTTGGAGCAAGGAGCTGCCCCATGCCAAGTACGATCTTAGAAGCCATTCGCCTGGGCGTCTGGAACTTCGAGCCCGACGATGTCCAGTTCAAAGAATTCGACGCGTGCGGTGCGATGCCCGGCACGCCAGACAAGGTTTTGGCTTTAGCGGAGCGCGTACGATTGGGTTTGCCGTTGTGGCATCCTGAGGATCGCCTCACGTTTGACGATCGGCTGGAATAGGCACAGAAAACGGTCCGGCAGCCTGAGCGGCAGATTCGCGGGCCGACGAGTGTTCAGCGACGCTGTCCGGCGGTAGGATAAAACCCAGTTCGCGGCTGCGCGGGCATCTCGAAGCAGCACCGCGAGCGCAGTCTTCCCCACGAGGCTCACCACTCGGACAACTCAAATGCCAAGCCTGTCGATCACGATGCCCCATGCGCTTACACCAGAGGAAGCGACCAGCCGGCTAAAGAACTTCTTCGAGAAGTTGAAGGAACGCCATTCCGACAAGATCAGCAATCTTGAGGAGAGCTGGGACGCGAATCGCCTGAACTATGCTTTTTCGACCTACGGATTCCACATCAAAGGCGACCTGGCCGTGGAACCG
Organism: Pirellulales bacterium; assembly: GCA_035496575.1. Taxonomy (GTDB): domain Bacteria; phylum Planctomycetota; class Planctomycetia; order Pirellulales; family PALSA-1355; genus PALSA-1355. The sequence goes on from DATJEN010000011.1 coordinate 11,071, forward strand.
GGCGAAGTGAAGGTGAACGGAAGCCTGCCGTTCGCGGCGATGATGTTCAAGGGGAAGATCGAGCAGTCGGTGCGCGAAGAGCTCGAAAAGCTGCTGGCCTAAAGCTCGGTCGATTTCCGCGCTCTAGGGCGCGCCGGCCGGAAAAATCGCGATCTTCTGACCCGCGCGGCGGAAGTTCAGCCCGGTGCCGGCCAGTACCGCCTTGAGCAACTCGTCCAGCGATACGTCGCTAACCTGCACCGTAATGAGCTGCTCCGTGGAAATTCTCGCCCGATCGATCGTCGGGCGATCCCAGTCGAGTTGCAACTCCAGGCGGTTTGCCAATTGATTGAGCACGCTGTCGAGCGCCGCCTTTTCGACCGACAGCTTGTAAACCTCCGGCCCAGCCGTCACCACCGGTCGATCAAGCGGCTTGCCGCGAAGCTGAGTCTCGATCCATTCTTGATCTTCAACCCGGCCAATCACCTGGATGCGGCCTTTTTCGACCGTGATCCGTGCATCGGGAAGCGACCGCGACCAGGTGCGCGCTAGCTTAGCGGCATCCCCCTTAGCCGCGAAACTCCTCTTTACGGCGACCTGGGCTGGTAGCTTGATGATCTCAATTTCAGTGCCACCGTGTTGGATTCTGAAAGTCAAATCGAATTCGGCCAGCACCAGGGTCATGCGATCGAGCCAGCTCAACGGCGGCAAATCGGCGGCGCGCCATAAATCGTGCGGAACACGCTCGGCTCCAGCGAGTTTTACGTCGGCCTCCGCGGCCAGGTGAGCGACAAGTTCGCGCGGCTCGCTCAAGTCGTCCCACTGCCAGGAGCGCAGCACCAGAAATTTGCGCGCGCCACTGGCCCCTAGTGCCCGGGCCTGGTCGAGCGACATGGCCGCCAGCGTTCGCAAGCGACGGGAGCTCGGCTCGGGCCCGAAGTACGCCAGGGGGCCAAACTGGCAGTAGCCGGTGTGCGTATCGGACGCGATCTGCTGAAAAGCGTCCGCGAGCGGGCGGCGCGAGAGCGAAAGCGAGATTTCCCGGTCAGGATCGATGCGGCGATCGAGCAGGGTAGCCACGTGCTGCGTTTCGGCCAGGCTGGCGAGCGCCCGTCCGAGCGGCAAATTCGTCCACGAAACGGTCACCGCCGCTGCAAGTTGTTCGTCGAGCTTTTTGCCGCTGGCCCAGCTCACGTCCGCCGCATGCGCCAGGTTGCAGCCGAGCAAAATGGAGAGCGTCAAGGACGCGCGAAGCCCGGCGCGCTGGACCCCTGTGGCTAAAACCAGCACCCGTGGATGTCTGAAAAGCACGCGAAGCATTCGTCTATTCTCAGCAAAAAGCCAATCCTCTGGAATACGGCCGAATGGGCCGAGATCGGGTTTGGCGGAAGCATTGCGTCCAATTAGACTAGTTGAGACCTCAAGCTGCTCCCCGCCAAAAGACCTTCCACGCCCCGCCAATGAGCAAGAAACGCCAGCCACCGGCCCTGCACACGGTCTATCGCGAGTATCTGGTCAGCCAGGATTTGGAGGCATTCGCGGCCCAAGTAGCCGAACGCTATACCATTGGCACGCTCGAGCGGCTGACCGTGACGGGGGACCGCATGGCACGTCGGGCGGCGGTGTTGGCGGTGGGACGCATTGCCGATTTCAGCTCCAACGCCGTGCTCGGTCGCGCGCTCACGGATGACGACCGAGGAGTGCGCATGTTGGCCGACAATGGCATCCGACTGCTGTGGTGCCGGATTGGGAACGGTCAAGAACAATCGCGATTGGATGACGTGATCGAGCTGGTTAGCACGCGTCGCTTCCAAGCCGCCGTCGATGGAGCCACGCAGTTGATCGCCCGGGCGCCAGCGGTCGCTGAAACCTGGAACCAGCGCGCGATTGCGTTGTTTAACTTGGGACGGTTTGCCCAGTCCATTCACGATTGCCAGCAAGCGCTCGAATACAATCCGTATCATTTCGCCGCGGCGACCGGCATGGGGCACTGCCATCTTAAGAGCAATGACCGACCGGCAGCGCTGCGGTGTTTTCATCGCGCCCTGGCGCTGAATCCCAGCTTGGAGGGCGTTCGTGCCCATGTGCAGTATTTGCAGCGCACGCTGAAGCGGCAAGAATAGGCCCGCCGGACTCGTCCCGGCTGTCCGTGTGCTACGCCGGGTGCATGCATGGGTACGGATTCTCCTTCGGTTCTGATTCTAGGCGGCGGAATCAACGGCTGCGCGCTCGCGCGCGAGCTGGCCCTGAATGGCGTCTCAAGCTGGATCGTCGACTCGCAGGATATCGCCAGCGGCGCGACGTCAGGTTCCAGCCGACTGATTCACGGTGGCCTGCGCTACCTGGAGTATGGCGAGCTAGCGCTCGTCAAAGAATCGCTGGCCGAGCGCACGCGGCTGCTGCAACTCGCGCCGCAATTCGTCCACCCCCTGCGCCTGTGGATTCCGGGAGAAAACCGAATGGGCGGAGCTCTCGCCGCGGTCGGCCGCTTTTTCGATCTGCGACATTGGCCCGCCCCCAAGCGCAGCCGTGGCGCGTGGATCGTCCGCGCGGGCCTCACGTTCTACGACGCCTATGCGAACGACCCACATTTGCCGAAACACCGGGTTGTCAATCTAGGGTCGCCCGGGGCGCCAGACGTCAACCAGCAAAGATATCGTTGGTTGTGCGCCTACTATGACGCCCAAGTCACCTTTCCCGAGCGGCTCACGTTATCGATGTTGACCGATGCGGGCGAGCTCGCGTCGCAAGCGGGGGCCGATTTCAAGGTATTGCCGCACCATGTCGCAAGAATGCGCGAGGCGCGCGTTGAAATCTCGCGGTCAGGCGAGAGCGAGCCAGCACACCTCATACGGCCCGACGTGATTGTCAACGCAACCGGCGCCTGGGTCGATGAAACGTTGGCGCAATTGCATGTTCCTTCCCAACGTCTGACGGGTGGAACCAAGGGCAGCCACCTGTTTACCTACGATCCGCGGCTCCTCGAATTGCTTGGCGGGCAAGGAATCTACGCCGAAGCTCGTGACGGCCGGCCGATCTTCATTACGCCGCTCGATACAACCGTGCTTATTGGCACCACGGATTTGCCGTTCGACGCCTCGCCCGAAAACGCAACCGCCACGCAATCCGAGATCGAGTATCTGTTGGACGCCGTCAACTCGATCGTGCCCAGTGCCAGGCTGCAAATGGGCGACGTCGCTTTTCATTACAGTGCCGTCCGGCCACTGCCCTACGTAAACGCGAGCTCGCCCGCCGCGATCACGAGACGGCATGCGCTGGTGCGGAACGAGGCAGCATCGATTCCGCTGCTGTCGATCATTGGCGGAAAACTAACCACCATGCGCTCCTTGGCGGAAACGGCCGCCGAAACCGTCCTGTCCATTCTCGACCGGG
>DATJEN010000012.1:0-8387 GCA_035496575.1 Pirellulales bacterium
CTTTGGCAATATTCATTGGATCAAGAATTGGCAGTAGATATACTCACGCCATCAGAATCGAGTACGTAGACGGTGACAATCCAAAGCGCTCTACGACACAATCGGAGTCAGACCATGAAACGGCTGCTCGCGTGTGGACTAACATCGATCGCGCTTATTGGGGGCAATGCCGTCGCCGCGGACGACCCGCCGAAGCCGAAGCAGCGGCAATTACACTTGGATTACCGCTGCGAAGTGAGCGGGCTGCCGGAAGGAGCCAAGACCGTCGACGTGTGGATTCCGATTCCCTCCACGGACGAGCGGCAGTCCGTCAAGTGGCTCAATGAGAAAGAGCTCACCGCGGGCCGCGTGACTCAAGACAAGACGTTTGGCAACCGGCTTTACTACCGCCGCTTCGACGCCAGGGACAGCGCTACGCCGATCAGAGTCGATCTGAGCTTCGATGTGGACGTGCGCGAACATACGGTCGAAGCTGCCAAGAAGCTCATTGCGACCAGCGCCGACGTGCCCGCCGCCGAGTTCACTGCCTATCTCAAGGAAACGAAAAAGATCCCGATCAAGGGGCGCATCACCGAGCTCGCGCAAACGATCAAGCTGCCAGCGGGCGAGCCGTTGCGGGCCGGCCGCGTGATCTACGACTATCTGGTCGACACAATGGTGTACAACTATCTGGCGCCGGGAGCGGGCAAAGGCGACGCCGTGTGGGCCTGCGACAGCAAGACCGGCGATTGCAGCGACTACAATTCGATCTTCATTGGCGTGTGCCGCTGGCGCGGGATTCCGGCTGACCACATGTTCGGCCCGCCGCTGCCACCGGAGAAAACGGAGGGGGACGCCAAGTTCTGCCACTGCTGGGCTCGCTTTTGGGTGAAGGACGTGGGCTGGGTATCGGTCGATCCTTCGCGCGCCGACAAATTTCCGCAGGACCGCGACTATTATTTCGGAACGTTGGGCGCGACGTGGTTGACGCTCGCGCACGGCCGCGACGTGGTGCTCGAGCCACCGCAGCAAGGTCCGCCGCTCAACATGCTGCATGGCCCGGTGGCCGAAGTGGACGGCAAGCCATTGGAAAAAGTGCAATGGAATATGCACTACAAGGTCCGACAGGACGTGGCGGCCAACTAGGAGCCGGTGAGTGCCGCACGGCGACGCGCGGAGTTTAGCGCAAGGTTGGTCGCTCGAGCGAGGTGGCCATGAAATACGCTGCGCGCGAGGCTGCGTTCGCGATTCTGGCGTGGCTTTTGCCGTTTGCCATTTCGGTGTGCATCTTTCCGCTTAAGTCGTCCAACCCGCCACTGTTCGACACGCTGATGGGCGTAACGCTCACCGCGTCTACCGTCCTGTTGGGATGCATCTACATGCGGCGCGAGACGCGCGGGTTCATCCGGCATGGGATTCGGATTGGCGTAATCTGGGCGGCGGCAAACTGGGCGCTCGACTCGTTGATGTTTAGCAGCGGCCCCATGCAAATGACCTTCGACGAGTACATGGCCGATATCGGGCTGGCGTACCTGGCCATCCCCACGATTACGGTCGGGCTTGGTTACATGGGGTCCGTGGGATGCCACACGCGCGGCCCGGCACCTGTGGAGCATGGGGCATCAGCCGCGCAGTGAGGCGTGCGACCGGCGCCGTGCCGCTGGCAAAGTCACTTTGGACAAACCCGCATCGGGTGCTACGATTAGACCGGGTTTGCCCGACTGGGTAAGTTTACCCGCCGTTCGCCGGCCAACTTGCAGGACGTGGCCCGCGGCTCGCGCGGGTTTTTTGTTGCTGGAGTGAAGCCTGTCAGCCGCGGTTGCGCAGTTTTGTTGAACGCCCGCGCGGAGAGAGCTGTCCATGGAAGCGAAGTCTTTGCCCGACAAGGAGGAAGGCCGCCGCCGCGTGGTGATCGCGCAGGTTTGTCCCTGCTTGGATTGCGGCCGCTTTGCAGTGAAGCGGATCGTCGGGCAGACGGTCGAGGTCACGGTCAACGTATTCGCCGACGGCCACGATGAAGTTCGCGCGGTGTTGCTTGTGCGCGCGCCGGGCGAGGCGGCCTGGCGCGAGACTGCCATGGAGGCACTGGGCAACGACGCCTGGCGCACCGCCATGGCGCTCGAGCAGTTGGGCCGGTATGAGTTCGCGGTTGCCGGATGGGTCGACCCGTTTGATACGTGGTATCGCGACTTGCTGAAGCGGATTGACGCCGGGCAGGAGGTGTCGCTCGACTTGCGCATCGGCGCGCCGCTTGTCGAAGGGGCCGCCAGGCGGGCAAGCGCCATCGAACAAACCGAGGCGGCGCGATTGCGCGAGTGGCATCGAGAACTGGCGAGCGGTGCGGCCGCCGCCGCGAGCGACCGTGCCCGTCTGGCCGAGCTTGCCGCGATCGCGGCGCGCTATCCGGATCGGGAGCATGAAACGCGCCGTGAGCCGCTTTCGATCGTGGTCGATCCACCCAAGGCGCGGTTTAGCACGTGGTACGAGCTTTTTCCGCGCTCGTGCGGCGAGAACGGCCAGCATGGCACGTTGCGAGATGTCGCGCGATATCTGCCGCGGCTCTCGGAAATGGGCTTTGACGTAGTTTATCTTCCGCCCATTCATCCGGTCGGCACGAATTTTCGCAAAGGAAAGAACAACGCGACGAGCGCGAGCGCCGGTGACGTCGGCAGTCCGTGGGCGATCGGCTCATCCGAGGGTGGTCACACCGCGATTCATCCGCAGCTCGGCACGCTGGCGGATTTGCATGCCCTGGTCGCCGAAGCGGCAGGACGCGGAATCGACATCGCGCTCGACATCGCGTTCCAGTGCTCGCCCGATCATCCGTACGTGAGCGAGCATCCGCAGTGGTTTCGGCGGCGTCCGGATGGAACGATTCAATATGCCGAGAACCCGCCCAAGAAGTACCAGGACATCTATCCCTTCGATTTCGAGACCACGGCCTGGCAGTCGCTGTGGCGCGAGCTGACCGACGTGGTGCTCTTCTGGTGCAAGCAGGGCATCCGCATTTTCCGCGTCGACAACCCGCACACGAAGCCGTTTGCGTTTTGGGAGTTTCTGATTGGGGAGGTGAAGGCCCAATATCCGGCCGCGATCTTTTTGTCCGAGGCCTTCACGCGGCCGAAGATCATGTATCGGCTGGCGAAGCTGGGGTTCACGCAATCGTACACGTACTTTACGTGGCGGAACACGAAAGCTGAGCTGACCGAATACTTCACGGAGCTCGCGCTGTCGGACGTACGCGAGTTTTTCCGTCCTAACCTGTGGCCGAACACGCCGGACATCCTGCCGGAGCACTTGCAGACGGGCGGGCGTCCGGCGTTTGTTGCGCGACTGGTGCTGGCGGCGACGCTGGGGGCCAACTATGGGATCTATGGTCCGGCATTTGAAAACCTTGCGCACGTGCCGCGCGAGCCCGGCAGCGAAGAGTATTTGAACTCAGAGAAGTACGAGCTCAAACAGTGGGATTTCAGCCGGCCGGAGAACATCGGCGCGGTCATCGCGCAAGTGAATCGCGCGCGGCGCGAGAACCCGGCCTTGCAGTGGGACGCGGGCCTGGTGTTTCATCCGACCGATAACGAGCAGCTCTTGTGCTACAGCAAGCGCAGCGAAGATGGCGCGAATCGCGTGTTGGTGGTGGTGAACCTGAACTTCCACGGCGTCGAGCGTGGAACTCTCGAATTGCGGCTGGCGGAGCTGGGCTTGTCGGCCGAGCGGCCGTTCGAGGTGCAGGATTTGCTGCAAAACAAAAAATTCACCTGGCTAGGAGCTCGCAATTTCGTCGAGCTCGATCCGGCACGCTCGCCCGCGCACGTGTTTCGGATCTCGGGCTAGGAGCTTACTCGACCGGCATCTCGGGAAACATGGGAACACACGGATGGCGGAGCTGGCCAACGGATCGGAGTCGAGACTGCCGCGCGTGACGCTCGAGGGGAGCGAGAGACCGTGGGACGAGCTTCTGGGGGCGGCGCGAAACGAATTCGCCGCGGCGCTCGACCAGGCCATCGGCTCTCAGCGCTGGTTTGGCGCAAAATCGCGCAAGCGCCGCGGATTGCGGATCGTCGAGGCCATTCCGCTGGCGGAAAAGGCTCGGCTGCTCTTGGTCGAAGTGCAATACGAGAGCGGGTCCAGCGATGTCTACCAATTGCCACTCGCGCTGGCAGAAGCCGATGGGACAGGCGTGGAGCCATCCGCGCGGTGGATTGAAGTGCAAATACCGTCGGGATCGCTGCTGTTGTACGATCCGCTGGGCCAGGATGATTTCGCCCAAAAGTTGCTCGCGATCATCGCGTCCGAGCGGGTGATCGAGGGGCAGGCAGGTCAACTGGCGGGATCGCGCACGGATCGGTTCGAGCAATGCCGCGGAAGCGAGAAGCGGCTTGCCGCGAAGCTGCTGGGCGCGGAGCAGAGCAATTCGTCGATAACATTCGACGGGCGGCTGGTGCTCAAAGTTTTTCGGCGCGTAGAACGCGGCCTCAATCCCGACCTGGAGATTACCGGCTATTTAACCGCGCGCGGTTTTAAGCACATCGCGCCGTTGGCGGGATTCTTGGAGTATCGCCTGCGCGGCGATTCTTCCTGGAGCCTGGCGGTGCTGCAGAAGTATGTGCCGAATCGGGGTGACGCGTGGACGTACTACCTGCAGGCCGTCACGGATTTTGTGCGGCGGCAGATCAGTCAATCCGGCGCAGCAAAAGCTGAAGTGCGTTCGAGCGCCGAGATTCCGGCGGCCGCGCGCGCGCCGCTTCCCCAAGAAGTGCGCGAAACGTTTGCGGAGTTCATCCCCCGCGTCGAGCGGCTGGCGGAGCGCACGGCTGAGTTGCACATCGCGCTTTCCAGTTCGACGCACGATCCCGCGTTTACACCCGAGTCATTCACACCGGCGGATCACCGCCGCTGTCGCGAGTCGGCCGCGGCGCTGCTGCGCGAGGCGTTCGAGTTGCTTGGGCGACACCTCGACGATTTTAAACCGGACGTGCGCAAGCGGCCCGAGGCGCTGCTGAGTGCCGCGCCACACTTCGAGGAGCGCAACGCGTCGACTGAGCCGCCCGAAGTCGAGGTGGCCAAAACGCGCTGCCACGGCGACTATCACTTGGGGCAGGTGCTGGTGACTGATGATGATTATGTGATCATCGATTTCGAAGGCGAGCCGGCCCGCCCGCTCGAGGAGCGCCGGCAAAAGCAGCTTGCGCTGCGCGACGTGGCCGGCATGCTGCGATCGTTCCATTACGTGGGCTGCACGGTGGCGGCATCAATGGCCGATCATCGCGACGCGCGGAACATCGAGCGAATCACCGCGGGCTGGTATTTTTGGATGAGTGCGGTTTTTGTGTCCGCGTATCGCCGCGCGGCTGCCGGGGGCGTGTTCTTGCCGGCCACTGACGAACAGTTCGACACGATCCTGTCAGTGTGCTTGCTCGAAAAGGCGGCGTACGAGCTCAAATACGAGCTCAATCATCGACCGGATTGGATTTATCTGCCCGTGACCGCGCTCGGCGAGTTGCTGCGCACCACCGCCGCGCCAGGCGAGTAAGGGAGTCGGCCGGTGAGCAGGGACGCGCTTCGCTGGCATGGGGCCGTGCTAGAGGGTGATGGCTCAGCCTTGTTTCGTGTGTGGGCGCCGTGGGCGCCGAGCCTGCGGCTGCACTTGCTCGATCCGATCGAGCGCGAGCTGCCGCTGGTCGCGCGCGGTGCGGGGCACTTCGAAGTGCGCGTGCCCGATATTCCGGCTGGGGCGCGATACTTTTACCGCATGCCCCACGGCGCGCTGCGGCCCGATCCCGCGTCGCGTTTTCAGCCCGAGGGAGTGCATGGGCCCTCGGCGGTTGTTTCGCACGATTTTGCCTGGACCGATGCCAGTTGGCGCGGCCGGCCGTGGGAAGCGTATGTCATCTACGAAGCTCACGTGGGCACGTTTACGCCCTCGGGCACCTTCGCGGCGATGACCGAGCACTTGGACGAGCTCGTCCGCTTGGGCATCACGGCCCTCGAGCTGATGCCGGTCGCGCAGTTTCCGGGCGAGCGCAATTGGGGTTACGACGGCGTGGGGTTGTATGCTCCGCAGAACAGTTATGGCGGGCCTGACGGGCTCAAAACGCTCGTCGATGCCTGCCACGCGCGCGGGCTCGCGGTGGTGCTGGACGTGGTTTACAACCACGTCGGGCCGGAAGGAAATTATCTGCCCGAGTTCGGACCGTATTTCACCGACCGCTATCACACGCCGTGGGGCAAGGCGATCAACTACGACGGGCCGGACAGCCGGCCGGTGCGAGATTTCGTGGTCTTGAACGCGGCCTACTGGATCGACGAGTTTCACATCGATGCTTTGCGGCTGGATGCAACGCACGCCATCGTGGATCGCTCGGGCGAACACGTGTTGGCCGAAATTGCCGAGGCGGTGCGCGCGGTCGGCGAGCGCAGCGGGCGACACGTTTTCACGATCGCCGAGAACAATTCAAACAATCCGCAGATCACCGCGCCGCGGCAGGCGGGCGGGTTCGGCCTCAATGCACAGCACGTCGATGATTTCGAACGGGCCGTGCACGCGATGCTCACGCCCGAGCGGATCGCCTGGTATTCCGATTTCGGCGACATCGGCTCGGTTGCGAAAGCCTATCAGTCCGCGTTTGTGATCACCGGCGGGTATTCGCAATACCGGCGGCAACGGTGGGGCGCCCACGCCGAAGGAGTTCCTGCCGATCGGTTTGTGACCTTCGCCCAGAACCACGACACCGTGGGGAACCGGCCGCGCGGCGAGCGGCTAGGGCGACTGACCGATTTCGAGCGGCTGAAGCTTGCGGCGGCGATCACGATCCTCGCGCCCTCCATCCCGATGCTGTTCATGGGGGAGGAGTATGACGAGCCCGCCGCGTTCTACTACTTCACGAGCCACTCGGACGCCGAGCTGGGACGCGCGGTTCGATCGGGCCGGCGGCGCGAACAGCGGTTTCACCAATGGCCACAGGCGGGGCCCGATCCGCAGCGATGGGAGACGTTCGACCGATCGAAACTCGCGCGCGGGCTGGCGCGAGAGGGGCATCATGCGGTGCTGTGGCGGTTTTATCGAGAGCTGCTCCGCTTGCGCGCGTCGTGGGCGGCCGTGCGCCAGCCAGATCGCGCGGCGGCCAGCGTGCAGGTTCTGCCCGGCGAGCAGACCATGATCGCGCGGCGAGAGCGGGATGGCACGGCGATTCTGGCGGTCTTTCATTTTGGGGCGGAGAAATCCGCGGGCATCACGCTGCCGATGGATTGCAACTGGAAGTTGCTCGCCGACTCGGCCGCTAGTGAATGGCAGTTTCTGGGGAAACCAGCGGCCGCGGCCGATTTCGACGGACAGAGGCTGCTCATGGCGCCGCATTCGTGCGTGCTGCTTGGAGCGACCAGTTGATGCACTTGGGTTGTGGGCCGATTGAATCAGCGCTGCCGGAATAGGTTCAAAGACGCGCGCATTGGCACACATCCTGCACGCCGTGTGGTTAGAAACCAATCGGGCTGAATGCGCCATGAATCCATACAGGTGAGACTATGCCACGCGGAGACAAATCGAAGTACACGGACAAACAGAAGCGTCAGGCCGAGCATATCGAAGAGGGATATGAGGATCGCGGCTTGGGCGAGCAGGAAGCCGAGCGCCGCGCCTGGGCCACGGTGAACAAGATGACGGGCGGCGGCAAGAAGGAAGGAGGCTCCGGCCGTGGCAAGAAGATGAACAAGGAGCCCGCCCGCAAGGGTGGCGAGAAGGGGGGTCGAGCGTCAGCTGCGCGATCGAAAACACAGCGCAGCGAATCGGCCAAGAAGGCGGCACGCACACGGAAGCGGAACGCGGCCGCCAGACGTTGATTGAGGTCCATTCGCGAGCGGACGCAGCGTGAGTGGACACGGCGCGAAGGGCACTTCGCACGGGCGCGCCGGCGAGTACCGCACCCGATCCTCCCTCGCCGGCGCGCATCGCTGAGAGGGTGTCAGTTGAACGCGAGTTGCGGCTCGGACGCCGTGCTGTCGTCCGTTTCATCGGCCGCGCGATCATCGACCTCCGGTGACTCCCAGCTCCACAGTGCTGGCGAGGTTGAACTCGCGGCACTGCCGGCCGGCTGATTCGTTGCCGCAGCCGGTGCGGACGCGATCGGCTCCTCGGCCGGCTGCTCGGCAGCCAGAGACTCAATTGCCAGCCCAACCGCGACTGGGTTGAGATCCGCTGGAGCGGATGGCGCGGACGCCAGCGCACTCGCGAGCGGGCTGGCCAGAGAGTCATCGGTCAGAATGCCCGACTCGAAGGGCCACGGCGTGAGCGGCAAAGTCGACTTCACGTGGATTTCGGTCGTGAACTGATAGGGGATGCCCGGTATGCCGCTGGGATAATCAAGCTCGATGAAGTAGGCACGCGCGCCCGTCGCGGGCATGTCGGTATC
>DATJEN010000013.1:0-50037 GCA_035496575.1 Pirellulales bacterium
ATCGGCATCGGGTTGATCGCGGCCGGCGCGATCGTTTATTTGTGGAACGCCCGCGATGGGGCGGATAGCGAAGGGCGCAACTCGCAGTAGCCGGGCGCGGTCGAGTCCAGCGGCTTGGCCATTGGCTGTGAGGCTTATCCATTCCCCACAGGGCTAGTAGCGGTTTGGAGCGGAAGTAGAACGCGGCGCTACTGGATGACTACCCGCAGAATCTTGAGCGAGCCCGTCAGCCCGGCTCCCTCGACAGCCGCCGCATGCGCTTGGAGAATCTTGACACCCGTTGCAAGCGCGCACGACAATCAGCACCAACATCGCTTCATAACTTATCACCTCTCCGGCGATCGTGCTCGACATGACCACCAGGCCCCACGATCCGGAACGATTGTTCGATTTGGATTTGGTTCGTTGTACCGAGAACGCCGCATTGAGGGCCTGGAAGTGGTTCGGCAAGGGGGACAAGAATGCGGCAGACGGCGCGGCGTCGGATGCGATTCGCGGAATGTTCACGCTGATCGATTGCAAGGGAAGCGTCCGCATCGGCGAGGGTCGAAAGGACAACGCACCGGGCATTTTCACCGGGGAGAAGCTGGGGAGCTGGAAGCGCGACGCGATTCCCGCGGCTATCGCACTCGATCCCGTTGATGGAACGACGCCTCTCTCGAAAGGCCTCAATGGCGCGATCTCGGTGCTCGCGGTCGCGACTTGCGACGACATCGAGCAAGACCCTAGCGACCTGTTCCCGGTGATCCCATCCTACTACATGGAAAAGCTGGCCATCGGCCCGAAGGTCGCGCAAGCAGGCGCGGAGTTGAGCATCGACGCGCCGCTTGCCGAGAATCTGCATCTCATCGCCCAGTCGCTGGACAAGCGCGTTTCGGACCTGGTGGCAGTCGTTCTCGACCGCCCTCGGCACGACAAAACGATCGCATTGCTTCGAGAGTCTGGCTGCGGAATTCGCCTGATCCCGGATGGGGACGTTGCCGCCGCGATTGCGCCCTGCCTTCCCAACTCAGGAGTCGACTTGTACCTGGGTATTGGAGGCAGCCCCGAAGCGGTTCTCGCCGCATCGGCAATCAAGTGTCTGGGTGGAGAGATTCTTTGTAGGATGCATCCGAAAGACGGCGAAGAACGACGACGGCTGGTCGACGAGGACGGGTGTGGTCCGGCAGACTTGAGCAAAGTTTGGTCAGCGGCTGACATGGCCCGGGGCGACCACATTATATTCGTCGCCACGGGCATTAGCGACTCACCCATGCTTCGCGGGATCCGCTATGAGAGTCACTACTGCGTAACGGAGTCGATGCTGATTCGCGCTCGACACCGGACGCTCCGTCGGATCGTGGCCCACCACGACATTGATCACAAGACGATTCGACTTGCCTCCGGCGTGGAAGAGGTTGCTCTTTGAACGTGCCCTTGCGAGCAAACTGACGTTCGCCGGATGGGGACTATTCAGCCCCAAATATGAGTTCCCTTTTCGGCCACGGAACCGGCGCATTAGCAAAACGAGAAACACCCAGCAGCACGGCCAACGCGGCGGATGACCAAAACTCGTCAAAGTATGCAAGCGACGACGCTGCGGGGCAATCCGCTAAACTGGTCGGCATGGACTCTGCTGACCTAACGCCCGAGCAGCTCAACCAAGTCTTCGTCCAATTAGAGCCCATCGCACGTTATCTGGCGCGCGTGAAGGCTCGCATGATCGAGCAGCAGTTCCCGCCGGATGACGAGCTGTTCCAGATGGTCGAGAAGGCGCACGCCCAAGCGCACGCGGTGGCCATGAAGGTTCACGAGCTAGGGCGCCCTATAAAGTGAGCCCGACGAGGTGTCACGTGCTCAAGTTCGCAATCCCTGTCCTCCACGTATCGAACTCGGCTGTAGCGTCTGAGTTCTATTGCACTTGCCTCGGTTTCCAAAAGCGATTCGCCTACCGCATTGATGATTCGAGAACGGATCCCTGCTACATGGGTTTGATGCGAGATGGAGTACAGATCCATTTGTCGTCTTTTTCCGGTGATGGCGTTGCAGGTGGCGTCGTGAATCTGATCGTGGACGACGTTGATGCGATTCATGAGGAACTTGTCGCGAAGGACGTCCCAATCGATCTCGCACCGACGGATCAGACTTGGGGCAACCGAGAGATGTATGTAAAGGACGCTGATGGAAATAGCGTCCGTTTTATCCGCCTAGGTTGATGTACTAGTTGCGCCGTCAAGCGTTTCGGCTTCATCGTCGCGGTCGCTCTGGGGCGCGGCCGCTGGACGGCCGGCCCCCCTGCTACAATGTCCGTTCGGCGTCAAAGGCTTTTCGAGCATCCTTGATACCACCTCGAAAGGAGTGCGGCATGCTCGGTGTATTTGTAACGTTTCGCTACGAAGACAATTTCGATGAGCAAGCCGTGCGGAAAATCGCCGAAACTGTACGCGCAAGATTTGAGGGAATGCCCGGATTACGTTCCAAAGCTTTCACGGTCAATTCCGGAAAGCGCGAGGCCACAAACTTCTACATTTGGGACTCAGAGGACGCAGCCAAAGATTTTTTCACCGATGCGCTTCTAGAGCGCGTAACGGGTCTCTACGGCGTACGGCCCGCCGTCGAATTCGTGCAGATTGCGACGCTGGTGGAGAACGCTCGACCGTGACGGGATCAAGAGCCCCTGCTCGGGAAGCATGACGCCCAAGCCCCGTTCGAGCGGGCGTGCCGGCCGGCGCTGTGCCTTAGTTCGCCGTTGGAGCGAGCGACCTGCCAAACGCAATGCCCATCACGTCGTCTGTAGCTCAAATCACCGTACGACCAGCCGAGTAGGCCGAGCAGACGCTGGGCACGGTCAACGGGGCGGCGCCTTCGGTTTCGCATGATCGGGCATTCTAGCACGCGCCCAGGGCAAAGCACGGCGAGTCCGCGCGCGGCGAAAACCGCGCTTTAGTGCTGCCGCCCAAAACGTTCTTCCAGCACTTCGCGATAGATGCCCTCGAGCGCTTGGGCTGCCTGGGGATCGCCGTCCAAGGTCATGGCAGCGGGCATGACCAGCACGCGGTCGGCAGAGGATTCAAAGCGATGTGCCACGCGATGCAGCAGTTCGGAATCGTGCACGAGAATGCGGCTGGCGTTCTCTGCACCTTGATCGGCCAGTTCGCTGATGCGCGGACGAGCGGGCTCGTCGAGCTCGGCGTTCCAGCCGTTCAGGATATAGGGGACTCCGGTCTCGAGCGCCAATTGGCCCATGATCCAGATGTGCTGCACGTGCATGACTTGGGGATCGAAGTGCGCGACGATCTCATCCAGGCGAATCCGAATCTCGTGCCGATATTTCCCTAGTTGAGCGTCCGACAGCGTGGCGAAGGTCTGATGGCCGCGCCCGTCCGCCGTAAACCGCGGCAGTTCAAAAGGCGCCTGGGCTTTTGGATCTCGATTGCTGCAAACGACGCGCTCGATCCGGAATGAGCCACGTTCATTCGACGGGTGTTCGTCGGCGATGAGAACGCACAGGTCGTGTCCGGCTCTGACGAGCGCCGCGGCCCAGGATGCTGTCAGGCGGCCCGCCAGCGACTCATCGAGTGGAGAATGGTGCATCAACAGGATGCGCATAGAAAAGACGCCCCGCGGGAGCGCTCGAGGTGCTCATGGCGGGGCTCAGTTTACCCACGGTTGCGGGGCGCGACCATGCGGGTTCATGAGGATCGTGGGCGACTGGCGGCCAGGCGGCATCCGCACGGCAAGCGGGCCTCCGGCGGGGCCGACCGGGTGAGCTTCCCGTTCGCTCCGGGGGCCACCCCCGAAGGATCGGCCGCATTTGCTTGCTCTAAATCGTCCGACCTGCTCAACTAGCTGGTAACAGCGGAATAGGCGGACTCGCGCACCGCGAACTAAGTCCAGGCTCGCTTTGCACCAGGTCCGAACAGCCGCCAAGCGCCCCGATTTGGGGTCTCCCGAGCGGACAAGATTTCACCGCCGGTCTGGCGGTGGCGGCGCGGCACCCGTCTCGATTGGCCGCCGAAACTACTCTTGCCGCGACAGTAACTTATAATCCTTAAGGCGATGCGTTATAGCAGTTTGGGGCCGCCGAGCGGGTGACGGCTGCCATGAACTTACTGGCACCACAAGCTAGGCTTAAAGGGTGAGATCGGCGGCCGAGGTGGCCGATACCAGTTATTAGGCATTTGCGGCCTCTCACGTCGATTGGCTCCTTTCGCTTCCCGTCCTGGTTCTTCGCATGAGCACCGAACAGTCCGTTGACCCGGAACTCGTCGAACAAACAAAGCAACAGATTCGCAATCTGGTGCGCGAGATCGCCCAGATCGCCAAATCTGATATTGGCCCGCAAGAGTTTTACGACGCCGTGCTCAACCGCATCGTCGTGGCCTTGGCCGCGGTCGGCGGGGCCGTGTGGACCATCACCGAGTCCGGCCAGCTCGCCCTCGAATATCAGATCAACCTGCGCGAGACGCGCTTAGCCGAAAGCGAAGAAGACCAGGTTCGCCACGGGCGGCTGTTGCGAAAAGTCATCAGCAGCGGCGAAGGCATGCTCATGGCGCCCCACTCGGGCGCGGGCGGGGCCGAAGAAGGAGCCAACCCCACCGATTTTCTGCTGGTCATGGGCCCGCTCAAGTCGGCCAACGAAACGGCCGGCGTGCTGGAAATCTTTCAGCGGCCGGGCAGCAGTCCGACCGTGCAGCGCGGCTATCTGCGGTTCTTGCTGCAGATGTGCGAGTTGGCCAGCGAATATCTGAAGTCGCGCAAGCTGCAGCACTTCACCGATCGCCAGGCCCTGTGGGCTCAACTGGAGAATTTCACCCGCCTGGTGCACTTGGGGTTGGACCGCCGCGCGACGGCCTACACGATTGCCAACGAAGGCCGGCGCCTGATCGAGTGCGACCGCGTGAGCGTGGCCATCAATCATGGCCGCAAGTGCGTCATCGAAGCCATCAGCGGACAAGACACGTTCGATAAGCGATCGAACACGGTCACCCTGCTCAACCGCCTGGCCAATGCCGTCGTCGCGACCGGCGAAACGGTGTGGTACACGGGCGACACCTCGGCCATGGCCCCGCAGGTCGAGGAGGCCGTTCAGGAATACGTGGATGAGTGTCATTCGAAGGCCGTGGCCGTTGTCCCGCTCAAGGAGCCGCACGACACCACCGACCCGCTGGCCGATCCCCGCGTGCTGGGCGCACTGATTATCGAACAAATCGAAGACAGCCGCCCGCGAGAAGGACTGCCGCAGCGAATCGAAGTGGTAAGCAACCACAGCTCGATCGCGCTGGCGAACGCCATCGAACACAACGAGCTGTTCTTGATGCCCGTGTGGCGTGCTATCGGCAAGTCGCGGTGGGTGATCGAAGCTCGGCAACTGCCCTGGACGCTTGCCGCGCTGGTGACACTCGTTGGCGTGACGGCATTCTTGTTTTTGTGGCCCGCCGATTTTGAGCTGTCGGCCAAGGGCAAGCTACAGCCGACGATTCGCCGCGAAGTGTTCGCCGACATGGATGGCGAGGTGGTGGACGTGCTGGTGAAGCATGGCGACTGGGTGAAGAAGGACCAGGTGCTCGCGAAGATGCACAACACCGATCTGGAAGTAAAGATCGCCGGGACGCGCGGTCAGCTGGAAGGAGTGATGAAGCAGCTCGACTCGATCAACTCCCGGATCAACGATCGGACACTGGATAAGAAGGAAAAGGCGAGACTCAATAGCGACGCCGCCAAATTGCAAGAGGAACAAACCAGTGCCCAGCGACAATTGAAGCTGCTCGAAGAGAAGAAGAAACAGTTGACCGTGCTGAGCCCCATCGACGGTCAGATCACGACCTGGGACGTGGACAAAACGCTGTTCCGCCGTAGCGTGCAGCTCGGCAGCGTGCTGATGCGGGTCGTCGAGCCCAAGGGCGACTGGGAGCTCGAGCTGCTCATGCCTGAGGATCGCATGGGCTTTATCAACGAGGCCTGTCGCGAGCTGAAAACCGAAAAGTTGCCGGTCCACTACATCACGCAGACGAATCCAGGCGTGACGCATGAGGGCAATGTGTCCGAGATTCACCACACGGCTGAAATCCGTGGCGAAGAAGGCAACACCGTGTTGCTGCGGGTGGCGATCAACAAAGATGACGTTCCCGACCGGCGCGACGCCGCCGCGGTCACGGCAAAGGTTTATTGTGGCCGAACTTCGCTCGGCTATGCGTGGTTCCACGACCTGGTTTCATTCGTTCAATCCAAGGTTCTGTTCCGGCTGTTCTAAATGCGGCCGTTAAGATGGCCGCGGTGCGACAATTGCAGGGATGAGCCCGCGGTATTCGGCCCGCGCACCACGTGGGCAGGCGGCGCGAAAACTGAGCTGAGAGAGAAAGGCAAATCAATGATTACCAACTTTTTGGGAGCGGTACTGGCCATAACCCTGGGCGCGGACGCAGCGGCCGCCCCCGCTGCTGATGCCAACATCCCGATTGCTCAGGTGATGCCGCTCGACCGGCAAGACATTCCGGGCTCTGACCCCGGTATGCTGGTTAGCATGGCCGTTAAAGAGGGGATGCGCGTGACCAAGGGGACGGAACTGGCGCGCGTGGACGACCGGGAGGCCAAGGCACAGTTGTTGGTCAAAGAGCTTGAATCGGACGTCGCCGAACAAGAGGCCAATAGCGACATTGCGATTCGCTTTCAGAAGGCAACTGCCGACGTCGCCTGGGCAGCCTGGAAAAAGTTGGAAAAAGCCAATGAAGGTGCGAGCAAGGCCGTGTCGGACATCGAGATTCAGCGCGCGAAACTCGACTATGAAAAGGCGAAGCTGGGCATCGAAAAGGAGCGGGAAACGAATGTCACCAATAAGCTAACCGCGAAAGCCAAAAAAGCAGAAGTCGGTGCCGCCGAGGTCGTTGTCAATCGACGCGTCCTGGCGGCGCCTTTTGACGGCATCGTCACCTTCGTGCACAAACACCCCGGCGAATGGGTCGCCGTCGGAGAGCCGGTCGTTGAAATGGTCCGTGTCGATCGTTTGGGGGTGCGCGGCTCGCTTGATGCGCAGGAGTGGGCCGCGGCCGACGTCGACGGGCGGAAGGTCACTGTCGAGTTCAATCTCCCCCGCGGTCGCGTGGAGAAAGTCACGGGCAAAGTTGTCTTCGTGAGCCCTGTTGTCGTGAATGGCAAGCTCAACGTGTGGGCTGAAATCGAGACCCCCATGGACAAACAGGGGCGTCCGGCAGTGCCCGCCGGCATGACGGCCGCGATGACGGTGCATACCGGCCAGCCGGCGCAGGTGGAAGCAAAACCGGTTTCAGCACCCCGCGCCGCGCCCGCCGCTCGGCCGACGACGAACCGCTAAGGCCAAGGGAAATCGCTAAGGCCAAGGGTAACCACTAAGACGAAGCGCTAACGGCGCTTCGTGGGCCAGGCTTCGGCCGGCATCTCACTTCGATTTGCTTCCATGGTCACATTGGCTGACAGTCTGGTTTCCAGCTCCGCACGGGCGCTTCCCATGCGCATGCGGCCGGATTTGAGCGCCACGCAGCAGCGCTATCAGGGCCAAATGTATTGGGTCGTGAAGGAGCCCATTGGGCTGCACTACTTTCGATTTCAAGAAGAAGAGTTCGCCATCCTCAAGATGTTGGATGGCCAGACGAGCCTGGACGAAATCAAGGACGAGTTCGAGCGGACGTTTCCGCCGCAAAAGATCACGGTCGAAGAGCTGGGGAACTTCGTCGGCACGCTGCACCGCAATGGGTTGGTGATCGCGCACGTGGCGGGCCAGGGCGAGCAACTCCGCAAGCGCCGTAGCGAACGCCGCCGTAAAGAACTGCTGGGCGCCGCCGCTAACATCCTGGCGATCCGCTTCAAGGGGATCGATCCCGACCGGCTGCTCAATTGGCTGTATCCCAAGATTAAGTGGTTCTACAGTCTGCCGGTGCGAATCCTGTGCATCACCTTCGCGCTCTCGGCCTTGATGCTGGTGCTGGTCCAATTCAACCAGTTCCATGACAAGCTGCCGACGTTTCATCAGTTCTTCGAGGCCAAGAACTGGATCTATCTGGCCGTCACGCTGGGCATCACCAAGGTCATTCACGAATTTGGTCACGGCCTGACGTGTAAACACTTTGGCGGCGAGTGCCACGAGATGGGCGTCATGTTCCTCGTGCTGACGCCCTGCTTGTACTGCAACGTGTCTGACTCGTGGATGCTGCCCAACAAATGGCATCGCGCCTGGATCGGCGCGGCCGGAATGTACATCGAGATCGTGATCGCTTCGATCTGCACGTACTTATGGTGGTTCAGCGAGCCCGGCATGCTGCACCAACTGGCGTTGAGCACGATGTTCGTGTGCTCGGTGAGCACCGTGATGTTCAATGCGAACCCCTTGCTGCGCTATGACGGCTACTACATCCTGGCGGATCTGACCGAAATCCCGAACTTGCGGCAGAAGGCCAGCACGATCTTGAATCGCAAGCTGGGCGCATGGTGCTTGGGGCTGGAAGAGCCGGACGATCCGTTTCTGCCGCAGCGGCATCAACTATTCTTCGCTGCGTATACGGTGGCGGCAGCCGTTTATCGCTGGCTGATCCTGTTTGGCATCTTGTGGTTCCTGTACCGCTTGTTTCAGCCGTATGGCCTGAAGGTCATCAGCCAGATGCTGGCGACGATTTCGATCGGCAGCCTGGTGGTGGTGCCATTGTGGAAGTTGGGCAAATTCTTTTACGTTCCTGGAAGGCTCGACAAAGTGAAACGCAAGAATGTCAACATTACCTTGGCTCTGTTGGGCGCGGCGGCAGTGTTCATCTTGTTTTGCCCTCTGCCCTATCACGTGACCAGCACCCTCGAGCTCAAGCCGCGCGATGCCAGCCGCGTGCACGTGCTGGTGGGTGGAATCCTGGAAGAGGTGAATGTCAAACCCGGCGATGAAGTGAAAACCGGCGACAAGCTGGGCCGGCTCAAAAATCTCGACCTGGCACTGGACGTCGCGGAAATCGAAGGCAAGATCGCCCAGCAGGAATCCGCAAAGCTCGTCCTCATGTCTCAGCAATTCGTGCTGAACGATGAGGTATCTGCCAAACAAATACCGGAAATCGAAAAGCAGATCGTTGCCCTAAAGGAACAGTTGGCCGAAAAGAAGTTCGACCAGGCGCAACTCCAGTTCATCGCGCCGGCCGACGGCATCGTGCTGCCCGCGCCGGAAGTTCCCAAGCCGCCCGACCGCGGCACCGGCGAGCTGCCCAAGTGGTGGGGCGATCCCTTGGAACCAGAGAATCTGGGCGCCTTCCTCACGCCGGCGGCCGTTTATTGCCAGATTGGGGATCCCAAAAAGTGGGAAGCCCACCTGGCCGTCGATCAAGATGACATCGAGTTCCTGCGTGAAGGGCAACCGATTGCCATCAAGCTCGACGTGCTGCCCTTTGAAACCTTCTACAGCACGGTCGCCGAGATCGGACCGGCTCTCAAAGTCACGCCACGGCACATCTCGAGCAAGTCGGGCGGCGAACTGATGAGCAAACAAGACGAAACCGGCGTCGAGCGCCCCATCAACACCTCGTTCCAGGCGCTCGCGCCGCTCGACGACCCCAATGGCAGCCTGGTGGAAGGCTTGCGCGGCACCGCCAAGATCTCGGCCGACTGGCAGCCGATCGGCCGCCGGGTGTGGCGCTATTTGATGCGGACCTTCAACTTCAAGCTATAGCCGCAGCCCGCGCGCGCATGCCTTCCCGCGGCAGGTTCCCTGCGGCGTCGAAGGCGAGCGGCCGTAGCTCGCTGGCGATCTCCAGATCGTCGCGCTGGTGCGCTTCATCCAGATAGGCGGCCGAGCACTCCAGTTCCGCCAGCTCGAGCGTGTTGTGAATCCACAGCACTTTGGCATCGGCCGGCGCGATCATGCCGATCGTCGTAATCGCCGCTTCGATCATCGCTCGGTCGGTCGGAAAATCGAGGGGCAGCATGGCGGCCGCGACATGCCCAGCCGTCAGGCAGTTGATGCGCGTGGCGTTGATGTCGGTTTCATCGACCGCCCGCCGCGTGCAGAATTCGGCCAGGCCGATGCCGGCGGCATTGCCGTGCGTCGCTTCCGTGAGCCCCCGGATCAGAATTCGCTTGATCTTCGGGAACTCGTCTTTGGCGGCCCGATGCGATTGATACTTGCGGCCTACCACGTTTGTATCCATGCCGGTGCCGCTGATGTTTTTGCCGATCTCGTCGATCATCAGCAGGTGGGCACGCTCGAAGGGTAATCGCGGTAAAAGCTTCTTGGCCAGGACCAACAGCTCCTTTTCCCGCGCCTCGAATTCCGCCGGCGCGACCGCCGCGATGACCGCCGTTTCGTCGTAGCCGTTCTCGACGATGCCAACGCCGGCCGCGATGCGGCATGTCTTGAGCACGTGGCCGCCCACGCTGCGGACAATCTGGCCGAAGCTGTGATCCTGAATGGCGCGATGGTAGACCTTCGCGCCTTCGTGTTTGCCCAGGCCGATGAGCATCATCTTCATCAGCCCGCTCTCGATCTCGCCGACAAAGTCGGTGTGGGGCTTGATGCGATTGGCCACGATCACGTGGTCGGCTGCAAAGGCGTGCCGATCGAAATGGACGTCAAAACCTTCACTCGTTTGGCAGACCACCACGGTTTCCATGCTCGCGCGGATGGGGCAACCGCAGAATTCTTCCGTGACGCCGTAAGAAGCCAGAACCTCTCGCTGGCCTTCGGCCGTTCCGCCGCCATGGCTTCCCATCGCAGGCACGAGAAACGGCTTGCCCCCCAACTTCTTGACATGGTTGACGATCCCGCGCGTGACGAGTTGGATATTGGCGATGCCGCGGCTACCCACCGTAATAGCAACGCTGTCGCCCGGCTTGATCACGCGCTCGAGCGCCAGTGTGCCAAGCTGACGGCCGACTTCGGCTTCGACGTCGTCGACCCGCATGGGGTCGAAGTGCTGGCGAACTCGAAAGAAGCTGGGCAGTTGGATCATGGCGAATGTCTCCGACGCGACGCTGGCCGTTGACCGGCCCATCGCGGCCTGGTAACCCGGCAGTCAATACGGCTGCTAGCTGGTTGCCCAAGCTCCCGCGGCAAGCCTGCCTTGCCCCATCGCGAGCCCGGATTTAAGGTTCAGCACCGAATGTAGCTTCGTTTGGGCTGCACAGCCGATTGTATAGACAGGCGAGCAGCCCTTTCAAACGAAATCTCCTGGATCGACGCGGCAGTGCGACCGCAAGTCGCATGGCAAGCCCGCGCCGATACGGCCATCCGAGCAAGTGGGGGACTATGGCTACCGTTGATGCCACTCGAACCAAGCCGCGTCGCAAGCGCGAACAACCGCCGCGGCAAAAGTCGCGCGCGTTCCGCTATGGCAGCCTGTTCACACTGGTCATGCTCGCCGTCGCCGTCGGTTTCGCGCCGGCCATCATCGCCAGCACGCCGCTCGCCAGTTGGGCCGTTACGACCACGCTCGAGCTCGACGGCAGCGTAACGGTTGGCTCGGTGTCGCTGGGATGGTTTTCGCCAGTTGCCGTCGAGAAGCTCGAGATCTTTGATGCCGCCGGCGAAAAGGTGCTCGAGCTGCCTGCGTTCCGCACGGACAAGATTTTGCTTTCCTTGCTGTTCGACTCCGCGGACCTGGGCACGGTGTATGTTGATCAGCCCGGCGTCCACGTCGTGGCTGCGGCTGGCGATACGAACCTGGAGCGCGTGTTTGCTCGCCTGCTGAAGCGCAAAGGCGGTTCTCATGTCGCGGTGCAGGTCGAGCTCAGCGATGGCACCATCGTCGTGGATGACGAGCCCTCGGCGCGGCAGTTCAAGATCGAGAAGCTCTCGCTGAGCTGCGCGGTCGATACTTCGGGCGAGCTGACGATGCTCCGCACCACCGGCACCGTTACCGATAGTAACGAATCGGGACAGTTCGCGATCGACGCTCAGTTCAAGCCCGACAGCGGCGGCTCATCGAACCTGGCCAACGGCAAGGTGCACTGCGAGACCACCACGGTTCCGCTGTGGACGTGCGACCCTGCGTTGCGGCGGCTGGCTGCCGGCGCGCGCGTCTCTGGCGAGCTCTCTACGAAGCTCGATGGCGCCTGGGGAGAGTTCTCCAAGGCAGGCGATGCGTCGCTCGCGGGCCAGTCGCGACTGACGAACCTCGTCTTCATGGCGGCCAGGCTGGGCGATGATCGCATCGAGTTGTCGAGCGTCGACGTGCCCTGCCAGATCGTGCAAACCGGCGACGACCTGACCGTCGAGAGGCTGGGCATCGAGTGCGAGCTCGGCCAGCTTTCGATCTCAGGTAAAGCCAAGATGGCCGACCTGGCGGCCAAAGATCTTTTGCTGACCTTGCTGCATGAGACTTACCGCGTCGAGGGCAAGCTCGACTTGGCGCAAGTGGCGCGGCGACTGCCCAACACGCTGCGAATTCGCGAAGGCACGCAGATCACTTCGGGCGAGCTCAACCTCGAGCTTGCCAGCGCAACCAGCGACGGACAATTTAGCTGGACCGGCCACCTGGAAACTGAACGCCTGGTGGGCGAAGCCGAGGGACGCACGATCGAATGGAAAAATCCCTTCGTGCTCGATTTCACCTGCCATGACACCAAAGGCGGTATCGCGGTCGACCGCGCACGTTGCAGCTCGTCGTTCCTGGAACTCGATGGCGCGGGCACGCTTGACGATTTCTCGTGCAGCGGACGATTTGACCTGGCGCGCCTCACCAGCGAGCTGCGGCAATTCTCGGACCTGGCGGGCGCGCAGCTCGCCGGCCAGGGAGAGTTGCAACTCGCGTGCAAGCGGCCAGCCGCCGACCGCTTTGAAGCCGAAGGCACGTTTGCGACGCGCGCCTTTCGCTACAGCCTGGACTCGGGTCACTTCTGGGCCGAAGACAATCTGTCGGCAAAGCTCAGCCTGGGCGGCCAGATTCAAAACAGCTCGTTTAAGCGCCTGGAGCGCGGAGAGTTGACCGTCGACGCCGGCGACGAGCAATTGCAGGCCCGGCTTAGCGAAGGCGTCAACGACCCGGGCGCGACGCCCTGGCCGATTCAAGTCTCGTGGCGCGGCCAACTGGCAGCCTGGACGCCGCGGTTGGCCGTCGGGCTCGGAATGCCGGGACTCGATTTAGCTGGCACCGGCGCGGTGCAGGCGGCTTTGCTCTGCTCGGCCAAGGCAATCGAAGTCACGCAGGCCAACGCCGAGATCGCCCAATTGCGTGCCTGGGGTCGAGGCTGGTTCGTAAGCGAGCCCGAGTGCGCGGTCAGCGCCAACGCCAAGTGGGATCGGGAGCGAACCCGCTTGGAGATCGCGCAGGCTCGTTGCACGGCTGGCGCTTCGCTGGCGACGATCGAGCAAGCCAGCTTGCAAGCCACGAGCAACGGCTGGATTGCCGACGGCGGCGACATCCAGTTCGCCGGCGACCTGGCCCAATGGTATCGCTGGCGCCACGACCCGCGTGCAGCGGCCGACTTGCAGGTTGCCGGGCGAATCCGCGGCACCGCGCGGGTGAAGGAAGAGTCCGGCACGACGGCGGCCCAAGTGGAAGCATCGATCGAGCAATTGCAGGTGGCCCAGGCCGCACAGGCGTCGAACGCCGCCTCGGTTTGGCGCGAGCAACAACTGACCCTCGTGGCGCAAGCCCGCTATGAACAAGCAACCAGCAAGCTTCAACTCGACAAGGCCGAGTTGTCGGCTAGCGCGCTGGCTTGTGCGGCGGCCGGGCTTATCGCGCTTGCCGACCAGGGTGGGCAGGTCGATCTCAAAGGCAACTTGAGTTACGACTGGGGCCGGCTGTCGCCACTGTGGCAATCCTATTTGGGCCGCGACGTGCGGATCGAAGGCAAGCAGACGCGGCCCTTCGCCATCCACGGACAACTCTCCGGCCCGATCGCCGATGCTCGTTCGTGGAACTCGGTGACGGCTGATGCCGGCCTTGGCTGGACCGCCATGAATGTCGCAGGGCTTGATGTCGGGCCTGGGGACGTGAAAGCCCATTTGAGCGAGAGCCGCTTTCAAGCCGAGCCGCTCGACGTGCACGTGAGCGAAGGCCGATTCACGTTCGCGCCGGTGGTTCGTTTGAATCCCGCTCCAGCCGAGCTGCTGCTCTCAGGTGGCCCGCTGTTGACCGACGTTCATCTGTCGCCAGAGATTTGCGCCCGCGGCTTGAAGTTTGTCGCGCCCATTCTGGCCGAGTCGACGGTTGCCGACGGGCACTTTTCGATCACGCTCGACGGCGGACACGTGCCCATTTCCGATCCGGGCGCGGGCGACGCATCCGGTCGAATGGCGATGCGGGCCCAGGTGAAGGCGGGGCCAGTCGCGCAGGAGTTCATGGTGCTGGTCAACGAACTCAGCTCCATTATCAGGCGTGGCGTCCTCGCGCAGCGGGACGATCAAAGCGGGGCACTCGTCAGTATCGACTCATCCGAGGTGCAGTTCCGGCTCGTCAATGGGCGGATCTATCACCGGGGCTTGAAATTCCAAGTCGGCACGATGCCCGTCACCACGCATGGGTCGGTGGGCACCGATGAAAGCCTGGCCATCGTGGCCGAAATCCCGCTGCAGGCGACATTGTTCGGGCGCGATCTCTCGCTGGGCGCCTTGGAAGGCCGCGCGGTCCAAATTCCGATCGGGGGCACGCTGAGCAAACCGAAGCTCGATCGCGGCGCCTTGCAACAATTCGCCGCCGGCCTGATTGGCAACACCGCGCGCGGCGTGCTGCTCGATGGCATCAACAAGCGGCTGGAACAGCTTCTTCCGCTGAATCAGTAGCCCGGACTGGCGGCCACCCGGGTGACACCGACAACTGGTTCCAGTTGTCCCCCCCTTTTTGCCGCTCCGGCGGGCTATAATATTAGGAGTATGAATCGCGCCGTCTCGGTGATGATCGGTGCTGCTATAGGATATGCAGCGGGCGTTTTGCTCTTGGCGCCTCCCATACCCGGGACGCTGACTTGGGTGTGCAGCATCGCGGGGTGGATCCTTGTTGGCGCTGGAATCGGCTTAGGAATCAGCACGCGCCTTTTTCCGAAGACCAGCGATTAGACCGGCCCGCTACCTGGGTGCCACTGGCTTCGCCAGTGCCGTCGCAAGCCATCCCCGGTCCTTCAAATCGGCCGATGATCCGCGGAACCCGGCACCTTGCCCGCGGTTAGATATCCCATGACGTCGGTGCGCGATACGTTCGCTGCCGGCTCGCCTGCTTTCCAAGCGAAATCACGCCCACCAGGAGCATCCAACATGAAACGGCTCACACTTGTCGTCGCGGCGCTTGCCGTGGTTGCCATTTCCTCACCCGCACTGGCCCAGCGCGGTGGAGGTCGAGGTTTCGGCGGTGGACGCATGGCCGGCGGCAACCTGTTGGGCCTGTTGGGTCAGAAGCCGGTGCAAGAAGACCTCAAGCTCACCGACGACCAGGTCAAGAAAGTCGACGAGCAGGTTGAAAAGCAGCGCGAAGTGTTTGCCGCTTTACGCGATCTCACGCCCGAAGAGCGCCAGAAGGAAGCCGCCACGCAGGCGGAAGCCACCAAGAAGAGCCTCTCCGAGATCCTGAAAGAGGATCAGCTCAAGCGGCTCAAGCAGATCTCGCTGCAGCAGCGTGGCGGTCAGGCGCTGACCGATGCGGAAGTGGCCTCGGCCTTGAACCTCACCACCGAACAGAAGGATCGCATTACGGCCATCCAGGACGGCGTTCAATCGCAAATGCGCGAGCTGTTCCAGGCCGGCGCCGCCGGTGGCGATCGCGAGGAACTGCAGAAGAAAGGGCAAGAACTGCGCACCGCCACGGACCAGAAAATCCTGGCCGTCTTGACGGATGCCCAGCAAGCCAAGTTTAAGGAAATGAAAGGCGAGCCCTTCAAGGGTGAGCTGCGCGGCGGCGGTTTTGGTGGTGGTCGCGGCGGACGCCGTGGCCGCGGCGCGTAAATTGCAACGCTGTCGGCGACAACTTTAGGCGGTCTCCGAAGCGCCTCGGGTGGGTTTAGACAAGATCCGCTCGGGGCGTTTCGCTGCGCGTCGTTCCTCAACCAGCCGGAAGCGTCAGCGCCCGGTTAACGTGGGAAGCGTCGCAAGGAACCAGTGGGGCGACACGGCGGGCGCGATCAATTGGCGTGTTGCTCCGTCTTCCTTGTTTCGGCCGAAACCGGGCGCTAACGCTTCCGGCTAGTGGCGAGAGGAAGGATCTGTTCGCCCACCTGCTCCGCATCTTCAGTGTCCACTCCCCCGGTTGACACTTTTCCGCATTAGCGGTATCTTTACCGGATTACGAACGGCTGTAAGTCTCGCCGCGTCAAAGGTTTTTGGTAAATCCGCCCGCGTAATGCACGGCGGCCCGCGTGGTTACCGCGCGCCGCCCTCGGGGGATTCCCGCAAACCCAATTGCACGCGGCAAGCGTTGTTTGAGCACAAAAGTGTGGCTGATAGCGTACGGAAGAGGATCGGCACACGTTCAAAGTGTTCACGCAAATAGTACTTAGATAACAAGCAGGCCGGTCATAGCGAGCTTTTGAACATCGCCGCGGGCGATTTGAACAATCCGGTGAGGGACGGCTTCGGCTTTCCCCCCTCGCATTGGCATTGGCCGTGGGCGGCCAGCCAGCGACGGGCGAACCGCTGCCGAACCCGACAATTCGAACGACCCCGACTGGGGCAGACAACATGAACGCAAGCGAATTACTGCGGATCGTCGATGCGATCCACCGCGACAAAAACGTCGACAAAGAAACGGTCTTCGGCGCCATCGAGGCCGCGCTGGTCTCTGCCGCCAAAAAGCAATACGGCGAAGAAGAAGACATCGTCGTCCAGATCGACCGCAAAGACGGCTCGATCAGCGGCACCCACAATGGCGTGCCCCTCGATCCCGAGGAGACCGTCGGCCGCATCGGCGCTCAAACCGCCAAGCAGGTGATGATTCAGAAGATTCGCGAGGCCGAGCGCGATTCTTTGTAT
Source organism: Pirellulales bacterium (assembly GCA_035496575.1). Lineage (GTDB taxonomy): Bacteria > Planctomycetota > Planctomycetia > Pirellulales > PALSA-1355 > PALSA-1355. The sequence continues at coordinate 16,883 of DATJEN010000013.1, forward strand.
GACGAATATCACGAGCTCATCGGCCAGATGCTCACCGGCGTGGTGCAGCGCTACGAAGGCGGCGCGGCCACCGTCTCGCTCAGCAATGTCGAAGCCATCTTGCCGCGCAGCGAGCAGATCCCCGGCGAGACTCATCACCCCAACGAACGCGTGCGCGCCACGGTGTTCGAGGTCCGCAAGGCCGGCAGCCGCGTGAAGGTGATTCTCAGCCGCACTCGGCCTCAGCTCGTGCAGCGCTTGTTCGAACAGGAGATTCCGGAAATCGCCGACGGCGTGATCGAGATTCGCGCCATGGCCCGCGAGCCGGGCTATCGCAGCAAGGTCGCCGTCAGCAGCTCCGATCAGCGCGTCGACTGCGTGGGAGCGTGCGTCGGGGTGCGCGGCAACCGCATCAAGAACATTGTCGACGAGCTGGCCGGCGAGCGGATCGATATCGTGCGCTGGAGCGATGACCTGCAAGTGTTGATTCCCAACGCCCTGCAGCCGGCCGAGGTGGAGGAAGTGATTTTGTGCCAGATGCTCGGCCGGGCCATCGTGCTGGTGCGCGAGGACCAATTGTCGCTGGCCATCGGGCGGCGCGGCCAGAACGTGCGGCTCGCCAGCAAGCTATGCGGCTGGGACATCGAAATCATGACTCGCGAGGAACTCGACGAGTCGATCGAGCGCGCGGTGGGCGGTTTCTGCGCGATCGAAGGTGTCGACGAGAGCTTGAGCGAGAAGTTGGTGGGCGAGGGCTTCTTGTCGTATGACGATCTGTCGATCATCGAGCCGGATGCCCTGATGGAGATGGGCGAGTTCGACGAAGCGCAAGCCAACTTGATCGTTGAACAAGCCGAAGCCAAAGCGCAAGAAGCCGAACAGGCAGCCGCGCTCGAACGTCGTCGGCAGCGCGAGCAAGATCGAATTGATGCGGCCACGGCCGCCGCCGAAGCGGCCGAAGCCGCCGAGCGCGAGCGGCGCGCCGTCGCCGAAGGCGGCGAAGCTGCTGCCGAAAGCGCCACGAATGGAGGGGCTGCCCCGGCAGAGGCTGCTCCGCCTGCCGCGGCCGCTGGACCATCTGGAGAGTAAGGTCCTCGAGCGTAGACCACACATCGGAGACCGTGATTATGAATTAAGGTATGCTATCGGTCGCATTTCCCAGCCGAAATGCGATCTGTCTCGGGAGGGCTGACAATTGCCCGTTCGTATTTATTCGTTAGCGAAAGAACTCAAGCTCGACAGCAAAATCCTTGTCGATATCTGCACCAGTGCGGGCGTCACTGGCAAGGGCTCGGCTCTGGCCAGCCTCACCGACGAGGAAGTCGATCGCGTCAAGGCGTACTTGAGCAGCGGAGGCGCGAAAGCCCCGGCTGCCAGGCCGGCCCGTCCTTCCGCTGCGCCCATTGAAGCCCCTGCCGAACCCAGCGTGGTCCGCCGCGAGGATTACATCGCTCCCGCCGGTGCGGTCGCCGAGAAGGTGCCCGTTCTGGACGATCGCTTGAAGCGGCGCAAGCCCATCAACGGCGACGCGCCCAAGCCCATTCCGCCGAAGGCTGGGGCCACCATCAAGCTGGCCCCGCTGCCCACCGCCCCGCAGCCGGCGCCGGCGGCCGAAACGCCGGAGGTAGCGCCTCAAAAGCCCGACCTGCGCCTGCCCATCGATGCCATCAAGGCGGCCAGCCGCAGCGGCGGAACCAAACCGCTGATCGACCACGTCCGCAAGCAGCAGGGCAAGCGCAGAGATGGTGGCGACGAAGCCGTGGCCGGCGCGCCGCTTAAACCGACGTCCCCGCGCCCGCGCGAACAGTGGAACCGCGAAGCCGGCGCGCTTCCGGCGGCCGCCCGCGGCCGCCGTCCGCCGGCGGGCAAAGCGGCAGCCGAAGACGCTGGCATCCTTGGCGGGCGTGAGCAGCGGCAGCTCAGCCGCCGCCGCGCCGTCACGCAAGGCCGCCGCGACGAGGACGAACCCGCGCCGACGGGGCGTCGCCGCACCATCACGCGCATGAAGCGCACCGGCACCAACACGGCTGCCCCGCGCAAGAGCAAGATCATGCTCGAGCTGCCATGCACCGTGCGCAGTTTTTCCGAGGCGATCGGCGTGCCGGCCCAACAGGTTTTGCGCCAGTTGATGAGCCTCGGCACCATGGTCAACATCAATGCCGAGCTGGACGCCGAGACGGCCGAGCTGTTGGCTGTCAGCTTGGGAGTCGAGGTCGATTTCAAGCATGCGGTTGATCTGGGCGAGCAAACGATCGCCCAACTGCGCGAGGCCACCGATGATCCGGCCGATCTCGTGATGCGGCCCCCCGTGATCACCTTCCTGGGCCACGTCGATCACGGCAAGACGTCGCTGCTCGACCGCATCATCGGGACCGACGTGGTCAGCGGCGAAAGTGGCGGCATTACGCAACACATCCGCGCCTATCAGATCGAAAAAGATGGGCGCAAGATTTCATTCGTCGATACGCCCGGCCACGAAGCCTTTACCGAAATGCGCGCCCGCGGCGCAAACGTGACCGACATTGCCGTGCTGGTGGTGGCTGCCGATGACGGCATCATGCCGCAAACCGAAGAAGCCATCAGCCATGCCAAGGCGGCGGGCGTTCCCATCGTGGTAGCTCTCAATAAAATCGATCTCCCCGGCGTGGATACGCAGCGCATTTTTCAGCAGCTGGCCGCGGCGGACTTGTTGCCCACCGAATGGGGCGGCGACACCGAAGTAGTGAAAACAAGCGCCACGATCGGCACCGGGATTGACGAACTGCTCGAAACGCTGCTCACGTTGGCCGAGCTCCGCGACTACAGTGCGAACCCCAACCGGGCCGCCAGCGGCACCTGCTTGGAAGCCGAGCTGCACGAGGGGCGCGGAGTGGTCGCCAAAGTGATCGTTCAAAACGGCACGCTGCGCGTGGGTGATGCCGTGGTGTGTGGCGCCGCGTACGGCCGCGTCAAAGCCATGTACGACACCCTGCGGCCCGCGATCCACCATCAGGAGGCCGGGCCCTCGATGCCGGTCAATCTCACCGGCTTGAACGTGCCCCCTGCCGCGGGAGAGCACTTCTATGTGCTGGACGATATTGCCACCGCGCGCCAGATCGCGGAAGACCGCGGCGGCAAGGTGCGCCGCGCGGCACTCGTGGGCGCTCCCCAGCATGTCACCCTCGAGACGCTGTTCGACCGCTTGGGCGAGAAAGAGGTGCAAACCCTCAACATGATCTTGCGGGCCGACGTGCGCGGGTCGATCGAGGCCATTCAGAAAGAACTGACGAAGCTCGAGCATCCTGAGGTGAAGATCAAGGTGCTGCAAGCCAGCGTCGGTGGAATCAGCGAGGCCGACGTGCACCTGGCCGACGCCTCGGATGCCATCATCATTGGCTTCAACGTCGTGCCGGATGAAAAGGCGCGCGCCTTGTCGGAGCTGCGCGGAGTGCAGATTCGCCGCTATGAAATCATCTACAAGCTGACTGAAGACCTGAAAGCCGCGCTCGAGGGCATGCTCGAGCCCGAAAAGCGGGAGGTGGAGTTGGGCCGCGCCTTGGTGCAGCGGACCTTCACGATCAGCCGCGTCGGCACGATCGCCGGCTGCCGCGTTCTCGCCGGTATTGTGCAGCGCAATTCGCGGGTCCGCGTGATCCGCGAAAATCGCATCATCGGCGAGTATCCGCTCGAGTCGCTCAAACGCGAAAAGGACGATGCCCGCGAGGTGCGCGAGGGCTTGGAGTGCGGCATCAAGTTAGGCGGATTCAATGACCTCAAGGAGGGCGACATTCTCGAAGTGTATCGAGTCGAGGAAGTTGCCCGCACGTTCTAGGTCGTGTCTCCACAAGAAAGAACTTTGAGCGAAGTGCGCCGCTCACCTCATGACTTCCCGACGCGTTCAAAAAGCTGCCGAAGCCATTCGCGAAGTCGTCAGCATGGCGATTTTGGCCGATTTGAAAGATCCGCGCATTCGCGATGTGACGGTAACTTATGTGGAAGTCTCGCCCGACATGCGGCAAGCCCGAGTGCACGTGTCGATCATGGGCGATGACACGAAGGCCCAATTAAGTTTGCGGGGGCTGCAGAATTCCGCGGGTTTTTTGCAATCCAAGGTCGCCAAGAGGATCGACACCCGCTACACCCCCCGGCTGTCCTTCGTGCTAGACTTGGGGGTGAAGAAATCGATCGAGGTCAGCCAGATTCTGCAATCGGTATTACCGCGCGAACCGGAGCAGGAAGCCGAACCTCCGCACCAGGATGACGAGCCGAGCTGACGCCCGCCCCGCCCTTTTTGCCCACCCCCCAAGAATTCACGAATTCCGCGACGACCCTCTGAGACAGGCATGACAACAACCAATCGGGCCGCCACGCTCAACAAAATTCATAAGGTACTCAAGCGCTCGTATAAACACGCGCCGGTCAAAGGCGAACACCCCGTATTGGAAACGATGTTGTTCGCCTGCTTGTTGGAAAACGCGCATAGCGAGGTCGCTCTGCATGCCTTCAAGACGGTGCAGGGCGCATTCTTCGATTGGAATGAAATCCGAGTCAGCACGGTCAAGGAGCTGGCCGAAGTCATGGACAAGCTGCCTGAGCCGATGGAGGCTGCGGCTCGCCTGAAAGGCGTTCTGCAAACGGTTTTTGAGTCGGACTATTCGTTCCAGCTTGAAAACTTGAAGAAGCAGAATATCGGCGCGGCGGTCAAGCGCATGCAGAAACTGCAAGGCTCGACGCCTTTCAACATCGCTTATACGACGCAAACGGCCTTGGGCGGGCATTCGATCCCCATCGACAAGGGAGTCGCTGGCGCGCTGTACGTGTTGGGCGCGATCAGCGAGAACGAGTGCAAGGAGCAGGTGGTGCCCGGCATCGAGCGCGCGATTCCCAAGAGCAAGGGCCAGGAGTTTGGGGCCCTGTTGCACGAGCTGGGCGCCGACTTCTTTGCGAACCCGTTTTCACCGTCTCTGCGAGAGTTCATGCTTTCGATAGCGCCGGATGCCAAGGAGCGGTTCCCCAAGCGCGTGTCCAAGAAGCCGCCGGCCCCCCCGACTCCGCCGCCCGCGCCTGCCAAGGCGGCCGCATCCGCCAAGAAAGACAAAGGCAAAGAGGCCAAAGAAGCCAAGGAAGCTGCGGCCAAAAAGAGTGCCGCGAAAGCGAGCGAAAAGCACGCCCCCCGTGGCAAGGTGGCCGCGCATCCAAAGAAGAAACCCAGCGGCGGCGCAAAAAAGACGCCCGCCAAGGCACTTTCCAAGCGCAAGCCCCGCTAGGCCTCGCCGCCCTACGGATGGGATGGCAGGCCGCCGCTCGCCGGGCTGGCGCGTGCCGCACTCGGCTCCGAACCCATCGGTGCGCTTGCCTGTTTCGAGCGGGCATGGATAAATGTCAGTAGCCGCGTCGCTTAGCACACCCCAACACGCGGTCGAGAGAAGCAAAACATGATCTATGCCAATCGAACGTTTCGCGCTCTGGCCATCTGCATACTGGCCCTGACCCCGGTCATTGCCCGCGCGGAGCCTGCGGCCGGGTCTGCTGGCCGGCCACCGGACGGAGTGCTGGACCTGGACGATCCGGTCGAGCGGCTTGCGCCTCTGCACACCAAGACCGATGCCGACGCCGACAAACTGCGCGCCTTGGCACTTTTCGCCGCGGCGAGAGTGGCGGAACAAAAACAAGATTACGTGTCCGCTCTGCGGCAATACGAACGGGCTTTTCGCTTCAATCCCGACGCGGTCGCGCCTCTGCGCGAAATCGTGCCGCTGGCATTCAATCTCGACCGGCAGTCCGAGGGCATTCGATATGCCCTCATCTTGGCCGACCGCGATCCCAGCGATCCCATGCTGCTTGCGCGTTTGGCAGGCTATCTAACCGAAGAAGGCGATACCGAGCGGGCGCGAGCGCTGTGTGAAAAAGCGATTGCTCTTTATGAGAAAGGCAATGTCAAGCCGGCCGCGCCGCAGGTGGCGCTATGGATGGAAATGGGCCGCTTGTACTTTCTTGCCAAAGAGTACGACAAGACGGCCCTTTATTTTGGCAAAGTCTATAACGCGCTCGAAAATCCATCGGCCTTTGGCCTCGACCAGGGAATGCAACGGGCACTGCTCAACAAAACCGAGCTGGCCTATCAGCTCTTTGGCGAGAGCTTTCTGGAAGCCGGCAAGCTGGAGCAAGCCGAGGCCGCCTTCAATAAATCAAACGCGGTCAAAGCCGATGAGGCACTTGCGCTCTACAACCGCGCGCGCCTGGCTTTCAAGAAAAAAGATTATGCCGAGTCGCTGGCCAGGCTGGAGGCCTACTGCGACAAGCACTTCGCCAGTCAGGGAACGGGGCCTTACCACTTGCTGGCCGAGGTGCTCGCTCAGCTCGATCACAAGGACGAATTGCTCTCTCGCGTCGAGAAGTTGCACGAGGCAAACCCTGACAACATGCCGCTGGCCTATTACCTGGCGCAGCAGTATCGCGCTGCAGGCGATCTCGCCAAGGCAGAGCCCATTTATCGCTCGCTGTTGGAAAAACACAAGGCTCGTCCGCCGCTCGAGGCCTATCAGGGGTTGGTCGAGCTCTATCGCGAACAAAAGCAGTTGCCCAAGTTGCTGGCCATCGTCGGAGACGCGGTCGCGCGCGGCAATTCGCTCACCCCCTTGGGCGACGCGGGTAAGGCCATCGTCGAGGACACCGCGCTGAGCAAGGATCTCATTGCCCTGGCACAGAATCCAGCTCCAGGGACTCAAACGAGCTATGGGTCGCTCGTCGCGGCGGGACTGCTCGCCATCGAGCAGGAGGACTACGCGGCCGCGAATTCAATCTTCGAGTCCGCGATGCGTGCCCCGGGCGCCAAGCAGGGCGAGATCGTGGTCACTTGGGGCCTCGAGTTGTTTCTCGCGGGCCAATACGCCGATGCGGCCAAGGTCTTCCAGCGCGGTTTAGACGAAAAACTGCTGCCAGAGAACAATCCAACCTTGCCGTTCTACCTGGCGGGCGCGCTCGAAATGTCAGGACGGACGGACGAGGCCTTGGCGGCAGCCAAGAAAGCGGCCGAGCTGCAAAAGGATTCTCCGCGATTTGCCGGCCGCGCCGCCTGGATCGAATCACATGCCAAGCGATACAAGGCCGCGCAAGAAAGCTACCAAGCGCTGGTCGAGCGGTTTGAAAAACAGCACGACTCGCCCGAGGTCCGCGAGGTGTTGCACGACGCGAAGCTTGCGCTATCGAACTTGTGCGTGCAAACCGGCGATATGCCGCAGTCTGAAGAGTGGATCGAACAAGTGCTCGATGAATTTCCCGAGGACTTCGGCGCGCTGAACGACCTGGGTTATCTATGGGCGGACGCCGGCAAGCACCTGGCGCTTGCCGACCGCATGATCCGCGCCGCCATCGCCCACGAGCCCGACAACAAAGCCTTCCGCGACAGCCTGGGCTGGGTGCTGTTCAAGCAAGGCAAATACGCGGAGGCGGTCAAGGAACTCAAGACGGCGGCGGGCAGCGAAGAGGAGCCCGACGCGACCATTCTGGACCACCTGGCCGAGGCGCTTGTGAAGGCGGGATCGCAGGCCGAAGCCATCGAGGCCTGGAACCGCGCGGCTGCCACCTACGACAAGCAGGGCGAAGCCGAAAAAGCTAAGCAAATTCGCGAAAAGATTTCCGCCTCCGCCGCGACAAACAAATCCTAAGCCAGCCGGCGCGCACGGAATTCAGCAAGCAGAGACGATTTTCATGGCAGGTCATTCTCACTGGGCAAATATCGCGCACAAAAAAGCCCTCATCGATAACAAGCGCGGCAAGCTGTGGAGCAAGTTGTCCAAGGCCATCATCGTCGCGGCCAAAACCGGCGGCGGCGACATCGATATGAATTTGAAGCTGCGCTATGCCATCGACGCCGCGAAGGCGGTCAGCATGCCCAAGGACAATATCCAACGCGCCATCAAGCGCGGTACGGGCGAGCTCGACGGCGGCAACCTCGAAGAAGTGCTTTACGAGGGCTACGGCCCCGGCGGCGTGGCCGTGCTGTGCGAGATTCTTACCGACAATCGCAATCGCACCGCGGGTGAAATCCGCAAAGTGTTTGAAATGTCGGATGGCAAGTTGGGCGCGACCGGCTGCGTGGCCTGGATGTTCGAGCGCAAGGGATTGTTTCTGGTTTCCGCCGACAAGATCGACGAAGACATGCTGCTGGAATACGCGCTGGAAGTGGGCGCCGAAGACGTCAAGCGCGTGGACGACAAGTTCGAAATTACTTGCGATCCCGGCGTGCTCGCCGAAGTAGCCGCCGCCCTGGCCGACAAGAAGATTGACGTCGAAGATAGTCAGATCGCGCGGATCCCGAACTCGACGGTCGACCTTGATGCCGAGACTGCTCGCAAGATGCTGAAGTTGATGGAAAAGCTCGACGATCACGACGACGTGCAAAGCGTCTCGTCGAACTTCAACATCCCGCAGGAAGCGCTGGCGGAGATACAGGGCTGAAGTGCGGCGCCGCGCACTTTTGCGCATCGCCTATCGCTTGCCCTTGTGCTCGATCTTGGGCCAATACTTCACGTCGAAGTTGTCCTTGCCCGTCTCCTTGTCCTTCTCGGTGAATTCCGGGCTGTTGTCATGATCGTGGCATTTCATGCACACGTTTTCGCGCGCGAAGGCGACGGTGAGCTTGATCGCTTCGCGTTCGGCCGTTTTCTTGGCTGAGTTGCGCCCCTTTTCCGCGGCCACGTGAGCCGCGCCCGGTCCATGACAGTTCTCACAAGAGTTGCCGGCCAACTGCGGAGTCTTTTCCAAGCTCTCGAAGCCAGTCGCGTAGGGGAAGAACTCGCCGGAATTCCAACCCGTCGAGTGGCAACTGATACACTCGGCGTCGTACTGCCGCGGCGGATCGAGCTTGGTCAAGGTCTCAGTAGCGTGAGCATGCTTCGTTTTGGACCAGATGCCCCAAGCCGTGGGATGGCACTCCTTGCAACTCGCGGCCGAAGCAAACTGCCCGGCCAGCTTGTCGCCCTTGTCTGCCTTGGGGTGCATGGCCGTCCGCAATCCCAGCCCGTCCCAGCCCAACTGTTCGAGCTGATGCTGATAGGTCGTCATCAAGGCCTTCATCTCGGGCGAATCCGGAAAGCGCGAATCGAGCGCCACGCGCTGAAAACGCAGCGACGGTTTCGGATTGTCGTAAAAGCCCACCACGGTTACGTAGCCGCTCTTGGGCGGAACTTCGATCAAACGGGCCGACGTCCCGGCAATCTTCTCCGGCTCCATATGCGGAATGTCGCCTGCAGCCACAACCAGGTTGAACGAAGGGAACTGCTTGGCCAACTGCTTGGCCTCGTCCGGGGTCGCATGCGCCAGCAGAATTCGCACTTCGCAGTCCTTGAGTTCCTTGGCTGCCGAGCCCAGGGCCGTGGCAGCGTCGTTGATGGTGACCTCGGCGTTGTTGACCTGCGCTTGCTCTTCCTTGCCGAGCACCGAAGTCACGCCAATCCTGAGTCCGCCGACCTCGAGAATGCGAGTTTTGGGGGTCAGGCCAAACAGATCGACGTTGGCTGACACGAAGATACTGTCCTTCGGATCGGCGCCTGCCGCCGCTGCAACGATTTCGCCGGCCGACAATCGCAAGTCGCTAGGGCCGAATCCAACCGCGCCATAGCCCATCTGCTTGAAGGCGTCGGCCAGAATCGCGAACTGAATCTCTGCCTGCTTGCCAAAGCGCCGCACTTCGCCGCCCAAGTCAATCGCGGCAACCGGCCAGCCGCGCGCTTCGAGCTGCTTGATCAGCGAATATCGACGGCTCATCCCGCCAATCTGCCGATCGAGACCCGCGCACCCGCACGGCTCGAGATATCCGTCCTGCCGGCCGCTAATGACGATCGCAACTTTGGGCTTCTTCCAACCTTCAAAGTACTTGCCGTTTTCAGCTTCGGGATCGAACTTGGGGCGCGTCGATTCGCTATGAACCGCGGAGACCACTTTGCCTTTGGTCGTGCCGCCCGCAAGCTGCACGAGCGAGTCAACGCGAATGTCCTCGCGCGCGCCTTGGGTGGCAGCCGTGGGTTCAGCAGCCGTAGTGGAATTTGAAGTCGGCGCGGCTTCCTGCCACTCGGTCACAGCTTCGCCAGTGGTGGCTGGCTTGCTGGTCACGGTCGCGGTGGTGCCGGCCTGGGGCTCGCTGGCCCGCTGACTGCACCCGCCGTGCGACAGGGCCAGAAGAAAACTCACAATCGTCGCGCAAGCGACGCGGCCGATGCTGTTGGTCATAGGCGTCGGATCCATCCAGAGAGACTACAATCCGTTTGTATTGTGGGCCGATTCACCATCGTCGAGCTCCGTTATTGCTCGACGATGAACTTGACGTACATCCGTATCTTCTTCACTTCGGCGTGGGTCGTATCGAGCACGATCTCACCATACGCGCCCTGGTCGTAGCCCAGGTGATTGACGGGTGGCTGGCCAGGTGGAATCTCGATTGTCAGCGGTATCTGGGTCACGGCCCCGCTTCGTAGTTCCGAGGGCTCTCCGACCTCCACCTTCATCCAGGCAGGATCGACTTTGGCCGGGGTGATTTTGACGTCCGCGTGATGATCACCGCGCACAAGCACAAGCAGCGTGCGCTTGGCGCCCTTGGCACTCTTCACATAACCGATCGTGAGCCGCGACTCATCCTGATCCCAACCGGCGCCGACCACCGAAATGCCAGCGTCAACCGTGCCCCGCACCGGGATTTCAACCAGCGAGGTTTGCGGGCTATCGCCCAGCGCAAGTCGGAGGCGGATTGTCTGATGGATCGAGCCCAAGGGCAAGCCCGGTTTTATGGTTACGGTGACGCGGCAGCCGCTCTTGACGTCCGCTTCCGTGATCTGGTCGCGCGGGATTGGCTCGCTTTCGACTTTAAAGTATTCGGCGGTGTCCGCTTCAGTCACGTCGTCACCAACCAGGTGAACGTCGTCTGCCAGCAGAGCGTAAATCTTGATCTCGGCCGTCTTCGTTTCCGTGTTGGAGAATCGACTCAGAATGAGATCTTCCGGCGCAACGCGAAATCGGGCGGTAACCGTGCCATGAATGAAAAACTCCACCCGCGGCTGGTCCGGGTCGTTCGTCAAAATGGGCGCGATTTGATGGAACTTGGGTTGGCCCGCGCTGGGCGAGTACTCGACGAGCACGTCCGTGCTTTCACCCGGCTCGAGGCTCGTCTTCTTGAGTTCCGCAATCGTGCACTTGGTGCAGGTCGTCACGCCTGCCTTCAGATTCAGCGTGGCCTTGCCGACGTTCGTCACGTGGAACGCGTGGCGCACCTTCACGTCGCGCTCAATGGCTCCAAAATTGTGCGACGACTTATCGACCCGAATGCGCGGGTAGTTGCCGAGCGAGTCCTTGCGCTCTGGGGCCTTTGCAAATAGCGGTGGCGAGCTGCCGAAGTTAATCCAAGTAATACCCGCGCCGAGCGCGATACCCAGGATGACTCCCAAGAAAACAACGGAACGCACCTTCATAGATTCTCACAGCTTTGGGGACGTGACCGAAGCCAGGCGAATGGCCAGGGCAAATTGCGACTCACACGGCATACTATCGCAATTTTAAGTCCGCCCGCCGAATGCCGTCAAACGAAGCCCGGCCCTTGGCATTTCGTGCGTCCTCTTCGACAAGCGCTTAGGACGCCCTGCCCACGAGTGAAGTGAGTTGTGCGCGAATTTCGCTGGACAGCTTTTTATCCACGTGCGGCATGGCGTCGTCTAACTCCAAAGCCCGTTCGGCCTGCCGGCGCGCCACGTCGGCTTTGCCTTGCCGATCAAGCACCAGTGCCAGATCGGCGTGCGTCACCGCGGAGGTTGGGTAAAGCGAGATAGCACTGCGCAGACAGTCGGCCGCGCGATCCAGGGCCGCTTCCAATCCATTGATCTCGTAAGCGGCCAAAAACCATTTGCCAAGCTGCCGCCAGGTCGCACTCGAGTTGGGCCGTAGATCGCTCACTTTTTCGGCCGCCGCCACAAAATTCCGGTACGCCGAAGCGGGCGCGCTCGAGCGCCGCATCAGTTCCAACTGCAATTCCGCGCTGGCGATCCAAGGCTCCGCCGACAACGGGTCAGCCTTGGACGCGTCGATCAGGGCAATCGCCCGGGCTTGGGGGTGAGGCACCTTCGTGGCCTCGGTCATCGCCAGATGTTCCGCCAAAACCGGCTCGTAGCCCGCATACCAGCAGGCCCAACCAAGCGCAGCGGTTCCGACACCCGCCCCCAGCAATAACAGTCGCTGGCGGGCACTAGCGCGAGTCGGCATTTCGACTGCCCTCGGTCGTTCGTTGACCGCCAGGGCAAACAACATCCAAAAACTTCCAGCCACGCCTGGAAAGGCAATCCCGCCCGAAGTCAGCAGGTGAACGGCAAGCGCTGCCCAGGCGATTGCGAACAAATACCGCGGAGTCATTCCGCTGCGTATCCAAGGCCAGAATATCGCGATCGCCATAGCTCCCAGGCCAACCGCGGCCAACACCTGCCCTTCGGCCAACACGTAGCCAAACGGTGGCGCCGCGACGAACGCGATCGCTGGTCCCGCCGCCGCCGCAGCAAGCACGGCCAGCGTGCCGGTCGTAACTCGTGTCTCGACTTCATCAGGTTTTTCCAAGATTTCCGTTTCGCTTTGAGCAGCCCCGCGCAGCTCGCGCCGCACGAGCATTACGATGGCGCCTATGAGCGCCAGTGCCGCGACCGTGCCCGCCGTTGCCCACACTTCGAGCACAAAGTTGTGTGGGTCACGAACCTCTTCGCTGGCCTGAGGCAGCTTGAAACGCGTGTAATAGTCTTGAAAATTTCCAGGTCCCACGCCAAGCAGCGGATTCGCCGAGATCATCGACAAGGTTGCGCGCCAATATTGCCCGCGGAAACCGAGTGACTTGCCGGCTTCGCTCAAGACTTGGATGTCGATCCCTCCTAGCATCGTGGCGATCACTACGAGCGCCGCCAGCGCGACGGCGCCGCCCACGGCAATCCGCAAGGTGCGGGCGCGATCGATCGCGGCCACTCGACTTCTGACGATCGCCAAGAAAAGCAGTCCCGCGCCCACCGCGAATCCCGCATAGGCGCTGCGACTCTTTGTCAAAATCAGGCAGCCCGCTATCGCCGCGAGGTTTACGGCAATCACCGAGGTGCGGAGCAAGTCGGCCGCCGAATCCCGCTTAGCTAGGGTCTGCCATGCGATTCCAATCGCCACGACGAGCCAAGCGACGAGAACGCCCGCTAACGAGTTCGTGAGTGCGAACGTGGCCAGCGGCTCGGTGCTCTTCAATCGGTCTTCGAACCGCAGCCGCTCGGGCGATCCTTCCGGATAAACCTGCCCCAAGCTTTCGAGCATCACCTGCTCGGGGTTCGCCGCATATGCCGCCCGATCGGCCGGCAGGCTCACAAACACCTGGTAATACCCGAATGCCGAGAGCGCGAGCGCCAGGCCCACCATGGCGGCAGCCAGCGCGCGTGTTTCCTGCGCGCCTGCGATCAGTTGCCGCGTCAGGAAGTAAACCAGGCCCGCGCCCACCCATTGCCACAGCATGTTCAAGGACGGGCGCGGACTTCCGGTCGAAGCGCCCTGGAAGCTGGCGATCACGCAGGTGACGAAGAGCGCGGCCACAAAAGCATCGATCCAATGCAGTCGCCGCGGCAATCCACCGCGGAGGGCCGACCAGAGCAGCGTGCCCGTCGCGACCAAAAGCAGCAGCAGGTCAAACGGTAAGTCGTCACCGAGCCACGCGGCGCCCTCGCTCGGCACGAGCGGCCGCGCAACACAAGCTCCCACAAAGCCAATGAGAAGCCAGCAGCGGACCAGCTCGAGCCAGTCGCGCTTGGGCGGTGGTGGGGCGCGCTTGATGGCCGGCTTCGCGCGCTTCGATTTCATGAATGCCTGCGCAAAATACTGGTGCTAGCCAGAAACGTGCGACGTCAGCCGGATTCTAGAGCCCGGGCGTCAGAGCGGTCAACGCGAGCGTCTGCCGTTCTTGCGTTGGCGAAGCGCGGTGAGCTCGAGCGTGGCAATCACGCACAACAGACAGAAAATCATGAGCAGCACGACCGCGGCTCCCCAAGCATCGACCTGATGCAACAGCAGCGCCCCCAAGCCGCAGGCCGCGCTCGCCAAATAGATGGTCAGCACGGCTTGCGCCGGCGAAAGACCAAGCGCCACCAGGCGGTGCGAGAAATGACTCGTATCCCCTTGGAACGGACTTCGTCCCGAGACGAGCCGAATGGTGATCACGCTCAGCGTGTCATAGATCGGAATCGCAAACACGCACAAAGGCGCCAAGATCGCGTGCCGCGGCAGTCCCCCTCCAGTGAACGTAGCCAAGATGCTCATTACCGCCAGGCAATATCCAACCAGGTAAGCGCCCGCGTCGCCCATGAAGAGCCGGGCCGGCGGACGGTTGTGGAACAAGAATCCAACCAGCGCGCCGACCAACAAAAACAGGAAGCCAGCCACAAAAAGCTGCGGCTGCCCGCTGTCGGGCTCTGGCGTGCCAAGCATGACGATGGCCAACAAGCAAGCAGCGATCGCCGCGACTCCGCCCGACAGGCCGTCCATGTTGTCGAGCATATTAAACGAGTTGATCAGCCACACGATCCACAGCACGCTGACAACGGCGGTCACCAGCGGCCAATCCACGAACAACGTCAGCGTCCAGCCCTGCCCGAACACGACCCCCGCGGCAACCGCGGTTTCGACCGCCAGCCGCCAGCGCCAATCGAGCTTCCGCCGATCATCGGCCAGGCCCAGGATCATCAGCACGGTCGCGCCGCCCAGAAAGAACCACAAGTCAAAGGCGCGTTCGAGCAGCCCTCCGCGATGCGTTTCTAGCAACTGGGACGCTTCGTTCAACCAACTTGCGTTGTGAGGCGCATCGGAAGTGCTTGTTGCCAACACATCCGGCATGGCGACCAGCGCCAACTGCAGGATCGCCAGCGGAACTACCAGCGCCAGCCAAATCGCGATCCCGCCCCCGTAGGGTGTCACGCGCGCGTGAATCTTGCGATCGCCTGGCCGGTCGACAAGGTTCCACCGCGGCGCAAGGTTGCGCATCGCGAACCCGGCGAGCAATGAGATTACCAGGCTGGGCAAAGCGGCCAGTGCCACAAGTGCGTTCATGAACCTGGCTCCTCGCGCTCGCGCGAGCGGAGACGCGTGCGGCACTCGGAAAAGAATTGGTGGTATTCCGGCCGACGGTAGTCCGGAAAGGTCCACTCGCGTGCCTGCCACTGGCGATTCTTATAGTACAAGGTCACCTCGGCGTAGATGCCCTGCGACAAATAGACCCGATGCGCATGATCTTTGGTTGAAGCCAGGACAAGCTTGGCGGCCGTCACATAGCCGGGGTCGAGGTTCAGTGGCCGCGGCTCGACATGCCGCGCTTCTCTAGCATAGTCCAGTTCCCACTGGTTGGTTGCCAGCTTAAGCTCGGGCAAGCTTGATTGGTCGATCAGCCTCTCAAACGCCCAAAAGCACTTGTGGATTTCGGTGCCCATCGAGGCCTCGTAGTAGTCGGTCTCCTGGAACTCGAAGATCGGGCTATCCAGCGCAATGGTCCCCCATTGCGCTTCGGCACGCTGACGAGCCCAAGCGAGCGCCTCGGAATAACGGCTGAATGCAGCCAGGACGAATAGCGCCGGTGCAGGCTGGCCGACGGCGCCCATCGCTTAATACGCCTTGGCCAGAATGACGCGAACGGTCGTCGGCTGGCCGGTAAACACGCACTTGCCGGGCACCTTTTCTTCGAAGCCGGGCTCGTCGGCGACGGGTACGCAGCGGATCGACACCTTGTGCCTGGCAAGAATCTCGGCCGTTTGCGGTCCTTCCGCGATGTGACAAATCGCGAAGCCGCCATGAATTTCAGGTTTGTCCGCCGACTTGGGAGTGAAGAACTCTTCGAACTCGCGCAAGTTTTCAATCGTGCGGGTATGGGCGGCACGAAATGCCTTCGCGCGATCGAACATCGCCTGCTGCATGGCCGTGAGCTCCGCGCCGATATTCGCGACAAACGCGCTGCGCCCGATCGCCGGTTTTTTTTCGCCCCCTTGCTCATCTCGGCGCTTGGGCATCAATGTATCGCCGGCGATATCTCGCGGCCCGACTTCAACTAAGATGGGAACGCCGCGCTTGACGTGCATCCATTTCTTGTCGGCCCGCGGCACGTCGCGTTCATCGATCATGGCGCGCACGCCGCCACCGTCATAAGTTTGAGCCGCGAGCTCCCGTTGCAACTTTCGGCAGTATTCGAGCACGGGCCCGCTCTCTTCGTCATTGCGATAGATCGGCAGCACCACGACATGCTGCGGTGCGAGACGGGGTGGCAGCACCAGGCCGTCATCATCGCTGTGCGTCATGGTCAAGGCCCCGACGAGCCGCGTCGTCACGCCCCAAGATGTCGTCCAGGCGAACTCCTCCCGCCCTTCCGCCGACAAGTACTTGATCTCTTGCGCTTTGGCAAAATTCTGGCCAAGAAAATGAGAAGTGCCCGCCTGCAGGGCCTTGCGGTCTTGCATCATGGCTTCGATCGTGTAGGTGTCCACCGCACCCGGAAAACGCTCGCCCGCCGTCTTCTCGCCACGGATGACAGGCATCGCGATGTAGTCCTGGGCGAACGTCGCATAGACGTCGAGCATCTTGCGAGTTTCCTCCTCCGCTTCTTGGCGCGTGGCGTGGGCCGTGTGTCCTTCTTGCCACAGGAATTCGGTGGTTCGCAGAAACATGCGCGTGCGCAGCTCCCAACGCACGACGTTGGCCCATTGATTGATCAGGATCGGCAAGTCGCGATAGGACTTCACCCACTTGGCATACATGGCGCCAATGATGGTTTCGCTGGTCGGCCGCACCACGAGCGGCTCTTCCAGCTTGCCGGTGGGAACCAGTTTGCCACCTTCGCCGACTTCCAGGCGATGGTGCGTTACCACGGCACATTCCTTGGCAAAGCCCTCGACGTGCTCGGCCTCCTTCTCCAGGTAACTGAGCGGGATAAACAACGGGAAGTAGGCGTTGACGTGCCCGGTCTCCTTGAACATGCGGTCGAGCACGTGTTGCATGTTTTCCCACAGTGCGTAACCCCAGGGTTTGATCACCATGCAGCCGCGCACGGGCGATAGCTCGGCCAGGTCAGCCGCCCGTACAACCTGCTGGTACCACTCGGGATAATCCTCGGCCCGGGTGGGTGTGATCGCGGTTTGGGGAGCTTTGGCCATCGAAGTCCTCAGAATGAATGCGCAAATATTCGAAGCGGGCCATTCTATGCCAGTCGCGCGCGGACCAACAATGCCAGGACGCCGTCGGGTGAAGTCCCGCGAAAACTCGCTGCGCCGCCGACAGACGAGGCTCTCCGCTCGCGCCAGATGCCGCCAGCGCTTCACCTGCCTGGCTTCGATCTACTTGTAGGCTGCCGCACTCCCACATAAAATTCAGTGTTCCGGCAATCTTGCCATCTCCGAACGACGCGCCCGCGTCTTAGAAAGCGTTCTTCATGTCCAGGCGGTTTGTGAGCCAATTAGGCCACCAGGAAGCCATCGATCAGATTTTTCTCGTTTCCGAAAAGCAGTTGCGGCCCAACCGCAACGGCAATCTGTATCTGCAAATCGAGCTGTCGGATCGCAGCGGCACCATTGGCGCCCGCATGTGGAACGCCAGCGAGGCCGATTATCGCAGCTTCGAGAATGGCGACTACGTGCGCGTGGAAGGCACCACGCAGCTCTTTCAAGGCTCGATTCAATTGATCGCCACCGGGGTGCGGCGGGCGCAAAAGACCGACGTAAACCCCGACGATTTCATGATCCTGGGGTCGAAGGAAATCGACCAGCTCGTGCTCAGGATGAGCGCCTTTTTGCGCAAGCTGCGCGATCCTTACTTGCTCAACCTCGCCGAGTGCTTCCTGGTCGATGAAGAATTCATGCGCAAGTTCAGCCGCGCCCCGGCCGGAATCAAGAACCACCACGCGCACTTGGGCGGATTGATCGAGCACGTCGTCAACCTGATGGAGCTTATCAGTCGCATCGCGCCACTGTATCCCTCCATTAGTCCCGACGTCTTGATGATGGGCGCCTTCCTGCACGACGTGGGCAAGATCGATGAGCTGACCTATGAGCGCGACTTCGCCTACACCGACGAAGGGCAGCTCATTGGCCACGTCGTCATGGCGATCAGCATCCTGGAGCGCAAGCTCAAGGAAGCCGAGCGGCTATCGGGCGAAACCGTGCCCGAGGAAACCGTGCTGCGGCTCAAACACATGATCGTTAGCCACCATGGGCAATACGAATATGGAAGCCCCAAGCTGCCGATGACGCTCGAGGCGGTCGCTCTGCATCACCTCGATAATCTCGACGCGAAGATTCACTCCTTCGACCAGTTGATGCGCGACGACCCCAACGTGGAAAGCGGCTGGACCAACTTTCATCATGGCTTGGGCCGCAAACTGTTCAAAGGCGATAGCAATCCGCCCCTCCGCTCTGGCTAAACTGCAAATCGTTGCTCCACCGCGGTGGCCTGTACCAAGAGGATTCTGTGCTGACCGACGAGGTGCTCGAGCAACGCTTGTTGCTGCTGATCAAGCAGCCGAACTATCGGCCGAGCAAGCCGCGCGTACTGGCCAAGATGCTTGACCTGTCGGACGATGAAACGCGCGAGCTCAAGCGCGTCATCAAGCGGCTGGTCAAATTGGGACAGGTCAGCTACGGCGCCAATCACCTGGTCGGTCCAAACCGCGCTGCCAGCGCGGGTGCGGGCTACCGTGTCACCGGGGTTTTTCGACGCGCGCAGGCTGGCTTTGGCTTCGTCCGGCCGGCCGGCTCCGCGCCTGGCGCGGAGCGCACTCAAGACATCTACGTAGCTGGCGAAGATGCGCTCGACGCCGCGACTGGCGACACGGTTCTTGTGCGCCTGAAAAAGAAAACCCAGGCACGTCGACCCAATCCCGAAGGCGAAATCGTCGAGATCATCGAGCGGCAAACGCATCAGTTCGTCGGCACCTACTTTGAGGAAAACGGCACGGCCTACGCCAGCATCGACGGCATGCCCTTCTCTCAGCCCATCGTTCTGGGAGACCCAGGAGCAAAGAATGCCCGCACGCACGACAAGGTCGTCGTCGAGATGGTGCGCTTCCCCACGCATGGCGATCAGGGTGAAGGCGTCATCACCGAAGTCCTCGGCCAGCGCGGCGCGCCCGGCGTGGACACCCTGTCGATCATCCGCGAATTCAACTTGCCCGAGGCTTTCGCCGAGGATGCCGTGGAAGAAGCTCGGGCAGAAGCCGACCGCTTCCACGAGAAAATCGGCCATGGCCGTGCGGATCTCACGAAGCTTGTGACCGTGACGATCGATCCGGTTGACGCGCGCGACTTCGACGATGCAATTTCTCTCGAGCGCACGGACAAAGGTCATTGGCGGCTGGGCGTCCACATCGCGGACGTGTCCCACTTTGTGCGGCCGAAAACGGCGCTCGATCGCGAGGCTTACGCGCGCGGCACGAGCACATATCTGCCCGACCGCGTGATTCCGATGCTGCCAGAGGTGATTTCAAATGCCTTGGCGAGCTTGCAGCCCGATCGCGTCCGCTACACCAAGTCGGTGTTCATGGAGTTCACGTCCGACGGCGTGCGAGTCTCGACGGAGCCCACGTCAGGCGCCATCAAAAGCCGCCGCCGGTTCACGTATGAGGAAGTCGATTCATACCTGGCGGACCCAGACTCGTGGCGCACGAAAATCAACCCCGACGTGCATCAGCTATTGGCTCACATGCGCGAGCTGGCGGCCATTCTGCGCGCCCGGCGAATGCGGCGCGGATCTCTCGAGCTGACGATGCCCGAGGTGAAGGTCGACCTCGGGCCGGATGGCCAGGTGGCCGGCGCGCACCTGGTCGAGAATACGGAAAGCCACCGCATTATCGAGGACTTCATGCTCGCGGCTAACGAAGCGGTCGCTGAACTGCTCGAAAAAGCCGATTTGCACTTCTTGCGCCGCGTGCACCAGGCGCCCGATCCGCGCAAGTTGAAAGCGCTGACCGAATTTGTCGCTGGCCTCGGATTGCACGTCGAAAGTCTGGAAAGCCGTTTCGAGCTGCAAAAACTGCTGGCCGATGTCGCCGGCAAGCCCGAGGAACGGGCCGTCAACTATTCGCTGCTTCGCAGCTTGCAACGCGCGGTCTACAGCCCCGAAGAGGAAGGCCACTACGCCCTGGCCAGCGATTGTTATTGCCATTTCACGTCCCCGATACGCCGTTACCCCGATCTAACGATTCATCGGCTGCTCGATGCGGTCATGGCAGGCAAGAAGCCGCGCAATGACTTCGGCGAACTGGCCGTGCTGGGCGAGCACTGTTCAGACCGCGAGCGGCGCAGCGAAGCCGCCGAGCGCGAGCTCACCAAGGTCAAATTGCTCGAATACCTGCGCAAACGCATTGGGCTCGAGCTCGAAGCCGTCGTGACCGGCGTCGAGGAGTTCGGCCTCTTCGTCCAAGGGCTCGAGCTGCCTGCCGAGGGGCTCGTGCACATCAGCTCCTTGCAAGACGATTTCTATCGCTACGACCGCGGCGCACACACACTATCAGGCAACCGGTCGGGCAACCAGTACCGGCTGGGCGATACCGTGGTCGTGGCCGTTGCGCGCGTTGACGTGGATCGACGCGAGCTCGATTTCCGCATCGTGTCCCGCGCGCGGTCCGAACCAGGGCGGCACCGTCCCAATAAAAAAGATCGCAAGGCTGCCGAAAAGGCAAAGTCCAAAGCCAGGTCCAAGGCCGCAGCGCGCGGCAAGGGCAAGACCAATCGCCGCAAATAGCCGACGGTCGCCTCCCTCGAGCACACCCTGGCACGCGCGGGCTTGCCCGCTAGAATAGTTACGTCGCTGGCCCGAATGACGCGGCGTGTTTCTCTTGGCAACTTGATGGCTCTCGAATGCCGACCGGACCCACAGGGTCCCTAAGGGGCGAGCGCCGCGTATTTATGGGGCAGGAGCCCGGTTGAGCAGCATGCCTGCACAGACACCTCTTCACGATTGGCATGCCGCGCACGGAGGCCGCATGGTCGAGTTCGCCGGCTGGTCCATGCCCATCCAGTATTCGTCGATCGTGGACGAGCATCGGGCCACGCGGTCGGCCGTCGGTCTGTTTGACGTCTCGCACATGGGTCGGCTTCGATTCAAGGGGCCTGCGGGACTCGCTTTTCTGGATCGTGTTCTGACACGCGATATCCGAGACACCAAGCCCGGCCAGGTCCGCTACTCGCTCATTACGAACGACGAGGGCGGGATTCTCGACGACGTGCTGGTGTATGCCGCGTCCGGCGCGCCAAGCGTCAGCTACCTGTTGGTCGTGAATGCCGGCAACCGCGACAAAATCGTTGCCTGGCTAAACGCCCATCGTGCCTCGGATGAGTTCATCGACGAAAGCGCTGACAGCGCGATGATTGCCGTGCAGGGCCCGCGCGCGCTTGAAATCCTTAAAGCGCTTTTGTCATTCGACCCGGCCAGGCTGCGCTACTATGGCTGCACTTCGCTCGATTGGGGCGGTGTGCCGACGCTCGTCAGCCGCACGGGCTACACGGGTGAAGATGGCTGCGAGCTGATTCTGCCCGCATCGGCCGCGGAATCGAAGTGGGAGCAGCTCGTGGCCGCCGCCGCCGACTGCGGTGGAAGGGCGGCAGGCCTGGGCGCGCGCGACACGCTGCGGCTCGAAGCCGGCATGCCACTCTACGGCCACGAGTTGAGCGAAGACGTCGATCCGTATCAGGCTGGCTTGCAGTACGCGGTCGGCCTGAAGGATCGCACATTTCCCGGGTCGGACGTACTCGCCAGCAAAGCCGAGCGGCCCGGCACGGAGCGCCGCGCCGGTTGGGTGCTCGAAGGCAAGCGCGTGCCGCGCGAAGGCTACGCGGTTTATTACCGTGGTGAACCGGTTGGCCGCGTTACGAGCGGCACTTTTTCGCCCACGCTCGAGCGCCCCATCGCGATGGGCTACGTGCCAGCCCAGCTGGCCGCGCCCGGAACCCAAATTGAAATCGATATCCGCGGCCACCGCGCGCCAGGTGAAACCGTTCGTTTACCTTTCTACCGCCGCAGCTCATAAGGAGTGACGCCTCGTGCAGCCTCAGAATCTTCTGTTTGCCAAGACGCACGAATGGGTCCACGTCGAACC
Organism: Pirellulales bacterium; assembly: GCA_035496575.1. Classification (GTDB taxonomy): domain Bacteria; phylum Planctomycetota; class Planctomycetia; order Pirellulales; family PALSA-1355; genus PALSA-1355. The sequence continues at coordinate 38,958 of DATJEN010000013.1, forward strand.
GGCCGGGGCCGAGAAGATCGCCACGATCGGAATTTCGCACTTTGCCGTTGAGGCGCTCACGGACTTGGTTTACATCGAGCTGCCTGAAGTCGGCCGCCAGTTGCGCGCGGGCGAATCTTTCGGCGAAGTCGAATCGGTAAAGGCCGTCAGCGATCTGTATAGCCCGTTGTCGGGCGAGATCGTGGAAGTGAATCAGCAACTCGCTAACCGGCTCGACCAGCTGCACGACGATCCCTATGGCGCCGGCTGGATCATTAAGCTCAAGGTGGCCGACGAGAGCGAGATGTCGAAGCTCATGCCGCACGCCCAGTATGAAAAACAATGTGCCGAGGAAGGCCATTAGCCTGCTGACCACGCATGCCCTACATCGCCAATACGCCCGAAGACCAGCGATCCATGCTCGAAGCCATTGGGCTGGACAAGCTGGACGACTTATTCGCTTCGATTCCCATCGAGTTGCGGCTTGATCGGCCGCTGGACGTCGGGCCCGCGCTCACGGAGATGGAGCTGACAGCCCACCTTAATGAGCTCGCCCGCGCAAATCACCCGGCGGGCGAAAAGGTGTGCTTCCTGGGGGCTGGTAGCTACGACCATTTTGTCCCGGCCATCGTCGACTATGTGGCGGGGCGTGGCGAATTCTACACCTCCTATACGCCTTATCAGCCCGAGGCGAGCCAGGGCAACTTGCAGGTCTTCTTCGAGTACCAGACGCTGATCACACAACTGACGGGCATGGATGTTTCCAACGCCAGTCTCTACGACGGCGGAAGCGCCGCGACGGAAGCCGTGCTGATGGCTTTAAGCGCCACGAATCGTCACGCCCGTGTGGTCACGGCCGCCAGCGTGCACCCCGAGTATCGCGCCATTCTGGCCACGTATCTGGCCAACCTCGACACGGAAATCGTGACGGTCGGCGCATCCGACGGCACGATCGATCCGGCGGACTTGGAAGCGAGCCTGACCGACCAAACCGCGTGCGTTTTTGTGCAGCATCCCAATTTTTTCGGCTGCCTCGAGCAAGTGCAGCAGCTTGCCGAAATCGCGCATCGAGCCGGCGCTCTCTTCATCGTGTCCGTCGATCCCATCAGCCTGGGCCTGCTCAAGCGGCCTGGCGACTACGGCGCGGATATCGTCGTGGCGGAAGGTCAAAGCTTGGGCAGCCCCATGTCATTCGGCGGACCGTATCTCGGCATTCTGGCGTGTCGCGAAAAGTTCATGCGCCGCATGCCGGGGCGCATCGCCGGCGAAACGGTCGATCGCCGCGGCAAACGCTGCTTTGTGCTGACTCTGCAAACTCGCGAACAGCACATCCGCCGTGAAAAAGCCACCAGCAACATCTGCACCAACCAGGGCCTGCTCGCGCTGCGCGCCACGGTTTATTTGGCGGCGCTAGGGCCGCAGGGCATGCGCGATACGGCAGAGCTGTGCCTGCGCAAAGCGGATCACGCGGCGCGCGCGATTACGACGTGCGATCGCTATGCGCGCACCTTTTCGAAGCCAACCTTCAAGGAATTCGCCATCCGAGCCGCCGATACCGACGTCGCCGAGCTCATCGCGCGCGCATGCGAACAAGGGTACCTGGCGGGCGTGCCACTCGGGCGCTGGTATCCCGAGCTGTCGGATTCGTTCTTGGTTTCGGTGACCGAGCGGCGCACGCGTGAGGAAATCGACGGCCTGGCCGCGTGCCTGGCGGAGGTAGCCATTCCGGCCCATGCGTAACACACGAGCCACGCAACTGTTGTTCGAGCTCTCGAGGCCAGGCCGGCGCGCCGTGCGGCTGCCGAGTTCCGACGTGCCGGATCGTCCGCTGTCGCAAATCTTGCCCGCCGACAGCATCGGCTCGCCACCGCCGCTGCCGGAGCTCACCGAGCCGGAGCTGGTGCGTCACTTCATCAACCTTTCCACCCAGAACATGTCGGTGGACACGCACTTTTATCCGCTCGGTTCGTGCACGATGAAGTACAACCCCAAGCGCAACGAGCGGCTGGCCAGCTTGCCCGGGCTGTTGGATCTGCATCCCTACCAGCCTGAATCGACTCTGCAAGGTTTGCTCGAGTTGCTGTTTCGGCTGCAGGAGTTGCTGGCCGAGATTTCCGGACTTCCCGCCGTGTCTCTGCAACCGGCGGCCGGCGCGCAAGGCGAGCTCACGGCACTTTTGGTCGCGGCCGCCCATTTTCGAGCGCGCGGCCAGCGCCGCACCAAGATGCTCGCGCCCGATAGCGCCCATGGTACGAATCCAGCCAGCGCTTCGATGGCCGGCTTCGACGCAGTCACGGTCAAAAGCACCACCAAGGGTTATCTCGACCTGACCGACCTGGCTGCCAAGCTCGACGACTCGACCGCCGTCTTCATGATCACCAACCCCAGCACGCTGGGCATGTTCGACCGGCAAATCGCCGAGATCGCGCGCCGCGTTCACGATGTCGGAGCCTTGCTGTACTTGGACGGCGCGAACATGAACGCCATTTTGGGCATCACGCGCCCCGGCGATTTCGGCGCGGACATGATGCACTTCAATCCGCACAAGACTTTCAGCGGACCGCACGGCGGCGGCGGTCCTGGCGCAGGACCCATCGCGGTTACGAAAGAGCTCGGCCGCTACTTGCCGGTCCCTGTCGTGGAACGCCACGAGCACCACTTCCGCCTGGCTTACAACCGGCCCGACTCGATTGGCCGCGTGCGCAGTTTCTTTGGCAACGTGGGCGTGTTGGTACGTGCTTACTGCTACATCCGCACGCACGGTGCAGAGGGCTTGCGCCGCGTTTCGGAAAACGCCGTGCTCAACGCCAATTATTTACTGTCGAAGGTCAAGCACATCTTTCCCGTGCCGCAGGGCGACCGCTGCATGCACGAGTTCGTCGCTAGCGCCTCGAAGTTGTCGGCCGAGCGTGGAGTCTCGGCGATGGACCTCGCCAAGCGGCTCTTGGACTATGGCTTTCACGCCCCGACCGTTTACTTTCCGCCCATTGTGCGAGAAGCCATGATGATCGAGCCGACCGAAACGGAGACTCGCGAAACCTTGGACGCCTTTGCGCAGACGCTGTTCCGCATCAGCGAGGAATCTCCGGAACTGTTGCGCGAAGCCCCGCATACCACCTCGATCAGCCGTCCGGACGAAGTCCGCGCGGCGCGCCAGCCGGTCGTCGCCTGGCGGCCCGCGTCTTAGTCGCTTGCCACTCACGGTCCCCTGCCGCTTTGAACGCCGCGCCCGTAAATTGCAGGCTTTTGATCGATCCGCCGGCCAGCGGCCAGTGGCACATGGCGGTCGATCAAGTCTTGCTGGAGACTGCGGCGGAATCGGGCCGTCCCAGCTTGCGCTTCTATACCTGGTCGGAGCCAACGCTCTCGCTGGGGTATTTTCAGCGTTACGCCGACCGGGAGCAGCACCGCGCGAGTCTCGATTGCCCCCTCGTGCGGCGGCAGACGGGCGGCGGCGCCATCTTGCACGATCGCGAGCTGACCTACAGCGTGGCGGCAAGCGCGCTCAATCGCTCGACGGCCGAAGCCCAGCGGCTTTACGACTCGATTCATACGGCGCTCGTGGACGTGCTGGCCATGCGTGGCATTGAGGCCCGTCTGTGCATGCTCGAAGCCGCGCCGGACACCCAGGCCACTGCCTTTTTGTGCTTTGAGCGTCGCAGTCGCGGCGACGTGTTGTTGGGCAAGGATAAGATTTGCGGCAGTGCGCAAAGGCGGCTGCAAGCCGGCATCCTGCAGCACGGCAGCTTGTTACTGGCCCGCTCCGCCGCCGCACCCAGGCTTGCCGGATTGTCAGAGCTTACCGGCAAAGCGTGGGACATTCAGGATGTGCTCGAGCCCTGGCGGCGGGAAATCGCCAGCCGCTTGCATCTGGCACTCGAGCCGCAACCTTTGACGCCCTTGGAGCTCGACCGGGTGCGGCAGCTAGTGATCGAAAAATACGACGCGGCCCGTTGGAATCGTCGGCGGTAAGCGGGGGGTTGGATCGAAACCGGAAGGAGAAACCGGGGTTGTTTAGTTTCGTGGCGGCTGCCTACACTCCCCGCCCTTAGGGATGGGAGTTTGATTGTTCATTTTGGAACTGCCATAATGTGAGGTTAGGACCTCGGATGCGGCGCTAATTCGGCGCCTCATCGAGAGACTACGTCGGGCGTTCTCTTCAGTTCCATGCACTCCTATTTGCCCCGCTCATATCGTCCGCAATCGTTTCGATTCTTTTATTTTCGGCTCTTGCGGAGCGGCGCAGTCTGATGGACCTGAAGCTAAAAGTAGTTGAGGGCAAGAACGCCGGCCAAGAAATTCCCGTGCATGGGAAGAAGTTCATGATCGGGCGCGCTGAAGATTGCAATATGCGCCCGGGCAGCGAGCTCATCAGCCGGCATCACTGCGTGCTTTTGGTCGAAGACGGCTACCTGGCTGTTCGCGACTTCGGCAGCAAGAACGGCACGTACGTGAACCAGGAACGCGTGGTGGGCGAGCGCGAGTTGAAGCCGGGCGATCGCCTGGCGGTCGGCCCGCTGCAATTCGAGATTCAAGTCGCCCACAATATCGGCGCGAAGAAGCGTCCGCCGGTTGGCGATATCAAAGAGGCCGCCGCGCGCACCGCGCACGATGCCCAAGCGGCTCAAGATCCCTTCGATGTTACCGAGTGGCTCAGCGGTGACGAAGCCGTTGAACAGGCGACCAAGGACACCCAGCCGAGCGCGACCGATAGCGATTCGGTTCACTTAAGCAATACCCAGATCGACGCGCCGGAGACCATCGCCGAGACGGCTGAGGACGCAGAACAGACCAAATCAGCCGGCAGGCGTGTGCCCGGCAAGCTGCCGCTCACCGCGAACGCGAGCAAAGACAGCCAGGAAGCGGCGGCCGCCATGTTGAGCAAATTTCGCAAGCGCCGCTAAACGAGGGTTACGGCCCGAAGCGCGTTGAGCCGAGCCGCTTGCACGTATGTGGATCGAAGGATTTTTGCCTCATGGCCGATGAAGAAACGATTCGCCGCCGCTACCGCGAATTTCTGGAATTGATGCCCCTGACCATCAACATCGCCGGGCTCCCGGCAAGCGAAAGTCCCTTCAACTTTTCTGTCGATCAAATGGAAGTCCGGGTGGCGACGCTGGCCACGGCTTTCAAGCTCGCCCGTCAGCTTGCCCGCGAGGCAGTCACCGCAGGCTAGCGAAACTCCTATGGCGCCCTTACCTCGCTTGCTCGAGCGCGGCGGCGAATCTATACTTCAGCAGCGAAGCTTCCTATCTTAACACTCGGAGAAGGGGCGGCATGAAGGCTGCCAAACCAAAAGTCGAAAAGGCAGCCTTGCTGGGGCTGGCCTTTGATGCCGAGGACGGCCATACGCGGCTGACGCGGGGCGAAAACTTCTTGTTGTGCGGTGGCTCGAACGAGACTCACGGCGTCATGCAAGAGACCGTCATCAAGGTCAACGAGCAACTCAAGCGCCGCGGCCAGCGCCTGGAAGACGTGTCGGGCCCTGAGCTCCGCGACATCTTCGAAGACGTGCGCCGCTGAGCCTTCATTGGCGGCTTTCCGCGCGATAGTCCCTCGCGCGGGGGTAATTTCTGGCAGCTCGCCACTTTCTTTTCTAGAATACCGGGCATGTTTAGAATGCCTGCGTGGCGCGCGGCTGAAACCCAGCCGCCCACCCAGCGGTATTCTCTTTTGCCAGCTTGCAAGGTTCTGTTCAGGGGCTCGCCCGTGCTGCCCGACAACATGCGTGAGCTGGTGCGCCGCTGCCTCGAAGATGACGAGCAAGCCATCGTCGAGCTCGTCGATCACTATCGCGGGCAGGTATTCGGTTTGTGTTATCGGATGCTCGGGCACCGACAGGATGCCGAGGACGTGACGCAAGAGTCGTTCGTGCGAGTCTTGCGCAGCCTCGGCAATTGGGACTCCGAGCGAGACTTCCTGCCCTGGCTCTTGGCGATCGCGGGCAATCGTTGCCGTACGCTGTTGGCGGTGCGGACGCGCCAGCCCGCCATGAGTCCGCTGGTCGAGCAGGTTAGCAATGCGGAGGATCGGTCGGACGAGACGAGCCAGCTGGCCGAGGAAGTTGAGCGAGCGCTCGAGCACTTGCGTGCGGAGTACCGGCAGGCTTTTGTGTTGTTCCATCATCACGAGCTCAGCTATGCCGAGATTGGCGAGATGCTGAATTGCCCCTTGGGCACGGTTAAGACTTGGGTCCATCGAGCCCGTCGCGAGCTAATCGCGCAGTTGAAAGATCGGGGCGTACTGGAGGATCTGCGGTATGCAGTGCGAAGAGTTTGAAGACCATCTGAACGCGGTGCTGGACCGGCGCGAGCGAGTAGATAGCGATTTGGAGTTGAAGCTCCACATCGAAACGTGCCCGGATTGCCGCCATGTGGCGCTAGCGTACGACTTTTTGTTCGACGCCTTCAAACGGATTCGTGAGCCGCAAATTTCCGACGGTTTTAATGCGCGCGTATTGGGCCAGGTCCACCAGCCGCGCCGGCAAGCGAGCTGGCGCGTTGCGGCGATCGGCGCGCTGGCGGCCAGCTTGCTCGTCTCCGTTACGTTGCTCAGCACGCGCGTCGCGCCGCGTGCAGGCGACGCCGCCGGTGTCTTGGCCGATAATCACCCAGTGGCGGTCGCGGCCGTGCACGACGCGCTCGGCACCATCGAGACGCTGCCCATCTTGCAGACGCTCTCGGCCCTCGAGGTGGAGGAAAACGAGGACGTCTACGGCGAGCTGGCCAAGGAAACGGGAAGTGGCCTGGCGGCGATCGTGCTGTACGTTCCCGGCATTGGCGGCACGCGCGGAATTATCGATGCCGATGCGAGCCCTGCGGAGGGCGACGCTCCCTGGGCGGCTCAAATGAGCGAAGGTCTCAAGCCGGTAACCGACTCAGTCACCGAAACGGTCAACCTGCTTCTGAAGACCCTGCCCATCATGGACCTTGCCAGCCGCTAGCCGGCATGGTTCCACCTGCGCTCGACCCCCTCTGCGGTCCGTTTCCCAATTGCGCGCAAGCGAGCCGCATACACCGCACAATCGCTAATCCCGGCCCCTGCCCCCGGCTCCGTCCGCCGTAAAATCCGGACCAACCCTCCCTTTTTCCTAACCCGTGAACTTTTCCCACTTTGCCGCCCGATGACAAACTCGCGGCAGAAGGCAAAGTTTCACTAGCTTTACAGGGGAGGATGCGGCCCGTGGCCAAAGCGAAGAAATCAGCGACGATCTCGATCGATCAACGCAAAGGCGGCAACCGTCGCTCGAATTTGGATCGGCGCACCGTCGACACCGAGGTCGCCGTGGAGCGCCGGGTCATCGAGCGCCGTGTAAAAGTGAACCGTCGCCGGCAAATCGATCCCACGACCTGCGAGCGCGACTACTCCTCCGCCGAAGTTGAGTTCATGCATGCAATGGATCAATACAAGCGCGCGAGCGGCCGCATGTTCCCCACTTGCAGCGAGGTGCTGGAAGTGCTGCGCAGCCTGGGATACGAAAAGAAACAAGGGCCGGCGTCCAACGAGGCATCGGCCCCCCAGGACGACTCGACGTTCGACCTGCTTGGCTGAACGCACACGCCATCAAAGACGTCCAACCTTCTTAACTGAACCTTTTCGCAATCAAAAGACCCCGTTGCTAGCAACTGGCAACGGGGTTTTTTGCGCGCCGGTTAACCGGCCGGCCAAATGCCCTTGCCGCTTGCGCAGCGTGCGGCTATGGTTCCCGCCCGTTCATATCTCGAGTTCGGAAGCCGCCTGGCGGTTTCCCGCTCAACTCACTTCCTTCGAGACAATTCGAGGCCGCGATGTCGCCGTCAAATTGTCGCACGCGCAGTCGACTCAGTGCTGCATCCGCGCTCGTTGCCCTTCTGACACTGACTCTCGGCTGTCAGTTGGTCGCCAACAGCCAGAACTCCGAAGGCGTTCGGATGTTCGACCAGGCCTACTATCAAGGGGCGTTACAGCGCTTCCAACAGTCCGTTCAATCCGACCCAAGCAGTCCCGACGGGTATTACAATCTCGCTCGCACCTACCACCAACTCGGCAAGTTACACAACCAGGCTTCCGATTTTCAGCAGGCCGAGAGTTATTACCATCAGTGCCTGGACCGCGACCCCAACAATCAGGATTGTTACCGCGGCCTGGCGGTCCTGCTGATCGAGCAGAATCGCAGCGGTGATGCCTTCAAACTGATGGAAGGCTGGGCCGCGCGCAATCCAGCTCTCGCCGCCCCGAAAATCGAGCTCGCGCGACTGTATGAAGAAACGGGCAACAAGGAGGCCGCCAAGCACCAACTGGTCGACGCGCTCGGCGTCGACCCCAACAACGCCCGTGCGCTGGCCGCGCTGGGTAAGCTGCGCGAGGATGCGGGCGAAACGGCGCAGGCGCTGGCCAATTATCAGCGCGCGTTGCAGATTGATCCTCGTCAGCCGCAACTCGCCTCGCGCGTGGGCGCGCTCAGCACGCCCGTGGCGCCCCTCGGCGCGCCGTCCCCCGGCACGCGCATGGTGACCACGCCTTCCGCCGTGCCGATGCGCTAACCGATCGTCGCGGTGTTATACTGCCGCCATGATCCCATCCTGGCGACATGCTCTCCTGGCGTTCATGATTCTGGCTCCCGGAACGCTTCGCGCGCAGCAGGCGCCTTTTGTAATTCACGTCATGAAGACGGATGGCAGCCAGGCGCACCCGTTGGTCGAGGTCGACGGATATTCGCATCAAGAGGCGCCGCGCTGGTCGCGAGACGGTAAGCAAATTCTCTTCGACGCGGCAGCTACGGGTTCCCGCGCGCGCGAGCTGTTCATCGTTAATGCCGACGGCACCGGGCTGCGCAAGCTTGGGCCGGGGCAACGTGCCGATTGGTCACCCGATGGAAAGCAAATTGCATGCGACGACGGCGGCGAAGTTTTCGTGCAAAACCTTGACGGCCAGGGACGTGTGAAAGTCACGACGGGACTTTCGCCCCGTTGGTCGCCCGATGGCAGTCAGATCGCGGTGGTCGAAAACGAGATGCTGTACGTCGTCGATGTGGTCAGCGATGAACGGCGCGCCCTGTTTTCCGAACCGTTCACCTTGCTCTACGAAGGAGTTTGTTGGTCGCCGGATGGGAAAAATATTGCGCTGGTTTGCCACCCAGCTCAAGGGCCACGTCGGCAATTGCTGATCGTCAATTCGCGCGGCGCCGAGCACGGCGTGCGCGCTCGGCTGCAAACCGCGGGCGGGATGTCCAGCACGCCATGCTATTCGCCCGACGGCAAAAGACTCGCGTATTCCGCCGCCTATCTGATCATGATCGCCGAGGTCGAAGGCACCGAGCGGCCGCGCATGATCCCGGAACAAAGAGGCCGCAACTTCGAGCCTGACTGGTCTCCCGATGGACAATGGATCGTGTTCACGAGTAATCGGGCACCGAAATGACGGCTCCGACTGTCAGGCCCCACCGCGCAGCTGGTGGTTCATTTTGAATCGCGGATTTTCCGGCTCGGTCCAGCGGGATTCAAAGTGAACCCGCTACCCACCGCGCACGTCATTGTCCAAAGGGCCAAAGCGCCTCTACAATGCGGGACTTTGATGCCCCCTTAGACTCCCGCACTAGCCTTTTAGCCGCCTCATGCCGCAGAAGCGACTTTTGACCCCTGGCCCCACTCAAGTGCCGGAGGCGGCGCGGCTGGCCATGGCCCGCCAGGTCACCCACCACCGTACGCCCGAGTTTCGCGCCTTGTTGCGGCAAGTCCTGGCCGACTTGCAGTACGTGCTCCGCACCGAAAACGACGTCCTCGTTTTGACCAGTTCGGGCACCGGCGCGATGGAAGCAGCCGTCGTGAACACCGTGCCTCGAGGCGGCAAAGCCATCGTGCTCGAGTCGGGAGTTTTTTCCAAGCGCTGGGCCGACATCTGCCGCCGCTACGGAATCGAAGTCATCCGACACGCTGTTGCCTGGGGCCAGGCCGTTGAGCCCGCCGACGTGGCCCGGGTTCTCGAAGCTCATCCCGATGCGGTTGCGGTGTTTGGCACCCTCATGGAAAGCAGCACGGGAGTTGGCCACGACGTCGAGGGCATCGGGCGGGTGGTGGTGGAGAGCCGTGCTTTGTGGATTGTTGACGGAATCAGCGGCGCGGGCGCCATGCGCTGCCAGACCGACGATTGGCACATTGATATCCTGGTCGTGGGTTCGCAAAAAGCGTTGATGACGCCGCCCGGGCTTGCATTTTTGAGTATCAGCGAGCGCGCGTGGCAACAGATCGCCGCGAACGAACCGCAGGCCTTCTATTTCGATCTGAATCTGCACCGCAAAAAGATCCACGGCACGAAGCCCGGCGAAGGCCCCGACACACCCTGGACCCCAGCCAACACCCTCGTGGTTGGCCTGGCCGAATCGCTCGCGCAAATTCGTGCCCTGGGCATCGAATCGGTTTGGGACCGCTGTCAAACCTTGAGCGAAGCCACGCTCGCCGGTGTTGCCGCGCTCGGGCTTGAGTCGTTTGCCAGCCGCCCTGCCGCCGGCATGACCGCCGTGCGCGTGCCCGAGGGAATCTCGGCCGCCTCCCTGTTGAATCGGCTCGAGTCGCGCTTCGGCGTGAAGCTCGCGGGCGGGCAGCTCGAGCTGGCGGGCAGGATCTTTCGCATTGCCCACTTTGGCATGATTGACGAATTGGAGATGATCTCCACGCTGTCCGCGCTCGAGATGGTGCTCGACGAACTGGGGCATCCCGTGCAGTTTGGCTCTGCCGCGGGCGCGGCCGCGCGCGTGTTTCAAAGCAGACGCGCGGCCCCGCTCGCGAGCGCCCCCGTCTAACTACTTCTGTTGCTCGTTTTGAAAGCTGATTGCGACCATGCCCAGAGTTATCGTTCTCGACACGCTGGCCCAAGAAGGGCTCGATCTGTTGGCCGCCGCGCGGGGTATCGAATATGAAGTGCGCACGGGGCTCAAAGGCGACGCACTGCGCAGCGCCTTGGCCGAGTTCGACGGCGCGATCTGTCGCAGCGGCGTGAAGATCACGGCCGATGCGCTGGAAGGAAATCACCGGCTGAAGGCGATCGTGCGCGCGGGCGTGGGCACCGATAACATCGATTCCAAGGCGGCAACGCGCTTGGGAATTGTGGTGATGAACACGCCGGC
>DATJEN010000014.1:0-22230 GCA_035496575.1 Pirellulales bacterium
AGGGAAACTTCACGCCGTACTGGCGCGCGAAGGCGGTCATGTCCGTGAGCGAATCCTGCTGATTGGCGTCGATGCCCACGATGGCCACATTCTTCGCGGCATACTCATCGGCCAATTCCTGCAAGCGCGGACCATATAACCGCGTGAGCGGGCACTCGCAACCCAAAAAAGCCACCACCACGATCTGCTTGTCGGAAAGCTCATCGAGCGCGCGATCGCGGCCGTGAATGTCGGGCAGCGAAAATGGCTCGATCTTGCTGCCGACGTCGGCGGCAAATACAGGCGTCAATAAGACCGTTCCCAACGCGAGCGCGAAAAGGGTGCGCAACATGATTGGTTCCTTCGAGGCTAGTTGCCGGCCGGCGCCGTTGATGCCGCGCCGGATTTTGTCGCGTCGTCCTCGACCGTCACCGTGGCGTAGTAGCCGATCATCATTTCGTCCCACGTCTGCGGTCCCCAGGTGACCGTGATCGAGGGATCGGGATTGGCGATGTTATCCGCTGAATTGTCATAATAGGCCGTGCACAACAGCTTCGAGCCGGCGGGCAGCAGCTTGGGTTCCGCAAGTTCGTAGGTCAATTGCCAATTGAAGTCGTACTTGGGCACGTCGACCAGGATTTCGCTTTTGCCGTCGGGAAGCACGGCTTCGTAGCGAAAGCTCTTGCCGCGCAGGTGCATGTGCGGCGACATCGACAGCAGCAGTTGATCCTTGTGGATCGGCATCTCGGCCTTCACCAGGTAATTGGCATCGTGCGGCGGGATGGCAAACTCATAGCCCGTGCAGCCCAGCACGTGGGCGCGTTTTTTCACCGAGGCTGGATCGGCGAAGATCATGCCAATGTAGCTGCGATCCTCGGTCTCGCGGCCGTTGGGCGTGTAGTGGATTTGCAGCATCAGCTTGGAACCGGCTGGCGCGAACATCGCGATGCCAGGCGGATAGGAAGTCGGCGGGCGCCCCGGCACATACGACGTCAGCTTGCTGCCGCCGAACTCGTCGCCCATTGGCGTCGCGCGAAGACGGCGCCGCCGCAGCGTCTGCTCCGGCGTTGGACTAGCGGAACCGGCGCCGGCACGGTTGCTCGCTGACGCTTCGCCCTCGCCTTCGCCTCCGCCGGGCGGAAGGATAGCCGCAATGATGTGGTGCACGACGCCGCGATCGGCCGGCAGCACTTCGGCCGCCTGGATCCACTTGTCTTCCTTCCAGCCCGGATCGAGATAGAACATTTTGTAGGGAATCACCCCCTCGGCCGGCACCTTGTACGTCTCCGTCATGCGCACGACCTGGTCCGGCTCGCCGATTGTCCAACCGTCGACCCACTGCCGCGGTGCGGGAAGATCGGCCGGATCGCCCTCGGGACAACCGTTGTCGACCCACGCGAAGATCAGCTTCTTGTCCGGCTCGCTCAAACGCGGGTCGTTGGAAAAGTGCCCAAACTTGGGACTGGCCAGCCAGGGCGGCATGCGGCCTTCGGAGAGCACTTCCTTGATCATTTCGCCCCAGCCTTTCACCTCTTCATAGTCGATCAAGGCAAATGGCCCGACCTGGCCAGGGCGATGGCAGGAAACGCAGTGCTCCTGCAATAGCGGGGCGACGTGCTTCGTAAAAGTGACGTCGCCCGATGGCGCGACCTTGGCCGGCCTGCCGATAATGCAGCCCGTGACCGGAGTTTTGGTTTGCTCGACGTTCTTGCCGGCCAACAGCGAATCGATCGCGTCGCCCAGATCGCGCGACTTGACCTTCGTCTTGGCATAACCCGAGCTGGACCCCAGCCCGTATTGATCGTCGACGCGACCGCGGTAGCGAATCTTGCGGTCGCGGTCGAGTACGAAAACTTCCGGATTGCGGACGGCGCCAAACCGCTCGGCAACCGCGCCATCACGATCCTTTAGCAGCGGAAACTTGACGCCATACTGCCGGGAAAAGGCCGCCAGCTCGGTCAGCGAATCCTGCTGGTTGGCGTCGATGCCAACGATGGCCACGTTCTTGGAGGCGTACTCGTCGGAAAGCTGCTGCAAACGCGGAGCGTACAGCCGCGCGAGCGGACACTCGACGCCGATGAAGGCCACCACGACAATCGGCTTGTCAGCCAGCTCATCCAGCGCGCGATCGCGGCCGTAAATGTCGGGCAGCGAAAACGGCTCGACCTTGTCTCCGATGTCGGCCGCCGACACCACGGACGCTTGGAAAAATATCGCGACAAGCAGTGGCAGCGACAGCATGCGCCGCCACGCGGAAAGACGGGTATGCGACAAGGCCATGGTTCCTTATGAGCGTGGACCAGGCTGGGGGGCTACTCAGTTAAAATCTTGTTGCGCGAAGATGTCAACGTCTGGATTCAAAAATGTCCCTGGCCCCAGGTCCAAGCCGGCAGGGAACGCCTGCTGGAATGCGTTCCCCGGCCTGCTTACGATGGGACGCGATCAGTCGGACCCACATAAATCTTGGGCGGTGGCGGGATGAGCCGGTTTCAGTACCTCGCTGTTGTCGTCTGGGTTGTCGGTTTGCCCCACTGCCTGTCAGGCGGCGAAGAATTGCCACAGGGAACGGCAGGCGGTCAATGGACCAGCTACGGCGGAGACACCGGCAGCACTCGTTATGCGCCGCTCGATCAAATCAACAAGGACAACTTCAACCGCCTGCAAGTTGCGTGGGTTTGCGATTCGCCCGATCAGTTAATCTCCAAAACCGAGTCGGGTGGCGAGTGGCGCGGCGACCCGCGCGCGATTGCGGCCGCGCTGGCTGCCGAAACGCCAAACCTTTATCGCCGCGCCGGCGAGCCTCGCATGGCCAGCCTGAAGGCGACGCCGCTGATGGCCGAGGGCCTGATCTTTATCTCGACCCCCTTGTATCAGGCGGCGGCCATCGATGCCAAAACCGGCCGCACCGTGTGGATCTTCGATCCCAAAAACTACGCCGCGGGTACGCCCACCAACAGCCTGATGTGGAACGCGCGCGGCTGCGCCTACTGGTCCGATGGCAAGCAATCCCGCGTGTTGTGGGGCACCGGCGACGGCTACTTGATCGCGGTTGACGCCAAGACCGGGCGACCGTGCGACGATTTTGGATCGCGCGGCCGGGTCGACCTGAGCGAGGGAGTGCCACGTGCCGAGCGCGGGACGCGCGACGAGCTGGGCGCGCAGCTCTTGAGCGTGAGCTCGCCCCCCTTGGTCGTGCGCGACGTGGTGATCACCGGATCGGCAATTTCCGACCGCCGCGTCACCAAGGAAAACCCGCCGGGCTGGGTGCGCGGATGGGACGTTCGCACGGGCGCACTGAAGTGGGTTTTTTATACCGTCCCGCGCGACGGCGACTTCGGCGTCGAAACCTGGGAAGACGGCGCGCACCGTTACAGCGGCAACGTGAACGTGTGGACGATGATGAGCGGCGACAACGAGCAGGGTTTCGCGTACCTGCCGCTTTCCACCCCGACCAACGACTTCTACGGCGGTCATCGACTGGGCGACAACCTTTTTGCCGAATGCCTGGTGTGCCTGGACGTGGAGAGCGGCAAGAGAATCTGGCATTTTCAGGCCGTTCATCACGGTCAATGGGACTACGACTTCCCGTGCGCGCCGATTCTCGCGGACGTCACGATCGACGGCCGGCCGCGTAAGATCGTGGCCCAGCTCAGCAAGCAGGCATTTTGCTATGTGTTCGATCGCGTGACCGGCGAGCCCATCTGGCCGATCGCGGAAAAACCGGTGCCCACCGAGCCGCACCTGCCCGGCGAACGGCCGGCGCCCACTCAGCCGCATCCGACGAAGCCAGCTCCCTTGGCCGGCCAGGGATCGACCGAGGACCAAGTGATCGACTTCACGCCGCAGCTCCACAAGGAGGCCATGCAAATCCTGTCGCGTTATCAAACCGGCCCCCTGTTCACCCCGCAAACCTTGGCCACCGCCCAAGGCACGTGGGGCACGATCGAGCGCCCCTTTATCGGCGGCGCGGTCAACTGGAGCGGTGGTTGCGTCGATCCCGAGTCGGGCTATCTGTTCGTGCCCTCGCGTGACGGCGCCGGCATTATCTATTTCTATACGCCCCCAAGTGATCAAGGCGGAACCGTGCGCTTCACGCATGGCGGACGCCCACCGGAAGAGGTCGAACGGCTGCGCGGCCCGCAAGGTCTGCCGCTGTGGAAACCGCCCTACTCGCGCATGACCGCCATCAACCTGCATACGGGCGATCAGGCCTGGATGAAACCGTCCGGCCAGGGCAGCGAGGCCATTCGCAAACATCCCGCCTTGGCCGGACTCAAGCTGCCAGCATTGGGCGGCGAAGCACGCGGCGGCCCCATCGTCACCAAAACCCTGATGATCAGTTGGAAAGGCGGCTCGCTGCGCGGCGAGGCAAGCGCTCGCGAAGGCCCGCCCGAAGCGGCCGAAGCTCCGGGCCTGGTGGCTTATGACAAGGCAACCGGCGAAGAAGTCGGCTTCGCCGCGCTTCCGGCCGCTCCGATCGGCACGCCGATGACCTACATGCTCGACGGCCGCCAGTACATCGCCCTGACCATCACCGGGGCTCCGCCGAAGATCGTGGCCCTTGCGCTTCCCGCGCAAGCATCCCCCTGACGTGGCCAAGGCAGGCGGAATCCCGTGTCCGTGGGCTTTTTGCCGGGGCAACGCGGGCGTTTGCCCCCCGGGTGGAAAAAATCTTTGAGATTTTTTCGAATTGGGTGTCCGGTTTGGCTCCGGTTTCCGCCTTATGTAGATAGGGGGATCGCGCGCGCAGGTGCGGCGCACCCCGGCCGCTACTTCAGAGGAACGCCAGTGGATACGCAAACGCGGGCTTCAATCGTGGCCCGGCTGGTCGGAATCGCCGATCAGTTGGACCAACTTCCCTCGGGCACGTCTTCCGATGCCCACGATGTCAACCGACTCGTCACGCTCAATGCCGAGCGACGTGAACTGCAGCGAGCCTTGGTGCTCGCGGGCACTGCCAGCGGCGCGGTCTGCCCTGCGGACTGATTGCCGGCCTATCAGGCTCCCGAATTCAATCGCGAACGGGGCGCTCGAGTTCAAATTGGTCTCCTAAACCGAACCCGGGCGCCCCAATCTCAGCGAGCAAACCCAACTTGATAGGGGTCGCGGGGTGGCATCCGATAACTTGTTGTCGGTGTCGCGCAGACGATACGAGGCCGGTTGTTCGTTTCTTCAGCTAGCCGGAAGCGCGGCGCCCGGTTGCGGTCGGAACAACCACATACCGCAAGTTCTCTGGCAGCGCGAAACTCTTATAGCTGCGGAGATAGATCAACAAACCCCGGCACTTTGGCGCTCGTGACCTGTCGCAGATTGTTGTCGTGAACGAGCGCCTGAACGTTGCCGACAAAAAACGAATTGAAGTCGGCTACCACAAGGCTATAGGCCTCGGCTGATCCGTTCTGTTCACAGCGTTCGATCAGCACCGGCCCGCCTAACGTGTGCAACCATTGGCCGGCCTTGAGCTCTTTGGCCATCTGCCAGCCGATGCCTGAAACCCAGAACGGGTGACCGCGCGTGGCGCGGATCGTCTCCCCTGCGACCCGGACGTGGATTAGCGGACTGGGCGGCCGCATCGTCGTCGCCAGCACGGGCTTAAAGGCCAGTTCGCCGGTGTCTGGATCTTGCGACAACACGCAATCACCCGTGCGGACTTGTTCGATCGCTATTGGGCCGGTCGAAGTCTGCACCGAGGTGCCTGCAGGGACACAATCTACCCTCCCGCTTTCAATTGGAAATATCGTGATAGCAACCGTGTCCTCTGTGGTCTTAAAGGGCTGAGGAGTGGTATCACGGTAATCGCGAGCGACGGGTTTTTGGGGCGGCTCGTACATCTCGTTGTAGTCGGACCACCACGACCACCATGCCTGCGGCGTCGAGTCCAGGAGTGCGCCGGTGGTCGCGCGTAAGACCGAGGTGACGTGCTGGTTAATTTCTTGGCGGTTTCGGTTGGCGGCTAGCTCCCTGACGGCAAGCTGAAGGTCGGAGGCAAGCGACACATCCGGCATCTCTGTCGCCGACACGCTGTCTCGCGTGCCTATCACTTGGCCGTTGGGGTTACGCGTAGTCGAATGCGTAATGTCAATCCCCGTGCTTGTTCCTCCCCAGGATTGAAATTCGCGAGCGATCGTGCGGCCTTCCTGAAAAAGCCATAGGCGATGTCTGGTGGACGGGTATACCGTTTGGCCGACGCGATAAGACTCGCCCTGAAAAAGGTCCAATCGAACTTGAACCAGCGGCTCCAGGCAGTTCATCAGCGTGGGAACGTAACCGAAGACAGATCGCTGCTTGAGGGCCTGTGCCGCCGCGTGGCGAGTTTGTTCGTGTGGAGCGGCAAGCGCGGACCGAAGCAGCGCGTCGGTCGCAGTCTGGTCGGGGATCGCCGCCAGTGCATCGATAACGATTTGCGCGGCGGACGCACTCGACTTTGCGATTAACATTTCACAGGCTGGTATCGCCGCAGCCCGTTGGATTGGTGAAGCATGTTGGATGGCGCGAAGGCGGTCGATCGCGGTCGTCTCCCACCCCGGATCGCGCCCTTCCAACGCGCGCTGAATGTCCGTCAGGCGAACCTTCCATTCCATAGCCAGTTTTTTTGATTCCTTCGCTTCCTCCTTTAAGTGCGCCTGGGTAACCAGCGTCTGTTTTTCGTGCTCCTTCCATAGTTGGTCCAGCTTTTTAACGATCCGCTGAGCGTCGTCGTCCGTTGGCCTCGCGTTCGCGGCGTATAGCAGATGAACCCGCGCTTCTTCTTTCAGCCCGACGCGCGCGCACCAGTTGGCCAACTCCAGATGCGCAGGCGCTGTGGGGCTCACCTCGTCGCGCCATTCGCGGTAACGAGAGACGAGTCCGGCATGCCGTGCGTCGGACTTGGCGGCTTCGACGGTGAGCCAGCGATCGCCGACTCGCACGAAACCGGCCTGCCAACGAGCGGGCGCGAAATTCGGTTCGCGCGCCAGTGCCCGGCTCAACAGGTCGCTGCGCCGCTCGCGGTTGCCATCCAACTCGGCAGCCAGGGCCGCTTGCACGAGGCCTTTTGACGACCCGGGGGTTGTGGGCGAAGGAGTTGCCGCAAGAATCGCGGCTGGCAACCAGGGTGAAACTACGGCCAGTGCCAGCGCGCCCAGCAAGAAGCGAGATTGCATGATCCCAGCCTCCTAGTTCCGTAGTTGCCCAATGGCATTGTGCCACTTCATTGAACTAATAGCAATATTTTGCGGTGGGAGGGTATACGGGTTGGGCTCGAGGCGCGATGGCTCTCATTGCCTTCACTAGCCGGAAGCGTCAGCGCCCGGTTCTGCGCGGACAAATGATGATGATGGGCTGGCCGAAGGATGGTGCGCGCCGTTTCGGCATCTGCGAAAGCGGTGTGGTGCTTCCGACCGGAACCGGGCGCTAACGCTTCCGGCTGGTGGGTGTGGTGCCTGGGTGAAATGAATCACGAGCGGAGCGGTGTGCGAGCCTACTGCGAGATCTCGTGTCCGCTGACGCGGACACCGACGAGCAAGCTGTCCAGTGCCACCCACGAGATCACGAAGAACCCTTGCTTGCGCGTCGGGCTGGTGTAGGGCGGGAGCCGGCGACGGGGGCTTTTTTGCGCGGGGCGCAAAAACAAAGCTGCCCTTCGCGGCAGGAAAGCCCGCGAAGGGCAGCTTTTGATCGACTAGCCAGGGTCCATCCCGGCTGTCTGTGTATCAGGCGCCTCTTAGGCCATCGCCTTGAGCGGCTTGAGCGCTTGCAGCTTCACGACGTTGCGCGCCGGCTTGGCTTTGAACGTCGTCTCTTGCTTGGTGAACGGGTTGATGCCGGTGCGTGCGGGAACGGCGGCCTTGCGCACGACCTTGATCTTCAGCAGGCCGGGGAAGGTGAACAGGCCCGGGCCGCCGGAGCCAATGTTCTTTGCGACCAGATTGGTGAGCGAATCGAACACGTCGGCAATCTGGGCCTTGGACAAGCCGGTTGACTCGCTGAGCGCAGCCGCGATCTCGCTCTTGCTCATGGCCTTGGCAGTTTGCGGTTTGGTCTTGGTGGTCATGGGGTTTTCTCCCTAAGAGTTCGAGGAATCGGCCTTACGCGCGCCGGTCACACCCTCGGCACGTTTGATGGCTTCGTAAACTTCTTGGCGGTGGACCGGAACGTCCTTCGGAGCTTCAATTCCGAGCCGCACCTTGTCACCGCGGATATCCACCACGGTGATCACGATGTTATCGTTGATGATGATGGTCTCGTTTACCTTCCGCGATAACACAAGCATGGGCGTGCCCCTCCTGCTGTTGGGCTTTGCTCTACCCGCCACGCTCGCCGCGCTCGCCGGATAAAAAATCTCCGGTAGCTCGGATCGCCCCAGCGGCTAAACCCGCTCGGGCCACGCGAAACGCAGCGTTCAAATCACTATGAACATGCTAGGTCACGCTCGCGCGGACGCGGGAAAACGCCTGCAAAAATGACCTGGCCCGGATGCACTCTGTACGGATGACAGCGGGCTTGAGGTCGGCGTTCGGCCGTTCGGACGGGTTTTGCGGGCCAGAACGGCACGTCCGAGGGGCGAGCTAAACGCCTGAAAATGCCGCAAATCCCCAAATTCCTAGCCCCAGCGGGCCAGAAAAGGCGGATTTGGGACACGCTGGGTCGCCGAGCACGCCCATGGCGGCCATTCCAGCTTTGTACACCAGAGCCGGTTTTCCGCGGCCCTCGGTTCGCCTTGGAAACTCGGCTCGCCCTTAGAAATACAGCCGCCCGATCCACTCGGCCACCAGGGCGGGCTTTTCCGAGTTTTCGATCTCCACCGTCAGATGCCAGGTGAGCTGCACGCCGCCTTGGAAATCCTCGAGCGAATCGAGCTTGCTGCGCGACCGCACGCGCGCGCCGGCCCGCACGGGGCTGACGAACCGCACGCGGTTCAGGCCATAGTTGATGCCCATCTTCTGATTGGCGGCGATTCGCACGGCCTGCGATTGCATCTGCGTGATGAGCGACAACGTCAAAAACCCATGCGCGATCGTCGTGCCGAAGGGCGACTCGCGCCGCGCGCGCTCGGGATCGACGTGAATCCACTGGTGATCGCCTGTCACTTCGGCAAAGGCGTTGATGCGCTCTTGGGAGACCTCGATCCAATCGCTGACGCCGACTTCCTGGCCAACCAGGCTGCGTGCCTCCTCGATACTTTCGATTGTTCGTAGGGCCATGGTTCGGCTCCTCCCGCCGGACTGTCGCAATTCTTTGCTGCCGCGCTTCGCAACAGAATGACAGTGGCGCTTGGCGGAGTCAACCAAGTCAACTAATTGCCGCGCTGGCCTGGCCTGACGAAGGCTGCGCACGAGCGCGCGTGCTGCGCGGCGGCGCCGCGCGTCAAGACCGAGTTGCGACGGAATTTGCCGATGCTCGCGCTCGGATGCTGGCGTGCTTACGTGCCGTTTTTTGAACGCAACGGGCGCGGACCAACCTCCTATTCAACCATCGGGCAAGGCTCGCTAGACTACCCTGCCGATCAAACGGCATTGGCAGGAAGCCGATGTCTGGCAACAAGGAGGTTGCACGAATGACCATCTCTCCCGATCCCGGTCAGATCCGCACGATCGTATTTCGCACGTTCCTCGAATTGGATGTCGAAGAGGACCGGCTGCAAGACTTGGACGAGCGCATCATGTTGGACGAAGGCCGCTATGTGGCCCGCAGCTACCGCGTCGACGACTTTCTCGCGATGTGGATGATCGAAGTCGGACTGGTGCAGTTTTATGACGGCAACGGCAACATGCTGCGGACCGTCAACTTGTTCGAAGAGATCCAGCCGCATCGCATGGCTGCCTAGCCGCTGGTTCTAGTTGAGTGTCAGGTCGGGCGGCGTGTGCTTGATGCCCAGCGCGCTGCGCCAGGCCGCGTCAGCCACAAACCGGCTGGCGCGCGTCCATATTTCGTCTTCATGCCAGAATGCGTGGTCGGCCTTGGCCGGCATCACCGACCAGGAGCCGCGCGCGATTTCATGTTCGAGCTGGCCCGGGCTCCAGCCTGCGTAGCCGGCGAAGAACTTGACGCGCGAGTCGTCACCTTGGGCGGCCAGCCGCTCGAGCTTGTCCTTGCCCGCACAGAAGTAGAGTCCCGGCAAGACTTCTGTTTCGAGCAGGAATTCTTGCGAATGCAGCGCCATCAGGGGGCCATCGCAGGGCCCGCCCAAAAACAGCGGCGCGTCGCGGTGGCACGGCACCTCGCTCAATTTCGCCCAGGCGTCCTTCAGCGAAGCGCTCGTGCGGCGGTTCAGAATCAGCCCAAGCGCCCCCTCCTCGCCATGCCGCACCAGCAGCACGACGGAACGGGTGAAGGGTTCGGCCAGCTCGGGCGTGGCGATCAGCAGGTGTCCTTGCAGCGAAGTCACGTCCGGCGCCTTCTCGTCCCGCCCATCCCAGAGCCAGTATCCGAGGCTTATCCTAGGCCGTTTGCCGACGACAGTCGAATGCCCCGGCGCCGGCGCGCACCCTGGCACAACTAATTCGCGTCGGGCAGCAAACACTATTCACTAAACCTGGGCAGGCGGCTCTGGCTAAATAACAGCCACGCCACGGGCGCCATCACAAGCGCCATGCCCGCCAGCGTCGTCAGGCTGAAGGCGTGATGCCACAGGACGATATCGAAACCCATGGCGAAGACCACCTGCGTGAGCGCCACGACCGAGACCCTGGCCGGCGGACCGGCGGCAAACGCTTTGGTCAGAAACACTTGTCCGATCGTGGCGGCGATGCCCACGCCCAACAGCATCGCCACGTCGCCGGCCGTCAGCGAAAAGGTATCCGGGTTCGGAAAGAGCGCCAGCGAAGCGATGCACACGGCCAGGGCGACGGCCGAAAAGTGCGTCACGATCGCGCGCGGGTCGACCGCTTGCAGCCGGTGCAGCCCGAGCATCGAGATCGCCGTGCTGAACGAGCTGACGAGCGCCAGCAGGCCCGGCAAGCCTTCGGAGTCGAGATGCGGCTTTTCGACGAGCGCCACGCCCGCCATGGCGATCGCGATGGCTCCCCAGGCTTCCTTGCCGGGCAGCTCGCCCAGCACGGGCCAGGATAACATGGCGACCCAGATCGGAAAGACGTTCGTCAACGTCAGCACGTCTGCGACTGGCAGTTTCGTGAGCGCGTAAAACGTGCACACAAGGCTTACGCTTCCGGCGATGCTGCGCACCCACAACGTGCCGGGCCGGAAGAACACGAGCTTTTGTCCGGCCGCCAGCGTCAGCCCTGCCGCGAAGCTCATCGCCAAAAAGGTTCGGACCGAGGCGATCAGCCGCCAGTCGAAGGTATCTCCCAGCGCGTGGGTCAGAGCCGCCATGACCGAGAAGGCCAACGAACCCAGCAGCATCCAGACATAGGGAGCGAGAGGATGGGACCGCAACAGTGGGACTCGAAGGTGCTAATCGCCAGCCGTATCCGACGCACCGATCCTATCGAACGCCGCCGCCGCACCAAAGCCCAACTGAACAGTCCAAGGTCGGGGTCTGGCGGACGAAATGACCGCGCGTCATACTCGACCGCAGTAGGTTTCGTCCGGTCGCACTCCGCGCCAGCTTCCAAAACGCGAGGACCCACGCTTGAATTTGCCAGTTCTGCCGATGCCACTCCGCGGCATCGTTCCGCCGATGATCACGCCGCTCGTCGACCGCGATACGCTCGACGCCGCCGGGCTGGAGCGACTGGTCGAGCATCTGCTCGAAGGAGGCGTGCATGGCCTGTTCGTGCTCGGTACGACGGGCGAGGCGCCCAGCTTGAGCTATTGCTTGCGGCACGAGCTCGTCAATCGCGTGTGCGAGCAAGTTGGCAGCCGCGTGCCGGTGTTGGTCGGCATCACGGACACCTCGTTTGTAGAATCGGTGAATCTGGCGACGCACGCGGCATCGGCCGGAGCGTCAGCCGTCGTGCTCTCGGCTCCTTACTATTTTCCCGCCGGACAACCCGAGCTGATCGAATACGTGGAGGACATCTCGGCCGAGCTGCCGCTGCCCGTTTTCTTGTACAACATGCCGAGTCATACCAAGATCACGTTCGAGCCCGAAACGGTCGCGCGCGCCATGCAATTGCCGAACGTGGTGGGCATCAAAGACAGCTCGGCGCAGATGATCTATTTCCACAAGCTGCGCATGCTTGCGGCCGAGCGGCCAGACTTTTCGCTGCTCGTCGGGCCGGAAGAGCTGCTGGGCGAATCGGTGCTTTCTGGCGCGCATGGCGGCGTGTGTGGCGGGGCCAATTTATTCCCGCGCCTGTACGTCGAGCTGTACGAAGCAGCCTCCCGGGCCGACTTCGATCGCATGGCGGTGCTGCACGCCCAGGTGATGCGGCTGGGCGCCACGATTTATTCCGTCGGCAAGCACCGCTCCGCGTTCATCAAGGGGCTCAAGTGCGGCTTGTCTTGTCTGGGTATCTGCGACGACTTCATGGCCGAGCCGTTCCAGCGCTTCGCCCCGCGTGAGCGCGACCAGGTGGCCAAGTACCTGGCCGAGTTCGGCGTCACTCCAGAACGTCCGGCGCTTCAGCTCGCGTAGAACGTCACGCAGGTGCCCGCTCCCTTGAACGCGCGTTTGCCGCGCCTGGGGCCTATAACAGCTCGCGGATGACTTCGCCCTTGTCGATCGCGGGCACGGGCCGGCCCGCGTGGTTCAAGAAGCTGACGGACGGATCGATGCCCAGCACGTGGTAGATCGTGGCATGCACGTCGGATGGCTCGAGCGGCCGGTCGATCGGCGTTTCGCCAAGGCGATTGGTTGCGCCGACGATGCGCCCGCCTTTGATGCCGCCGCCGCCCATCAGGCAGAACATGGCGTTGCCCCAGTGGTCACGGCCCGGCGTTCCCATGCTCAAAGGTGGCCCGCCGTTGCCGCCATTGTTCATCCGCGGTGTGCGGCTGAATTCACCACACAGCACGACCAGCACCTTTTCGGTCAGCCCGCGCTGGGCGAGATCGGTGAACAATCCGGAGACCAGCATGTCGACCTGCGGAAGGTTGTTGTCGTAGCCGCTCTTCAAGTTCCAGTGATGGTCCCAGCCTCCCATGTGTACCGTGACCCAGGTGGAACCTGCCTCGACCAGTCGCCGCGCCAACAGCGTGCTTTGTCCCCAATGCGTGCGCCCGTACATGTCGCGAATCTTGGGATCTTCCGAGCTCAGGTCAAACGCCTTGCGGGCTCGCTCGCCCGTGACTAGGTCATAGGCACTGCGTTCAAAGCGGTCCATCGTGTCCATGGCGCCCGAGGAGTCGACATCGCGCCTGAGGCGATCGAAATGCTTGAGCAGCCCATGGCGGTCTTCCAATCGCGCAACGGAGAGGGCATTGGCGAGCTGCACGTTTTCGACCTGGAAGCTGGCGCTATTCGGATCGCCGTTGGTCTCGAAGGGGTTATAACCCATGCCCAGGTAATTCGCCCCGAAATAGCCAGGGCGCAGACCGATGCTCGACGCATAGGGCACCGCCACGTGCGCCGGCATGCCGGGGAAGCGCGGACCGCACACCTTGGCGGCAATCGAGCAGATCGAGGGATACTTGCCGGTCGTGTCTGCCCCGCTGGCGCCTCCGCGGGAGGTCAGCATGTAATGGCCACCCGTAAAGTGGTCGCCGGTGTCGTGGTGCAGCGAGCGAATCACCGAGAACTTGTCCGCGATTTTGGCCTGCCGCGGAAACAGCTCGGTGATGTCAAAGCCCGGCACAGTGGTGTGGATGGGATTCCAAAGCCCGCGATACTCGGCCGGAGCTTCCGGCTTCATGTCATAGGTGTCCATATGCCCTGGCCCGCCGTCGAGCCACAGCAGGATGACGGAGGTGTCCTTGGCAGGCCGGCCCAGCGCCGCGGATGACTCTTTGGCGCGTGCGAGTTGGGGCAAGCCGACGGCAGCCATGCCCGCCACGCCCATCTGTACGAAGCTCCTGCGGCTCATGCCATCGCAGTAGCGTCCGCTCTTGCCGGCTTCGATTCGAAACATGGTGTCACCTGCGAGCTGGATTGGTAGGGATCCTGACCCATCAATCAAGTTTGATCGAACGCGATTCTATCCCCCCACGCTGGCGCCCGTCAAGGTTTCTGCGGCGTGCAGATCGCGTGCCCCAGCGGGCCTTCTTGCTGGCCGAGAACGGTGATTGAGCCTGGCCGGGCTGTTAGTTAGAGTGCAAATTCTCGTAATCTCAATTCTCCTTAACAGGCGCAACCATCCATGCTTCGTCGCCCCGCCCGCCTCGCTCTTCTCGTTCTGGTCCTGAGCTGTCCGTTGGTTGTTGCCGCCGACCCCGGCCAGGATCGCACGGCTCTCGACGATTACGTCGCCAAGCCCGACCCCAGCTACAGCTATCAACTGGTGCGCACCATTCCCGGGCAAGGCCTGACAACGTACGTGATCGAGATGATCTCTCAGACCTGGTTGACCACGGCCGAAGTCAATCAGCCGGTCTGGAAGCACTGGGTCATTCTGACCAAGCCCGACAAGCTCAAGACCAACAAGGCACTGCTCTATATCTCCGGCGGGGCCAATGGCGGAGAGGCGCCGGACAAGGTCGACCCGATGATGACCGAAATCGCCAAGGCGACGGGCTCGGTCACGACCGAGCTCAAAATGGTTCCTAATCAGCCGCTCGTGTTCGCAGGCGAGACGATCGGTCGCAAAGAAGATTCACTCATCGCCTACACGTGGGACAAATTCTTGCGCACGGGCGATCCCAAGTGGCCGGCCCGTCTGCCGATGACGAAGGCCGCTGTTCGGGCGCTCGACACGATCACCGACTTTTGCGCGAGTGAAGCCGGCGGAAAGGCCAAGGTCGACGAGTTCGTCGTGTGCGGCGGCTCGAAGCGCGGCTGGACGACGTGGACCACGGCGGCGGTCGATCGCCGCGTGATCGCGATCGTGCCGTTCGTCATCGACCTGTTGAACATCGAGCCCTCGTTCATCCACCATTGGGAAGCCTATGGCTTTTGGGCCCCCTCGGTGGGCGATTACGTGCAGATGAAGCTCATGGAATGGAACGGCACGCCTGAATACAAGGCGCTCATGAAAATCGAAGAGCCCTTTCAGTACCGCAGCCGCTTGACGATGCCCAAGTTCATCGTCAATGCGACGGGCGATCAGTTCTTTCTGCCCGACTCGTCGCAGTTCTATTTCAACGAGCTGCCCGGTCCCAAGTATCTGCGTTATGTTCCGAACGCCGACCACAGCTTGGGCGGCACCGATGCGCCCTTCACGCTATTGGCGTATTACGGCGCGGTGATCAACAAGACCAAGCTGCCGGAATACACGTGGTCGGTCGGCAAGGACGATTCGCTGCAAGTGCATACGTACGACAAGCCGTCGGCGGTGAAGCTGTGGTCGGCCACGAACGCGGAGAGCCGCGATTTCCGCGTGGAAAACATTGGCCGCGTTTGGAAGAGCGAATCTCTTTCGCCGCAGGGCGATGGCGACTACGTCGGCAAGGTCGAAAAGCCGGCCAAGGGCTACACGGCCTTCATGGTCGAACTGACGTATCCCAACGGCGCGGCCCCGCCACTGAAGTTCACAACGCAAGTGAAAGTCTTGCCGGACGTGCTGCCGTTCAAGTACGAGCCGCCCAAGGTGCCGCGGTAGTTGCACTCACCTTGCTACGGCAAGCTGTTGGCCATTGCGACTGCGCTGACAGGCTAATCTTTGGCCTTCAAATACTTGTCGAACCAGTCGGTGATCGCGCGCATGTCGTCGTCCCACTTGGCCCAGCCATGCCCTGCGCCATGTTTGACGACCAGCTCGCACGGCACGCCGGCCTCTTTCAGCTTGCCGATGATCAGCTCCGACTGCTGCAGCGGCACCAGCGCGTCTTTGTCGCCGTGAATGATCAAGGTCGGCGGATCGTCGCTGGTGACGTGATACACCGGCGAGATCTGCCGCGCGATGTTGACGCGCTCTTCCTCGCTCACGACTTCGAAAATCTTCAAGTCCGGGTTCCAACGATAAAAATCGAATGGCGGCTTGAATGCATCCTTCGGCCCACGGTTGAGCCACGCATACCCGGGCGTGCCGTAGTTCAGGAAATCGGTGGGTGGGAAGAAACACGCCACCGCTTGCACGCGGCTGCTGGTGCGAGCGATCGCGTCCTTGGCGTCGGGATCGCCCGTGTCGGCGGCAGTGCCTTGCATGAGTGACAAATGCCCGCCGGCGGAACCGCCGGAGATGCCGATGCGGTTCGGGTCGATCTTGTAATCGGCCGCGTGCGCGCGGATGAACCGCACCGCCAGGTTCATGTCCGCGACCGCCTCGGGGATGGTGTACTTGGGCTGACTGCCGTGCACGACAGCAAAGACAGTGTAGCCGCGGCCAATCAGTTCCTTCATGAAATCGAGGTTGATCGCTTCGTGACTTGAAAACCACCCGCCACTCACGGTCCAGATCACGGCGGCGCCGTTCGCGTTTTGCTTGGGCCGAAAGACGTCCAAGGTGAGGGCCGTCCCAAACTTGCGGCCATAGATCACGTCTTCCGTGCGGTCGTATGCCGGTTTCTCCTCGGCGGCGGCCGCTCGCGAACCCATCAGCACCAAAACGGCGCTCAACAGGCAGGCCATCAATCCTGCAACTTCGATGTTCGTCCGTCGTCTGCTGCTCATGGCTCGTTCTCGGCTAAACTGTGTGGATTCGCCAGTGGTATCTAGGCTGCTTCCCGTGCGGAGTATAGTCAGGGCAAAAATTGCGCGTCAATTTTCGCCAGCTTGAATTAGAGATCGGATTGAACCTGCCCTTCGTGCCCCTGTCGGCCGCGGCAAAGCGATGAGTGAACAGCCAAACGCCACCAAACTGCGGTTTGTGGCACTGTGCGTGCCCTTTTTGTTCGCCGCGGCGATCGATGGCACTGCGACGCAGCTCGGCCAATCAGCCGAGTATTGGCGCGGCGATTTCACGTTCGCCAACGAAGGCGTTACCACGTTCAACGATCTCTTGCGGGTCCATCCCCTGGCCCACGCGGCGGGCTTTTTGGCGTACGCGCTCTTGTTATGTCTCTTGATTCTGATGGTGCCACCTTTGCTGGCGATGGTTGTCAGCTTTGCCGCTACGATTGGGCACGCCGCCGGCGCGTTCACCTGGCTGGCGTACCAATTCAGGTTCAGCATGCCCATCTCACAACTGATGTTCGCATGCGTGGCGGTGGTGATGGCGGTCTGTTTGACGAGAGGATGGACGATCGAGAATGATCGTCCCCTGCTGGCCAATCGGCCCATCGCGCGATGGATGTCCATCGCCGTGTTGATTGTGGTTCCCGTCTGCTTATTCTTGTTGCGCTGAGCGGTTGCGCCGCAGGTCGAAAAAGACGTCGTTACTCCTTGGCGAACCTGCGGATTGCGAATGGCGATCTTGTTTGTCGAACACGTTCCGCCGGGCGCCGGCAAAGGCGACTTGCTGCGGTTGCTAGACGAGCTGGGCGGGCTGGAGGGCCGACGCGTCGGCCAGATCACGCTCTCCGGCGGTACCGCCACGATCGAAGTTCCCGCTGGCTGGGAAAGTCGACTGGCCCAATCGCTCGACGGCGCGACGCTCAAGGGACGCAAGATTCGAGCCCGGGCCGGGCGCGAAGCCGACATCACGACCAGCGAGGCCGAGCACTTCGATCGGCTGCTGCGGTGGGTCGAGCTCGAGCGCGAGGCCGAAGCCGATCGTGCCCGCGAGCGAGCGGCTCGCCGCACCGGCGCGGCGGCGGAGCGCGGCGGCGAGTCGCTCGTAGACCTGGTGATTACCGACGAGGAACCTGCGCTCGCTGGCCGCTATGCCGTGACGCTCGTGAAGCGCCAGCGCACTCCCCTGCCCTGGACCCGCATCGACGTGGGCAGCCCGGTGGTTCTGAGCGGGCCGCGAGGCGGAAAGCTGCTGGCTCTGAGAGGCATCGTCGAAGAGCGCCGACCGGAAAGAATCAAGCTCTCGCTGCCTGGGCTGCCCGACGAAGCCGAAGAGGTCGAAGTATGGCGCGTGGATCTCTCAAGCGACGAGATTTCCAGCCAGCGCCAGCGGCTGGCGCTCGAGCGGGCCCGTAGCGCCGCTGGCGATCGGCTGGCCCAATTGTCGGCAATGCTGTGTGGCGCCAGCGAACCCCGGTTCGACGACACGCCTGACGAACAGGCTGTCGACGCCGGATTAAATGAGGCCCAGCTTTCCGCGGTCGACTTTGCACTTTCGGCGCGAGACATCGCGCTTGTTCATGGCCCGCCGGGAACCGGCAAGACGCGCACCGTGGTCGAATTCATCCGCCGCGCGGTTCGCCGAGGCGACAGGGTCCTGGCCTGCGGGCCCAGCAATATGGCCGTCGACAACATGCTGGCGCGATTGGCCGCCGCGGGCGAGCGCGTTGTTCGGCTGGGTCAGCCAGCGCGAGTGCTGTCCGATTTGCGTACCTACACGCTCGATGCGCTGGTGGACCGGCATGAGGACGTGCGCTTGGCGCGCAAACTCGCCAAGGACGCCTTTGCGCTCTTCCGGCGCGCAGCACGCACCACGCGCGCCAAACCACAGCCGGGCGCCCGCCGCGAGATGCGCGAGGAGGCCCGCGCCCTGCTGTCCGATGCGCGCCGGCTCGAGGCACAAGCCGTGGAGCACATCTTGGACACGGCCGATGTGGTATGCGCGACGTCGACCGGGCTCGACGACAGCTTGCTTGGTGCCAGGCAATTTAGTTGCCTGGTCATCGACGAAGCCTGCCAGGCGACGGAGGCCGGCTGCTGGCCGCCGATCGTTCGTGCCGAACGCATCGTGCTCGCCGGCGATCATCGCCAACTGCCGCCTACGATTCTCAACGATCTGGCGCGCCGTGAGGGTTTTGCCGTCAGTCTCTTCGAGCGCCTAGCGCAGGTCTATCCCCAATCGCTGCGGGCTCTAAACGTGCAGTATCGGATGCACCGCGACATCATGGAGTTCCCCTCCGGCGAGTTCTACGAGAATACGTTGGTGGCTGATCCGCAGGTCGCCGATCATCGTCTCTCGGACCTGTGCGCCGAGGCGGCCGATTCGCCATGGAACGCTCCGCTTGAATTCATCGACACGGCTGGCGCCGGCTACGATGAGCAAATCGAGCCGGACGGCGAAAGCCGCTTCAACCAAAAAGAAGCCGAGCTCGCCTGCTCCAAAGCGCGCGGGCTAGTGGCCCTTGGCATGTCGCCCGCGGACATCGGCATCATCACGCCCTATGCCGCCCAAGCCCGACATATCGCGGACCGCTTGGGAGACGCTGGAATCGAGATCGACAGCGTCGACGGATTCCAAGGCCGGGAGAAAGAAGCCATCATTATTTCGCTGGTGCGGTCCAACCCGCGCGGCGAGATTGGGTTTCTGGCGGACATCCGCCGCATGAACGTGGCCATGACCCGCGCCCGCCGCAAACTAATCATCATCGGCGATAGTGCGACCTTAGCCGCGAACGAGTTCTATGGCCGCCTGGTTGCGCATTGCGAAGCACGCGGATTCTATCGCACGGTGTGGGAGCTCGATGCGGCCGAGTGAACGACTCAGCTCGCGTCGGATCGTGCTGGCAGCGTGGCGGCTTCTTCGGCCATGCGCCCAAAGACGTCCTGCCACTGGTTCAGCTTCGCTTGCCGAAACAAGCGCATCGATGGATACCACAGGCTGTCATCGTGGCCAATGAACCAGCGCCAATCCGAATTGGCCGACAGGGCCAGCCAAATGGGCACCCCGAGCGCTCCCGCCAGATGCGCGACGGCCGTATCCGCCGAAATCACGAGATCGAGGTTCATCATGACCGCCGCCGTGTCGAGGAAGGCTCCGTCCGCGTCTAACTCGGGACCGAGATCGACGACGTCGAGCCCGCTTTCTTTAATCAATCCGGCGGCATCCTTTTGCAGGCCGATGAGCGGCACGCCTATGGCCTGCTGCACGGGCGCAAGTTGTCGCAAATCGAATGACCGCTGCGAATCGAACAGGTGCTTAGGATTTCCGCGCCAGCAGACGCCGACTCGCGGCCCTTTGGAGCGTGACAACCGCTCGCGCCAGGTCGCCACTCGCGCGGGGTCGGCACTCAAATACGGTCCTTCCCAAAGCTCCTCCAGCCGCAGGCCCAGCACTCCCACCAGGCTCATGAGCGAACACTGCACGTCGAAGTGCGGCAGCGGAGAACCGAAGCTGACCAGGTCGTCGATGCCGGGACACGACTGCAAAAGCGCGATCAATGGCTCCTGGCATTCCACGACGACCCGCCCGCCGCGCCGCTTGGCGACAGCCGCATAGCGCACGAATTGCAAGGTGTCGCCGAGCCCCTGTTCGGCGAACAACAAGAGGGTGCGGCCCGCCAGTGGCGAACCATCCCAGCGCGGCTGGGCAAACGGGCGCTGGAAAGGCTTGCACTTCCAGCGCCATTCGTATTCCGCGAATCCTTCGGCCAGGTCTCCTTCCCGCAGCAGGCACATCGCCCGCGAAAAATGAGCATCGGCCAGTTTTGGATCGAGCTTGAGCGCCTGATCATAGTGCTCGCGCGCCAGGTCGAACTCCGCCAGGGCATGCAGAACCGTGCCCAAGTTGTTGTGGGCTTCGGCGCTGGTTGGGCCGAGGGCCACGGCGCTCTGCAAGGTTTCCAGCGCTTCGTTGAATTCGCCCGCGTCGCGCAGCATGCTGCCCAGGTTGATCCGCGCATTGAGATGCTTCGGATCGGCCGCCACGGCATCGCGCAGAACCTCAACGGCTTCCCCCAGGCGCTCGCGATCCTTGAGCAGGTTGGCCAGGTTGATCATCGCGCGCATGTAGGTGGGCTTAAGCCGCAGCGCGTCGCGGTAGCTTGCCTCGGCTTCGTCGAGCCGCTTGAGCTCGGCCAGCGCGTTGGCCAGGTTGTAGTGCGACTCTGGCGCGTTGCGGTCAGAGGCGATCGCGTTGCGGAAGCTGGCCACCGCTTCTTCCAGCCGGCCCGCGTTGCGCAGCGCCGTTCCCAGGTTGTAGTGCGCGTTGGCTGCGCGCGGGTCGAGCTGCACCGCGCGGCGCAGGCTGGCAAGTGCGGCGTCGTGATTACCGAGAACTCCGTAGGCGGCGCCCAAGTGGCTGAAATAGTCGGGCACGGTTGGGTTGATGGCGATTGCCCGGTTGATCCACTCGACGGCCTCGGCAGCCCGATTCGATTGCAGGCACAGCGCCCCCAGCAAGTTCAAGGCTGCGGCGTGGTCTGGCGCCTGCGACACGATTTGCCGATAGAGCTGCTCGGCGGCGGGCAGGTTGCCCGAACGGTGCTCGGCAAGAGCGGTCGCGAGTGGATCGAGGGTGTTGGACGACATGGCACGTCACGCCGCGAGAGAAAGGCAACCGGCAGGCCCCAGCAGCAGGGCGCTTCGTGCCTCAATCGAATGTAGCATTTTTGCCGCCAGCGGCGGGCGCGGCACAGAATTGCCGCTCGAAGGCGCGAAAAAACTCGAAAGGCAAACTCCGCTCGCGCAGCGGAACGCCGAGACCACGGTCGATCTCGGCGTGTCCCCCTATTCCGTATGATGCCGGCCTACCGCAGACTCAAGCGGCGGCGGCGCGGTCGTAAAAACGATGCCGGGCCCGTCGACTCAAATGGCGAAATCATGGTTGCCGAATCTACGCGAGGAGCCCGGCATCGCAAGGACCCACTGGCCGGTATCGTCGTCCGGCCACCCTTCAGTTCGTCGGCCGCCCGCGAAGATATTGCATCCTCGCGAGTAATTTTTTCGAGGGCCGCTTGGACCGTGGGATCTTCCACGTCGGCGGCCGCCTTTTGGGCAATCTCGGTTCGCAACACGTTGACGTCCCGCGGGGCCTCGATGCCGATGCGAACGGCTTGTCCCTTGATAGCCAGGACCGTGATCGTGACGTGGGGACCGATTTGAATCTGCTGCTTGGCCTTCCGTGTCAGTACTAGCATGGGAACACTCCTTTGTCTCGCAAGATGGGACGCTATCAGAAGGGAACTGTCTTTCAGGGATGTTAAGCAGAGCGCGTGCCAATTGATGTGCAATCGCTTGCGGTAGCAAACATCTCCTTGAGGCGATTACAGTTGGGCAACTCGCAAAAATACCGACCGAACGGTAGGTGTACAGATTTACAAAGCGAGAATTACAAAGCGGAGAAGAAGGTGCAGCAAACATCACCATGTTGCGCAACTTCGTCGCGTGAGTTCGTGCAGATAAGCACGAATTAAAGATGCAGCCCGCTACGAGTTATTCCCGCGGCGCGAGAGCTCGTCCCGCAGCTTGGCGGCCAGCTCGTACTGTTCCGAGGCGACGGCCTCGGCAAGCTGCTCGGAAAGGCTCGGCTTCAGATCGTACTGCGAGCG
>DATJEN010000015.1:0-6881 GCA_035496575.1 Pirellulales bacterium
GATGCCGCAGCCGAGAGCGCGCAAAATGCCGAGCTGGCTCTGGAAAAGTCCCAAGCAAGCCGCGGTCTCTTGACGGTGCAAACGAACGAAGCCGATCTTTACGGCTACACCGACGAAAACGAAGACGCGATCGCGGCGATCCATAGCGGCCGCGCCCCGCTGCTCGACTGGCACTATGGCCTGGAGATCGTGCGGCTGACGATGGCCGCTTACCTCTCCGCCGAGCGCGGCGCGGTCGTCGACCTGACCGACGCGGAAACGGCTGGCACCCTGGAAACATATATCCCGCTCATCCAGCAAGGCCGCGGCGGCGAGACGCTGGGAATGTGAGGCTGCCGTTCAAGATTGTTCGGCATGGGTGATCGAACTACAATCGGAGCGCTTTGAGGCAGCCTGTCGCTAATAGGCTCTAAGCTTGAGGGTTTTATGCCGCACGATCGCCCTGAAATCGAAGAGTGGCTGGCTGAGCGCGGTTACCCGCCCGCCGCGATCCAAAAGATCCTGGAGCGCCTCGACCACTTTGATTCGCGCATAAACCGCGAGAGCGTCTTCGACGCGATGGAAACCGGCGAGCTCGACATGGACGCGCTGATTAAAGACGCCCTCGGCGACGGGTGATGCGGTTAGCGAATTGCGATGGATGGATAGTGCGACTTCCTTGCACACCTTCCCTGCAACTCGGGTTCATCGGATCTCAAGTGCCCTGCTGGCAGTTGAGAATTTGACGACCCAAACAGGCATTCGGTTTGCACCCCATTACGGCAGCGTCACCTGAACCATTTTTTGGGAGACCTGCCATGCACCGCACACCATTATCCATTCCTGAAATTGCCTTGATCGGCGGCACCCGCGCGGCGTTGGGGGCCGGATTGGCTTTGATCCTGAGTGATCGCTTGACCCGCGATCAACGTCAGGCCATCGGCTGGACACTATTCGGCGTGGGCGCGATCACAACCGTGCCCATTTTGATTCAGCTTGCAAAATCGCAATCCGAGTCGGAAGAGCAGCCCGAGCGGCATACGCGCCACGCCGAGTTGGAGTACGCCAGGCATTGACGGAACCGATTTCGGCCATGTCTCGATTTTGACCAGGTCAATCGGTCCCTGCTGAGCGGCTGGCGATCAGCGTGGCCGCGCGCGAGCCGTCAATGCCAGTGGCCGTCCGCCGCCGATCAAATACCGCTCGGAGAAATGAGAATCAATCATGAGCGGCACGTAGTCCGAGGCTTCTTTCGTAAGCGCCGTGCGCACCACGCGCGCCTGCCATTCGAAAATCACACTTTAAGCCGCGAGTCTTGCGTGCGCATTTGCCTGCTTGCGTCGCCAGCCCCAAGCTGAAAAGCCGATCATGCAAGCAACTGCAAGGAAGAACGAGGCGGGCTCGGGTACTAACAGAACGCCGGAGTCCGAAAGAACTGCGAGATCTAAAGCAGAGATGTTGTAACGCGTGCCCCTAGAAAACACGACGCCATTCATTAGGTCTGGTATGAGATCCGACCCAGGTCGTGGTGACGCGTTTCCGATGTGCCAATTATTGCCAAAGGTTATTGGCACTGGACCGCCATGGAGTGCCATCGCTGCGGGACCAGTGAAGAAAAGGTTTGAGCCGTCGAAAGCTTCGTAGCGGTCGAACGTTGATTCAAATGGCGGCGAGCCAGTCACGGCTCCATTCGTTCCGTTCTTCCAGCCGTTAAATCCGATGGCATGCGCCACTTCGTGCAACAGCACGGAATACGCGTCCGTTCTATCGAGCGGCACAGGTGCTGATCGTGACTGCGGATTTGGATCGAACCACAGCTCATTGATGAGATAGGCAGGCTGAAATTTGACGTACATGTCAATTGCGGCGCCATTTGGATCAATCCCGGTGCGAACCTCGGCAGCCACAGCCTGTTCAAAGACGTTGATGCCGCCCACGTTCTTCGTAAAAACCGAGGTCGCGCTATATCCCGTCGAACGAGTAATGCCAACATCCGTAAAATCGATCTCGACTTCGATGTTCCTCGATCCGCCGCTGAACAAATGGCTCGACCAGTCGCCAAGCGCTGCTGAAAGATTGGATTGAATTGGAGCATAGTATGCTTTGAAGCTGGAGCCGGGATCATTGATCGTCAGATTCCAGTTTATCGCGGCACACGCACACGACTTGCATCCAACAAGAAATGCGATCGCGACCTTGGCAACGTTTTTGGATGCGAAACGCATAGTCCTCCCGCAGATATCGTCAAAATGGTGCTGGTGCACATCGCGTGCGATCCGCGATAAGAAAGAGGCAAACGAGAGTCGGTCGTTTGGCTAGCGCACCTTTGACTGCGATGAGTTGCCAAAAGAGTAGCTGACCGGCAAGCTCGACGCAATCCTTTACTAACTTTCGCTCGCTCCTCAATGCGCTGCACCATTGGCCGCGGTCAAATACGCTTCGGACAGGTGAAAATCGATCACGAGCGGCAAGTGGTCCGAAGCGACTTTGGCCAGTGCCGTGCGCACCACGCGCGCCTGCCGCACAAAGATGTCGCCCTTGTAAAAAGCCTTGTCCAGCGAGCCCACCGGAAAGTACGCCGGGAAGGAGCGAAATCGAGAGGCGGGCGAGGTCACGTGCTGGAACTGGTGCTCCGCGAATGGGCCCGCCGCCAGCGTGTTGCGCCAATCGTTCGAGTCCCCCGCCACCAGCACCGGCAGATCGTTCGTCTGCCGAAACAAGTGATGCGTGAGCAGATGCCGGACCTGCCAGTGTCGCTCGCGCTCGGCCAGGCCCAGGTGCCAGTGCACCAGTTGGAAACGGCCTTCCGGCGACTCGACCACCGCCATCTGCGCCCCGCGCGACTTCTTGCCTTCGAAGCGCAGTGAAATCTGGTGTCGATCGTGAATCGGCCAGCGCGAGATGATCACATTGCCATAGCTGCCATGCCGCAGCCGCACCGTGGTCTGCCACAGATGGCCGACGGCGTTAAAGTGCCTGGCCAACAGCCGCGACTGATCATGGAACCGCGAACGCCGCACCAGGTGGTCCACCTCCTGCAAGCAAATCAAATCGGGGTTCTCGTGCTCGATCACGCCCACGATTCGCTGCAGGTCATAGCGCCGGTCGCGACCGCCGATGCCCTTGTGGATGTTGTAGCTCAGTAGCCGCATTGCGAAATTGAATCTCTTACCCGCGATCGTCTGCCCGCGCACTCCTAAACCACTTTACGTCGAAACGGCCGAACCCGATCACCCGACGACCAAAAGGCCCTGAATCTCACGGGAAAAAGCGGCCCAATCGGCCCTGGGCGGGCTGCTTGCTATCACCCCCTGGCGCGGTTAGTTTGTAGCCGGTCGCGGCCCCACTCGATCGCCATCGCAGCGGCGCCGCGCAGCGACTAGGACCCTGCCCAGCCTCGCCGAGTGACTTCCATGAGCCGCCTCTCGTTGCTCCTCATTATAGGCCTCGTGGCAGTACGGATGCCGGCGCTCAGCGCGGCCGACGTCCCAGCGGCCGCATCCGTCAAGCCCGTCAAGATTCTGGAGGTGGACAATTACTGCGAGGGCGTGGTATTCGACACGCAAGGCCGTGGCTATCTCTCGCACGGAAAGTTTCTGGTGCAGTTCTCCCTCGATGGCCAGCAAAAAGTGTGGGCCGAGACCGGCGCACCCAACGGCCACAAGATTCTGGCCGACGGCACGCACCTGGTGTGCGACGCCAGCCGGCATGCCGTGCTACGGCTGTCGCCAGAGGGCAAGCTGCTCGATCCGGCCTCGCGCGAGTGTGATGGCCAACCCTTGCGCGGCCCTAACGATTTGTCTCTCGACACGCCCAACGGCGGGTTCTATTTCACGGATCCGGGCGGCTCGAGCGACACCAACCCCATCGGAACGGTCCACTATGTCGATCGCGCAGGCAAAACCCATCTCGTCGATCGCGAGTTGGCATTTCCCAATGGCATCGTGCTGCGACCCGATGAAAAAACGCTGCTGGTTGGGGAAAGCAAAAAAAATCGCGTGCTCGTCTACGACGTGACCGCGGCGGGCAAGGTCGCCAACCGCAAAGTGTTCGCCGATTTGCCGACCAAGGATGCATCGCTGGGCCAGATCGATAACCAGCCCGACGGCATGTGCCTGGACGCGGCTGGCAATCTCTACGTCGCGCACTATGGCATGAAGCAAGTCCAGGTGCTCAGCCCGGCGGGCAAGCTCGTCGCGCGCTATCCCGGCGGCAACGTCACCACGAGCAACGTGGCTTTCGGCGGCCCACGCCGCGATCAACTGTTTGTCACCGGTGGTCTCGGTCCGGAAGGCGGCCGCGGCGGGTTATTCCGCCTCGACCTGGGCGTCCCCGGCCTCGGCATCCTGCCGCGCGGCAAGTAACCGTTTCCTTAAACAAGACACGCTCTCGCGAATCGAATTACGGCTGCATATGACCACTCGCTTTGATCACTCTCTCGCCTTGGCCATGACTTGGGTCGCGCTCACTACGGTTGCAACCTCACCCGCGCGCGCGGCCGACGACTACAAGCTCGGCCCCGATTCTGAGCGCCGCGAGGGAGTGCCCGAGGGCACCGTGACGCAGCATCATTGGACGAGCCGCGTGTTCCCCGGCACCGAGCGCGACTATTGGGTCTATGTTCCCAAACAATACGATGCGGCCAAACCTGCCTGCGTGATGGTGTTTCAGGACGGCGGCAACTACGTCGACCTGAAAAAAGACTTCCGCGTGCCGATCGTGTTCGACAACTTGATCGCGAAACAGGAAATGCCGGTCACGATTGGCATCTTCATCAACCCCGGCGTCGTGCCCGCCAGCAAGCCGGACGAAAAGCCTCGCGCGAATCGCAGTTTCGAATACGACTCGCTCAGCCCGCAATACGCCGACTTCTTGCTGAAGGAAATGCTGCCCGAGGTTTCCAAGAGCTACAAGCTCACCAACAAGCCCGAGGAGCGCGCCATTTGCGGCATCAGCTCGGGCGGCATCTGCGCCTGGACGGTCGCCTGGGAGCGCCCGGATGCATTCCGCAAGGTGCTCAGCCACGTGGGTAGCTTCACCAATATTCGCGGCGGGCACGTGTATCCCGCGCTGATTCGCAAGACCGAGCGCAAGCCGATTCGCGCCTTCCTGCAAGATGGCTCAAACGATCTCGACAATTTGCACGGCAGTTGGCCGTTGGCGAACCAGGAAATGGCCGCCGCGCTCAAGTTCGCCGGCTACGACTATCGCTTCGAGTTCGGCGACGGCGGTCACAATGGCAAGCACGGTGGATCTCTGCTGCCCGATTCGCTGCGCTGGTTGTGGAAAGATGTCGTGTCGACGACACCCTGACTGGAACAACTTCGATCCTGATTTTACCTCTCTGCGTTGGAGCACGATTCGCTCCGCTTCCAGGACTCTGGCCATGACAACGCTTCGCAATACGCTGATCACACTGCTTACGCTGCTTCCCGTCGCGCCCGCGGTCGCGCAGGACATGCGGCTTGCCGACATTCTCGACGAGAGCCAAGGCTGGGAACTCGTGGCCGAAGGTTTTGCCTTTACCGAAGGCCCGGCCGTCGACGCCAAGGGCGCGCTTTATTTCACCGACGTCTTCCGCGGCAAGATCTTTCGTCTGAACGAGGCGGGCAAAGCCGAAGTCTTCGTCGACCAAAGCTTCGGCACCAATGGCCTCATGTTCGGGCCTGATGGCCGCTTATATGGCTGCCAGAACGGCAAGAAGCGCATCGTGGCCTACGACTCGGCCGGCAAGGACAGCGTCATCGCCGAGGACGTCAAGAGCAACGACCTGGTGGTCACGCGCGCAGGCGCCATCTATTTCACCGATCCCGAAAACCAACAGATCTGGTACATCTCGCCGCGCGGCGAAAAACGCGTCGTCGAGCGCGGGCTCGGCTATGCCAATGGTATCGCGCTGTGGCCCGACCAGGGCACGCTCGTCGTGGCCGATATGAAAGGTTTTAACCTGTGGGCTTATCGTGTCGAGCCCGATGGCAGCCTGAAATTCAAACAGCCGTACTACACTATGCAACTACCGGCCGGTAAAATCGACAGCGGCGCCGACGGAATGAAAATCGACGCCGCGGGCCGGGCCTACGTCGCCACGCATCTCGGACTGCAAGTGTTCGATCCGCAAGGACGCCTGTCGGGCATCATCGCCAAGCCGCAAAACGCATGGCTCTCGAATGTCGTCATCGGCGGACCGAACCTCGACACGATGTACGTAACGTCCACCAACAAGGTCTTCAAGCGCAAGGTCCGCATCAAAGGCTTGCGTTACTTCGACCCGCCGTCCACAAGCGGCGGCTAACGCATTCTCACCCGGCATGCCTCTGGTTCTAAGCGGACAGTCGCTCACCAAGAGTTACGGCGAGCGGCCGCTGTTTGTCGATATCTCGCTCGACCTGTCCGACGGCGAACGCCTGGGCATGATTGGGCCTAACGGCTCCGGCAAGTCCACCTTGCTCAAGATCCTGGCCGGTCTGGAAACGCCTGGCGCGGGCACGCGCGCCTTGCGCAAAGGAGCTCGTTTGGGCTTCATCGCGCAGGATCCGCGCTTCGATCCCGCTCACTCGGTCGAGCGCGTGCTACTCGACAGCTTGGGCGCCCTGCACATGGACGAAAGCGAGCGGCACAGCCGCCTGGGCGAGACTCTGGCTCGCTTCAGCTTTGCCGATCGCGATCAACTAGCCGCGACGCTGTCGGGCGGCTGGCGCAAACGCCTGGCAATCGCGCGCGAGCTGGTGCGCGAGCCCGACGTGCTGCTGCTGGACGAGCCGACCAACCACCTGGATATCGAAGGCATCGTGTGGCTCGAGAAACATTTAATGGCTTCAAGCTCGGCGGTCCTGCTCGTTAGCCACGATCGATATTTTCTACAACATGTCGCGCGCCGCGTGGTCGAGCTGAACCGCTGCTAT
>DATJEN010000016.1:0-16040 GCA_035496575.1 Pirellulales bacterium
TTGGGGATCGGCGAAAAGTTGTTTGCCGTCCCGTATAGCGAATTGATGTTCAACCACGGCAAGGATGAGATGTTCTTTGTCCTGGACATGTCGGTCGAGAAGATCAAAGCCGCGCCGGGCTTCGACAAACGCGACTGGCCGAACTTTGCTGACCCCAATTGGAGCCAGCACATCGACAAGTACTATCAGCGGGCGGAGACCAAGAAGACGACGACAACCACGACTTCTTCGCCCAATCCGTAAACGAGGAGTTCCGGCGGCGCAAGGCTGGACAAGGGTGCCCTCACGGTGCCCTGTCCGGCCTTTCTTTTTTTCTCGGC
Organism: Pirellulales bacterium; assembly: GCA_035496575.1. GTDB lineage: Bacteria > Planctomycetota > Planctomycetia > Pirellulales > PALSA-1355 > PALSA-1355. The sequence continues at coordinate 321 of DATJEN010000016.1, forward strand.
CGGATCAGCTTCTGGCGTGCGCAGCCGCGCTTGCCAGCAGCTCGCGAAGCCTGGCCAGGTCGACCGGCTTCACCGCCTGCGCGTCAAAGCCCGCCTCGCGGGCAAGCCGGATGTCGTCGTCATCGTTGCGGCCTGTGAGCGCGATCAGAAAGCAGCACGCTGTTTCGGCATCTTGCCGCAGATGACGTGCAACCGCATAGCCATCGAGATCGCCCGGCATCACGATATCGCAGATAACCACGTCGGGGCAATCGGCCTTGGCCTTGGCCACCCCCTCCGCGCCGTCTTGAGCCACAATCACGGTGCTGCCCAGGCGCGTCAACATGGCCTGTAAGACCATGCGCACGTCTCGCTGGTCATCGATGACGAGAATCCGCTTGGGTGGCGAAATCGAGCTTTCTGACAAGATAGTTTCTCGGTCCTTTCAGAGCGCAACTGCACGACTGGTACAAGCCTACCAAAGCTCACATCACGGGCAAAGTTCCCGCTCAGACGCGCCAAGTGCAAGTAAGTTGGCCAGGGTGCACACCTCCTGACCAGAGGCCACGCTGGAAAACGGCCTGGCATTGCGTGTCCGCTCGATTTACCGCGAAACGCGCGGATACCGCCGTTTGGCGCGCATTGTGCACTTGCAATTTGGTCCTGAAGCATTGCGCGCACAGGCCACCTCTGCATCGGATAGCTGCTCAGTCGAGCGGCCCTGATCCATCGAACGGAAGCCCTCATGCGAACTGACGAGTTCCGTCAATCTGCCCTCAACACCGAGGAAGCCAACGATGTTGGCCGCGAGGTTCTCGACAACCTGCGGTCGAGCAATTTCCCCGGCCTGAGGCGGGTTAAGATCGAGGTACACGGAAACACCGTGACGCTACGCGGTCAGTTGAGCTCGTTCCACGAGCGGCAAATCGCGATCTCGACGGCCAATAGGGTACAAGGGGTCAATCGGGTCGTTGACCGCTTGAGCCTGCCACCGCGGATCGCTTGAGCTCTCCTGGCGCCAGGACGTTTCGGCGCCCCTTGCCGGATGGACTCGCGCCGCTATCCCCTCGTATAGCGGCAAGGCTCTCAAATCCCAACCGCTTTGCGTTAAATTACTTGGCGACAGCCGAGCTCTTGCATAGGATACGAGGAAGCTGCGCGGCATGCTTTGTGCTTCCCAAGGGGCCCACCCGAGTATGATCCCCGGGACCGCTCCGGGGAGCAGGTGGCGTGAGTCCGCGACGCGTGCTTCGCACATTTTCTCGCGGCTGCGACAGCAGATAGCAATGTGGAACGAGCATCCAGTCGAGCGGGTGCTAAATTGCACGCGCGGGGCTAGGCTGGCGAATATATAGGGAAGGTGGATGATGGCGACCGTTTTGGTCATTGACGACGATCGTGCCGTTCGTCATCTGATTCAGGAAACGTTCAAAACCACGGACATCCGCCTCTGCGCCGCCAAGAGTGCCGAGGAAGGGCTGGAGATGCTCGAGCGCGAGACTCCGGATGCCGTCCTTCTGGATGTCATGCTGCCCACGTCCTCAGGTTTGGACGTGTTCGAGCGAATCCGGCAGTTCGACGCCAAGTTGCCCGTGATCTTCATTACGGCCTGCGGCGATAGCGAAACGGCCATCGAGGCGATCAAGGGGGGGGCCTACGATTACTTGCACAAGCCGCTCGACGTCGCGCGCGTGCACCAATGCGTCGCCAAGGCGCTCGAGATGCGGCGACTGATGCATGTGCCCGTGGTGCTTCCCACCACGAACGGCCACGCCCAAGTTTCCGACGTCCTGATCGGACGCAGCCCGCAAATGCTCGAGGTCTACAAGGCCATCGGCCGGGTTGCGCCTGAAGACGTCACCGTGCTGATCACGGGCGAAAGCGGCACCGGCAAGGAGCTCATCGCGCGCGCCATTTACCAGCATAGCCAGCGGGCCCGGGCCCCCTTCCTGGCGGTCAACTGCGCGGCGATTCACGAGACCTTGCTCGAAAGCGAACTGTTCGGTCACGAGAAGGGATCCTTCACCGGCGCCGACCAGCGGCGCATCGGCAAATTCGAACATTGCTCGGGCGGCACGCTGTTCTTGGACGAAGTGGGCGACATGTCGCCCATGGTCCAAAGCAAGCTGCTTCGCGTCTTGCAAGAACAACGCTTCGAACGCGTGGGCGGCAATCAGACCATCCAAACCGACACCCGGGTCATCGCCGCCACGAATCGCGATCTGGGCGAAATGGTGGCCGAAGGCACGTTCCGCGAGGATTTGTTCTATCGTTTGAACGGATTCACCATCGAGTTGCCGCCGCTGCGCGATCGCGAGGGAGACGTGCAGTTGCTGATCGAGCATTTTCTCGTCAACAGCGGCCGGAAAATGAAGAAGGATGTCCGCACGATCTCGCCCGAGGCTCTCGAGCTGCTGCTGGCCTACTCCTGGCCCGGCAACGTGCGCGAACTGCAAAGCGTCATTCGACAAACCATCTTGCAGACGACCGGGCCGGTCGTGCTGCCCGAGTTCTTGCCGAAGTCCGTCCGGCATCACGCCGAGGCGGTAACCAGCGGGCCAGCCGAAGGCTCGTTAGGCAAGGAGCTGACAGAATTTGTGGACGGCCGCATCGCCGCCGGTTCGGTCGAGCTGCATGCCGAGCTGCTGGAGCTGATGGAACGCTGCCTGCTCAAGCGCGTGTTGGAGCAGACAGGCGGCAATCAGTCCCGGGCGGCTAAAATTCTGGGGATCACCCGGGCCAGCCTCAGGCACAAGCTGCAATCCTTGCACTTGTCGATGGCGCACGCCGTGCGCATCGAGGACCACGAGCTGCAGGGCCAACCCGACGCCTGATCTTGTCGCGTTTGGCTGCCGGATGTGCCAGGCGTGCTATAGCGCGCTAATGCTCGGCCTTGGTGCCGTACGGGTGCAGCAGGTCTTGCAGGCGCGTCACCTCATCCTCAAGCCGCGGAAGTACTTCGCAAGCGGCAACCAGGTCGCCCTCGCGCGCCGCATTTTCGATTCGGGCGGCCAGCGACACGGCCTGATGCGCATCGAAGCTTGATAGCAGGCCCTTGAGGCTGTGGCTGGCCCGCATGACATCGTCGGCATTCCCGTTGTCTAAGCCGGTTCGGATAGCGGACAGTAGCTCCGGCGCATCCTCCATAAAGAAGGTGACCAGGTCGGCAAACAAATTACGGTCATTTCCCAAGCGGGCCAACGCTGAATTGAAGTTAAACACGCGGTCGTCCTCCGTAGCGAGAGCGGGCGCGGGCTGCGACGCCCGCGCGGAACCTGGAGGGTCATTGCCGGCGTATGACGGTCGATTGTAAGCATAGGCTGAAAAGGATTCGACCGTCTGGACTAAGGACGAAATGCTGACCGGCTTGGCCAGATAAGCGTCCATGCCGGCGGCCAGGCAGCGTTCGCGGTCCCCCTGCATTGCGTGTGCCGTCATGGCAACGATTGGGACATGACGGGCCAATTGTGCCTCCAAAGCCCGGATAGCTACGGTGGCAGCGAACCCATCCATGCACGGCATCTGGACGTCCATTAATACGACATCGAAGGGTTTGGAGCGGACTTTTTCGAGGACCTGCCGCCCGTCGCTGGCGACTTCGACCTGGTGTCCGCGTTTGGCAAGCACATTTCGAACGATCTTCTGGTTGGCCGGAGTGTCCTCGGCGAGCAAGACCCGCATGGGTGGGCACGCATCGGCGGAGTCGTCGGGCGGGCGACTTGCCTTGCCGGATTGGCGGTGGCGTCGGCCAGGCTGTCGCGCCGCCAGTCCCAGCAGGACATCAAATGAGAAGACACTCCCCTGCCCTGGAGTGCTCTGCACATGAAAGGATCCTTGCATCAGTTCGACCAGCCGCTTGGCAATGGTCAGCCCCAGGCCCGTTCCGCCATGCCGCCGAGTGCTCGAGCTGTCGACTTGAGTGAAGGGTGCAAAGATGTCGTGCAGGTGCTCGGGCGCAATCCCGATTCCCGTGTCGGCAATTTCAAAATCCAGTCGCACGTGATCGCGGCGGCGGGATTTCAGAAAGACTCGCAGCGCCACGCTGCCCTCATCCGTGAACTTGACGGCATTGCCCAGCAGGTCGAGCAGGACTTGCCGGAGCCTCGCGCCATCCGCCACCACTTCTTGCGGGACCCCCGCGCCCAGCTCAGCGGTCACCAGCAATCCTTTGAGAGCTCCGGCGACCGAAGCGCAGCGGACCACCTCCTCGACAAGGTCATACAGCTTGATTGTGGCGGGCTGCAGCTCGAATTCGCCCGATTCCAGCTTCAAATAATCCAGGATTTCGTCGACCAGAACGAGCAGCATGTCCGCGGCATTTTGAGCCGTTTGCAGATAGTCTCGCAACGACGGCGACACGTCTTCATTGAGGGCAAGCTCCGTCATTCCCACGATGCCATACATGGGGGTACGCAGCTCGTGACTGATATTCGACAACAGCTCGCTATCGATTCTCTTGACCAGGTGGGAAACTGCGGGGGCCTCGTTCCGATTTTGTTCATCGTCGCTTGCCAATGCGGCGTTGCGCTTCGCAGTGATTTCAATAAGCACGGCCGACGCTGCTGCCGACACGAGCGCGGCCGAAAACCAGGCCAGCCCCTCGGCCACGCTCGCCGGGCGTGTCATGGGCAGCGCGAGTCCTATTCCAAAACCAAACACAAGGCCGCCCATTGCACCCAACTGGCTGCGGGCGTAAACCCCCATCATCAGAGCCGGAAGGAACGCGACCAGCATGATCTTTTCCATTCCGACGCTCAGTCCAAGGGATGCAAGCGCTAACAGCAGTGAAACGCCCGCGTAAACCATTCCGCTGGGCGACATGTCGGATAAGGAAATTGGCGGCATTGCCAGCGAAGGTCTGGGGGACGCGGAAAAAAGACGAAGTGGCAACATCGTAGACGTGACTTACCCGCGCGAAACGCTTAGCGCGCACGATCAACTCATTGGCTCGCGGAACTGGCCGTTCCGCCCGAACGGGCCGAGCCAACCGTGAGCCGCACTCCATGTGCCGGGCGCAAAATCTGTCTGCATTTCCCTGAAAGGGTGGGCTGCCGTTCAGAAATCCTTGCCGAATGGCCTTACGGATGTGTCGCCGTGCGACCGGTTTGGGCAGTTTCCGACCGGTGGAGGCCCGACCTCGTTTACCGAATTCGGCCACTTTGAGACCAAAGTGGCATTTAGCCGCGCGCACACTGGCCCGGCATTTGCAATGACGATTGCGCTGTCCGGAGCGAGGCCTACGATCGGCCCCGCTCTACTTCGCCGACGGAACCTTGTAACGCGGTTTAGGAGGAAAGTGCCATGGTCAACCAGCAAGTTTTGTCCGGAAAATGGGATCAAATAAAAGGAGAGCTGAAGAAGAAATGGGGAAAGCTCACGGATGACGATCTTCGCACCTTCAATGGGAATGTCGATCAGCTCGTCGGGCGCATCCAACAAAAGACGGGCGAGACGCGCGAATCGATCGAGCAGTACCTCGCTCAATTCAGCGAAGAAGGCTCGCAATTCCTGTCGGGGTTGCGCGACCGCATCGAGGAGACCGCCGGTCAAACGATGGACACCGCGCGCGAAGGCTATGAACAACTGCGCCGGGGCTACTCGGAAGCCGAGCGTGCCGTCACCGAACGGCCCGGTCAGGCCATGGCCGTCGCGTTTGGGCTGGGGGTTCTTACCGGTCTTGGCGTTGCTGCGCTGATGCGAGACCGCTCGTACGAGTCCAAGTTCGCGCACAGCCGATCCATGGCCGAGAACTTCGGCAAGCAATTAATGGATTCGATCGCCAACATGGTGCCCGAGTCGTTCTCTCGACGTTCTTGAGTAAACGATTCATCACACCGTTGTGAACGACCGTCGAACCTGCAAGACCTCAAGCTGGATGGGTGAGCGAATGATCTCCGAACCCAATCCCGATGATATCGAACGGCAAATGGCCGAAATGCGTTCGGCTCTCCAGCAGGATGTGCGCGTCCTGGCGACGGATGCGCGCACCCTGGCGGATTGGCGAACGCACTTTCGGGCACACCCGTGGCTATTCTGTGGAATCGCCGCGGCGCTGGGGTTCATGCTGGTCCCGCGTGCCCGCAAGGTGTATTCGGTGTTCGGGCCGCCCGGTCCGATGTCCGATCGGCCCACGCCCGCTCAGTCAGACACCGAGCCCGCGAATCCACAGAGTGATGGTAAGGCGAGCGGAAAGGCCGCGAAGGTCCTGTTTCGTTTAAAGGAGCCAGCGACGTTGAGTGACCGGCTGGTTAAGCCGCTGTTGAAAATGGCGGCCGTCACCCTGGCGCGGGAGTCAGCCAATCTGGCCATGAATCGGATGCGAGAATCCTATCACGATGCGAAGTCGGCCGAGCAAGCGCGCGCGCGGGAAGATCGGCTGGCTCGTGGGGGACAACCATGATCAACCGCCTGGGATCGCATGCATCGCCAGGAGGAGCAAACGCAGCGAGAAAACAAGCTGCCCGCCCCAGCCCGGAACCGGGCGCGAAAAGCGGGTTTTTTCACAAGTTGGAGGTTCAGCTGACGGAGCATCCGAAACAGGTGCTGGCCGCGGCGCTCTCGATAGGAGTTATGGTCGGATGGATCATCAAGCGACGCTAGACAACCCGCCAAGACGCGATTCTTCGGCGCAGGCCGTGCTGAAAAACCTGGCGCACATCGCGCACGACGTGATGACGTTAGCGGGGCTGCAGTTCCGCTTATTGGTAACCGATGCGAAAGAGTTGCGCAAAGGCGTCGTGATGGCCATGACCACCGGTATCGTGGCCCTCGTGCTGGCGCTAGCCGCCGTGCCCACCGCCTTGATCGGCGCTGGCTTGGCGCTGTCCTATGCAACGGAGCTGCCTGCCTTCGTCGGCCTGCTGATCGTTTCGCTGATTGCGCTCATTCTGGCGGCTGTGCTCGTCGGACTGGGACTCTATCAGCTCAAGCGAAAAGAAGGAGCATTGGAACGGTCGCGCTCGGAGCTGCACCGGAACCTGGGCGCCATGCGTCAGGCCCTGGCCAGCTATGCCAAGCGTGACGCGTGGGACTAAGTGAGGATCTTTTAGATTGCAAACTGTTAACCGGAAGGAGTAACCCGAAATGTCTAGTGCGAAAACACAACACAACGCCCGCGAAACTTCGATGGGCAGTCGGCGCGGACAAGAGTCTCCGCAAGAGATGACCCAAGAGCTCGTGGATTATGTGACCGAATATGCCAAGCACAACCCCGGCTACGCGGCACTGTGGTGCCTGGGGATTGGTTTCGTGCTGGGCTGGAAACTGAAACCCTGGTGAAGTACTGACAACCCGCCGGGCTTTGCAGTCCGGCAACGGAGGAACGGTTGAAGAGCCTGTCGGGCGGTTTCCCGAGCCATTGCCCTCTCCGTGGAGAGGCTGGCTCGAGGAACCGCGTGTAGTGATGAAACGGATTTCCCTTGCCGAGTTTCAATCCGCCGTTCGAGCGGATGATCTCAATCCTGTCTGTCATGCGAAAGGGGAAGTCTCATGAGCACGATCCTGCTGATCATTCTCGTCCTGCTCTTGCTCGGCGCCGTTCCTGCCTGGCCCTATAGCCGCAATTGGGGATATGGACCCACGGGCGGAATCGGCCTGGTGCTCGTCATCCTGCTGATTCTGGTGCTGATGGGCCGCGTGTAAGCGGACCACACCAACAGCTACGAGCGGCGCGAGCGACAAACTCGCCACGCATGAACCGCGCAACCTTTATGCGCGGGCCGCGGTGGCGTTTTCCAACAGTGAGCACACGTCGCGATCGATGCGCGCGGCGCGCGCGGTTGGCGCATACCGATACACGACAATGCCGTCGTGATTGACCAGGAACTTGGTAAAGTTCCACTTGATCGCGCGCGTGCCCAGCCACCCGCCCCGCGCATTTTTCAAATACTTGTAGAGCGGGCATTCTCCCGCGCCATTGACCTCCACCTTGGCGAACATCGGGAAGGTGACGTCGTAGTGGCTACGGCAAAACTGTGAAATCTCGCTGTCTAGGTCGGGTTCCTGCTTGCCGAATTGGTTGCAAGGGAATCCCAAGACGGAAAACCCCGCGTCGTGATGGCGACGATAGAGCGCCTCGAGCTCGGCATATTGCGGCGTCAGCCCACAATAGCTCGCCACGTTGACAATCAGCAGCACCTGGCCGCGAAACTCGGCGAGCCTTTGCGGCTGGCCATTGATGCGGCGCACTTCAAAATCATAGATGCCCGGCACTCTCGTACTCCGTCCGTCAATTGGTTGCTGCGCGTAGCTGTGTAATCCTATTTTAGCAGGTTCGCACGCCGAGCGGCGGGGGTGGATTCGACTGCCGGATCGATCGCTTTTGCCGCCACGTCGTGCGGCTTGAGCGTAACGCGGCCGGGTGATGCGCATCGTCCGCGGGCCGGCTCACTCTTCGATTGCCGTCGCGCTTTCCCCCTGCCAAAATCCGGCGATCAGCAGCGCCCAGGCGGTGAGAATTCCGATGCTGGCGACAACGTGGGTGGTGATCAGAACTTGTTCTTGCCAAGGCTCGCCCCCTGAGACGCCAGCCTGAGCTCCCGCGATTGGCAGCATCTGCGTGGTGCCCCACCATGCGTTGACCGCTTGTGAAATCAGCATGGGCCAGGTCAGCCATGCCGACAGCAGCATGATCCACGCGGATTTCGGACCGACCCGACTAGGAACGCTCAACAGCAGCACCGCGAGCACGGTGTACAACAGGCCGTTGCAGGTCAATTGGATGTGAGCCACGAGCGCCAGCCGCGGATGAGGCGTGGTGGGCACCACGATGCCCCACACCAGCCCCACCATCACGAACATCAGGCCGTGCATCAGAATCTGGCGAACTCGGCGTTCAAACGTCATGATCGAGCTTTCTATGAACGGTTCTTGATACCCAGGCCGCGCCGAGGGCTTGGCTTGCGCCCAATTGTGGCTTTTTGAATTTGAGAGAACAATGTCGAAAACATAAGCCGACTGGGTCCGTTGCCATCAATCTCTTCAAAAGTGGTCGCACAACGTTCATGCTTCCTGCCAACTATCGTATTCGCTGCGTTGAGCCCGCGGATTTCGAAGCCATCATCGAGATCTGCAAGCGGGTGTATCCCACCGAGACGCCCTACACCGTCGAAGAGTTGGACGATCATTTGCAAGTCTTCCCGCAGGGGCAGTTCGCCGCGGTCGAGCACGGCCGTAATGAGCTCGCCGGTGTTCACTTCACGCTGCGGCTGCGCATGTTCGATTTTCACGTTGATGATTCGTGGGACGTGCTGACGGCGGGCGGATCGTTTTTGGATCACGATCCGCAGGGCCCGACCCTATACGGGGCGGACATCATGGTTCATCCCGGTCATCAGCATCACGGGATAGCACACGCCTTGACCGACCAGACCCGCTTTTTGGTGCAGCAGGAGCGCCTGTGGCGAATGGTGGGCGCCAGCCGCTTGCCGGGCTATTCGCAGCATTATCCGGGATTGACCATCGCACAATACGTGGATGCCATTCTGGATGGCAGCCTGTTTGATCCCGTGCTGAGTCTGCACATCAAGGACGGATGGTCGGCCGTAAAACCGATCCACGGCTACTTGCAGCACGACGAGGACAGCCAGGGCTGGGCTGAAGTGATCCAGTGGATCAATCCCGATTGCCCTCCGCCGCCTGAGTTCAGTTTGCGGAACTGGCCAGGAGGAGCGGAGCCGCGCAAATAAGGCTTCGGGTTAGGTAGGAACAACATCGGCCGCACAGGACGCATGGTGATGCAACAGCAGTTCTTGTGCGCCTGCCGCAGGCGACGGCGCGCTATATGGGCTTGCGCTCGAAAACCAGAACGGCTGGATCGGCCACAACGGCAACATCCTGAGCTACATGGTCTATCCGTACTACCTGCCTTCCGATCGGATGACGCTCGTCGTGATGCTGAACTCGGGCGCAGATATACCGGGCTCGTGGCGGTTGATGCAGGACATCACCCGAATCATCAGCCCCCAGAACATTTGGCCCGGCCTGCCGGTCGAGGCGGAGTGAGCGTGGGCGGATGCCGAGAACAAATGCGACGTCGCCCGTCTCGCTCACGGGAAGTACAACGTTCGAGTGTTGAGCTGGCCGGAGCGGGGATCGAACCCGCACGGAGGTTTCCCTCCACGGGATTTTAAGTCCCGTGCGTCTGCCAATTTCGCCATCCGGCCATGTGAGCGCCGCGCCGCGGTAGTCGAGTAGCCGTAGCCGACTAGCCACGCGATAGCGCCACGCCGCGTCCATCGTAGCCGCGCCAGCGCAGTGAGCCAACCGGCATGTTCGCAAGCAGCGGTGATCAAGCGACTCACCGCGGAGGATCGAGCGCCACTGCGTCACTAGCCGGAAGCGAAGCGCCCGGTTCGACCGGAAGCCGGATACGGAAGCATTCGCGCCGGGGGTTGCGTACCCGAAGTTCGCTCCTTCAGAGCTCAACAAGAGAATGACTCTTCGCGCCGCATGTTCCAGGGGCGGTCCCCCTGGCTATCGGCAGGTCGGGCCTTCAGCCCTGAAACAACGAGATAGCGCCGAACCCCGGGGCGACGTTCCCAGGGGCGGTGCCCCTGGCTATGGCAGTTCGGGCCTTCAGCCCTGCACGCGAAACGGCCGGCGGCTTGATGCGACAACGTCGAATACGGTTCTTCGCTAGGTGGAAACAAAAGAGGCGGGTCCCGGCAGAAGCACAACGCAAATGACATCGCGCCCCGGTCATGCCCCGAAGGTCACTCCTTCAGAGCTCACGCCACACGTGCCGTGTTATACGGGGCCTATGCGACTCCGATTCGCCAAAATAGGCCCCGGCGCGCCTGGTCATACCGCAGCGTTGTGGATCGTGGGCTTGTCCAACCAAAAATTGGATTGCCGATCCCTGCGATATCGATTCTTTCCATCTTAAACCGATAAGCGGGTCGATTCAGTTGGCGATAGAAAATCTGCAGCTGGCGGTATGCGGCGCTACCAAGTTCGTAGCTATTCCCTTCGGCCTCGATGCCAGCCACTCGGTAAACGGAAAAAAGGCGGTCATCAACCACGACGGCAACGAGCCGATCCGCGTGGAAGTCATAGTCGTATCGAGTTTTTCTCGGTTGAATGAACGTGTAGTCTGTATCCACACTCCCACCCAATTGACGAAGTTTGTTCACTCGTGCATTGCTGTGCCGTAAGAGCACAAGGTGCTCGCGAGCTTCACCGGTCTGGTTGTGTATTGCATCAATGAGTTTCATCTTCATTTTCCTCGCTAACAAACTTCAACCTACTCCGCCTTCGCGAGCGCCTCGTCCTTGCGGAGGCTGATGCCGCCGTTGCTGGTGGTGGCGGTGATTGAGATGCGTGGGTCGGCGCCGACCTTGCCGCGCATGCGGCGGCGGCTCGAGTGGTCATCGTTTTCGGCGTCAAATTCGCTCTTGATCCGCGCGTTCGAAGTCGTGCACTCGTAGCGGAATTGCGCATCGGCCGGCAGGACGAGATCGATCCGGCCATTCGAGCTCTTGAAGACGTGCTCCTTGGGCGCGAGGCTGCCGCGGAAACTGATGCGGCCGTTTGAAGTCCGCGCCTCGACTTCGGCGTCTTGGCTGTCAATTTCAATCCCGCCATTGCTCGTGCCCACGTCGATCGCGCCGCGGCCCTCGCTCACCACAATGTGGCCGTTCGAGGTGCGCACTTCGAGCCCGCCCTGCATGCCTTCGCAAATCACGCGGCCGTTGCTCGATTTGGCGCGCACGCGGGCGGCCTTGGGCGCGGAGATCACGACCGAAGCTCCGCAATTGCTGACGTGGTCCTCCAGCTTACGGGCGCTGATATAGAGTGTCTCGCCTTTTTGAACCATCGAGACCTCGATGAAGTTCAAATTGGCCTCGGCCTTCTCCTGGTCGAATCCGCCTGCCGTTTTGGTTACCTCGACGACCACTTCATTATCGTGCCCGTCGCTGATATCGATGGTGCCATTGAAGGTCTCGATGACGATCTTGGGCGAAGCGCCCGTTTGAAATTCCTCGCTCAGCGTCGTCCGGGCGGTGGTCAGCGGAGCGAAATCGAGCGCGTGGCAGCCCGGCAAAGTGGTCGCGAGCGACAGAACCGCAACACTGACCAGCGAACGGCGTAGGCAGGCGTTCATGGCATGTTCCCTCCGAGACCGGGCTGCACGATATCTCTTGCGTCCAAGCTCTCATTCGTCCGGGCTGGCTCGATCTTGGCAGGCGGCCGGCAGAACCTATCGATCGTCCAACCGCATCCCAACCAAACACACCTAGTGCCGGCTGTAGCGGGATCGTCGGTTCGCTTGCGGCCCGGATCGAGTTTTCCCATATTAACACGACTTAAGGGCGGCAACGCGGTTTTTTCGCGGACCGCCATGGTTCGGACGATTGAATCTGCCGGGCGAGCGTGTCGCAAGGAATCACAGAACAGGTAACCGGATGCCCGAGCGCCTGCGAGTAGGACTGATTGGGTCGGGCTTTGTCTCGACGATCCATGCCGAGTCGCTTGCGCGCGTGCCGCGGGCGGAAGTGGTGGCGGTCGCATCGGCCACGGCGGAGCACGCCGCCGGGTTCGCTGCGCGGCACGGAATTGCGCGGCACTTCAGCGATTATCGCCAGATGCTCGAACTGGCCGAGCTGGACCTGGTGGTGATCGGCGCGCCGAACGACCTGCATTGCCAGATGACGCTCGATTGCGCCGCGGCCGGCAAACACGTGTTGGTCGAAAAGCCATTGTGCCTGAGCCTGGCGGAGGCCGATCGCATGATCGCCGCCTGCCGTCGCGCGGGCGTCAAGCTGATGTACGCCGAGGAGCTGTGCTTCGCGCCCAAATATGTCCGGCTCAAACAGCTTTTGGACTCGGGCGCGTTGGGCTCGGCCGTGCTACTCAAGCAATCTGAAAAGCACGATGGCCCGCACGCGGCACATTTTTGGGACGTCGAGCGCGCCGGCGGCGGCGTGACGATGGACATGGGATGCCATGCGATCGAGTTCTTCCGCTGGATGCTGGGCCGGCCGAAGATCGCGTCGGTGTATGCGCAAATGAACAGCAGCGTGCATCACGCGCGCACGCGCGGGGACGACAATGCGATTCTAATTTTGGAATTCGAGAATGGCGTGACTGCGCTGGCGGAGGAAAGCTGGACGAAGCTGGGCGGCATGGACGATCGCGCCGAGGTGCACGGCTCGCAGGGCGTGGCGTACGCGAACTTGCTGCAAGGCAATTCAATCCTGACTTATAGCTCAACGGGGTATGACTACGCGGTTGAGAAGGCCGGATCAACGCGCGGCTGGAGCTTCACTATGTACGAGGAGGCTTGGAACTATGGCTTTCCTCAAGAGATGGCGCACTTCGTTGATTGCGTGCTCGACGATCGCACGCCGGCTGTAACGGGCGAAGACGGCCGGGCCGTACTCGAGGCGTTGTTCGCGGCGTACGAGTCGGCCGGCGCCGGCCGCAAGGTCACATTGCCGTTTGTCACGAGCGCTGCCAGGCCAATCGATTTGTGGCGCCCAAGCGGCGGAAACGCGCGGGAGAATGCGCCGTGAGAGACGAAGTTCGCCAGTTGCGCGCACTGGGCATCGACATTGGCGGCACCAAAATCGCCGTTGCGGCCCTGGACGGATCGGGGCACATCGTCGCGCGGCAGGTTTTGCCAACGGAAGCCGAGCGAGGATTCGATCGCGCCATGGATCGCGTCGTGGCGGCGGGCGATCTGGTGTTAGCCGAAGCCGGCGCGACCCGCGATGACCTTTGCGGCATCGGCATCGGATGCACCGGTCCCGTGAGCGCCCAGCGCGGCATCATCAACAATCCCTATACGCTCCCCACTTGGGTCGAGTGTCCGATCGTGGCCCGCTTGCATGCCGTCTACAAGCTGCCGGTCTTCCTGGAGAACGACGCTGATGCCGCGGCGCTGGGCGAGACATTCGCCGGAGCGGCACAAAATTGCAATCGCGTGGTCATGCTGACATTCGGCACCGGCGTGGGTGGCGGCGCGATCCTCGATGGCCGCGTCTACCGCGGCGTGCAGGGCGAGCATCCTGAACTAGGGCACATCCCCATCGACTCCAGCGGGCCCGACTGCTACTGCGGCACGCGCGGATGCTTGGAAGCGATCGCTTCGGGCACGGCGATTTCGCGCGCAGCGCAAGAAGCCGGAATGGGCGACAGCCACCAGGTCTTTTCTCGGGCAGCGGGCGGCGACGAGCGCACGAGGGCGATCGTGGCGCGCGTGGCTGATTCGCTTCGCATCGCCGTATGGACTTTGCTGCACACGTTCATGCCGGAAGTGATCGTGCTCGGAGGCGGGATCATGGATGAACATTTTGAGAAACTCAGTGCGCGGGCCGTGCACAGCCTGGGCCACTCCACGATGACGCCAAAAGGCTCGGTTCGAATCGTGAAGGCGCGGCTCGGAAACGAGGCGGGCCTGGTGGGCGCCGCGAGCCTGGCGCTGCGTGCCGCTAGTTGTGTTCGCTAGGTGCGAACTACAGGCCGGCATACCAGATCAACAACAGCAGACCACCGACGATCACGCCCGCGCCCAGCACGCCCACGCCCACGACCATCCAGATGGGCGAGCGTTCTTCTTCATAATGCATGCGGGTCGGGCTGAGCGGCGCGGTGCGCAGAGGCTCGGTGGGCGGCAGCGCGGGCGCCGATAGCAGCTCGTCCATCAGATCGTCAGGCTTGGCCAACTCCGGGATTTTTTGAAGCGGGCGCGCTCCGGATTTTGGCTTGTTCGGGACCTCCGCCGCCGGCTCGCCGCCGCCGATGATATTCGACGAAGACGCGCTCTTTCGCGCGCCGGAGCCGCTGGCCGATTTCGCCCCGGACTTGGATCCAATGCCACTGGCTTTGGAGTCGGAGGCGCGGTGCCCTCCGATGACGAGCTCGTCCTCGATTGGCGCAAGGGTCAGATCTTCATTCTGCGAAGGACCGGGCGGCGGGAACACGATGGGCGCCGCCGTCCCGTTCGTGGTGCCATCTCCCAACCACTCCGATAGCGCTTGTGCCACCGCTTCGGCGGTTTGGTAGCGATCGGTCGGTGACTTGGCCATCATCCGCTTGCAGATCGCGATCAAGTCTTCCGGCGCGTCGGGCCGCGTGTCGCGCACCGGCGTGGGCTCGGCGCTCTGGTGTTGCATCAGCCGCTGCGGAATGGTGCCCTGCGGAAAGGGTGCGTCGCCCGTGAGCATGAAATACAAAGTGCAACCCAGGCTGTAGATATCGGCGCGCGGGTCGACCTTGTGGCTGTCGAGCGCCTGTTCGGGCGCGAGATAATCGACCGTGCCGATCATCTTCTGGTCATAGGCCATGGTCAGCGAACCTTGCGTCTCATCCGTCAGGCGCGCCAGGCCGAGGTCCAGAATCTTGATCGTGCCTGCCTTGTCCACCAGCAGGTTCGCCGGTTTGATATCGCGGTGGATGAGGCTCATGCGATGGGCGTAGGCGAGCCCCAGGGCGGCCTGCCGGGTGTAGTCCGCGGCCGTGGCATAGGGCAAGGGTCCGCCGCGGCTGACGACCGATTGCAGATCGGCCCCTTCGACGAACTCCATCACCAGGTAGTGATTGTTCTCCTCATGATCGACGTCAAACGCCTTAACCACGTTGGGGTGGTCCAGCGAAGCCAGGGCGCGCGCTTCCTGGTGAAAGCGGTCGAGATACGAAGTCTGGTTGGCCAGGTGATTCGGCAAGAGCTTGATGGCCACGCGGCGGCGCATGACGGTGTGCTCGGCCAGATAGACGCTGCCCATCCCGCCGGCGCCGATG
>DATJEN010000017.1:0-12802 GCA_035496575.1 Pirellulales bacterium
CTACCGCACCGGGGCAATCGACACGTATCTGGGCCGTTCGACGATGGCGGCTGACGAAACGACGCTGGCCGAAATGCTCTCCGCGGCCGGTTATCGCACGGGCATTTTTGGCAAATGGCACCTGGGCGACAATTATCCCTCTCGCGCCATGGACCAGGGCTTTCAGAAATCGCTTGTGCATCGCGGTGGCGGAATTGGCCAGCCGGCCGATCCGCCGAACAACCACTACAACGACCCGGTTTTGCTCGAGGACGGGCGCGAGGTTTCCACAAGCGGTTATTGCAGTGACATCTTCACAACGGCTGCGATCGAATTCATCCGCGCGCAAGGCGCGCAGCCGTTCTTCGCTTATCTGGCGTTCAATTGCCCACATACCCCCTTGGAGCTGCCGCGGGGCGCTCAGAATCCCTATGCAGGTGAGGTGGATGAAGAAACGGCGAAGCTGTACACGATGGTCCGCAATGTTGACGAAAACATCGGGCGGCTCATGGCGGCCCTTGATAAGCTCAAGCTGACATCGAACACGATCGTCATTTTCTTGACCGACAACGGTCCGCAATCGCGGCGCTACAACGGCGAGCTCAAGGATCTCAAAGGATCGGTGCACGATGGCGGAATTCGCGTGCCCTGTCTGATCCGCTGGCCGGGCGTGCTCGAGGCCGGCCGCAAGGTGGATGCCGTCACGGCGCACATCGATCTTGCCCCCACGATTCTCGAGCTGTGCAAAGTGGAACGGCCGAAGGCTGCCGCCTTCGACGGGGTCAGCTTGGCGGACGTCTTACGTAGCGAGCAGGGAGCACTCGCAAAGCGCAACCTGTTCTTTCAGTGGCATCGCGGAGATCAGCCCGAGCGTTTTCGGGCTTGCGCGGTTCGCGGCACGCGCTACAAATTGGTGCAGCCGGTCGGCCGCGATGAGCGTGAGCTTGTGCCCGCCTGGGCGCTTTATGACATGCAAGCGGATCCCGGCGAGACGACCAATATCATCGAGGCAAATTCCCAGCTCGCAAGCGAGCTGAAGGCCGCCTACGAGCGCTGGTTTGACGATGTCAGCTCCACGCGCGGGTATCCCGAGCCGCGGATTGTGGTCGGAACGTCTCACGAAAATCCTGTAACGCTGACCCGACAGGATTGGCGCGGAGCCAGCGCTGGCTGGGCGAAAGATAGCCTGGGCTCCTGGCAAATCGAGGTCGCCGCTGGAGGGATTTACGACGTCACCTTGCGCGCGCCGGCGGCCGAGGTCGCCCGCAACGCCCATGTGCGGATTGGCGAGGCGCAGCGAAGAGAAATCTGGCCGGCGGGCCAGGACCGCATCACTTTCGAGCGGATGAAGTTGCCCGCAGCGCGCGCAAGCGTCGAAGCGTCGCTTGAGCGCGACGGCAAGCACTCGGGCGTCCATTACGTGGACCTGTTCGCACGCGAAGTGCCCAAGGGTCCTTAGTCGCCAGCGCAAAAAAAAGGCCGGACACATGGTCCGGCCCTGCGAGCTGGTCTCGGTTGCGCGCCAGTTCAGTTGCCGGCTGCCGAAGCCGTGGCCGAATCCTCGCCGCCCGGCAACTTGCCTTGCTTGATTAAGTCGCCAAACGTCGGCGAGGTTGAGTCGCCCGGTTTTGAGTTCTTGCCGGCCACTGTCTCGAGCGCATCCTGAATCTTCTTGGAATTCTTCATGTCGGCCTTTTTGTCCAGCAGTTCGTCGAGCGCCTTACCGTATTCGTTGCGCTCCTTCTTGTTCTTGCCGACGTGGCAGACATTGCAATTGGCCTTGGTGGCCACCTCGGCGAAGGCCTTCTCATTGGGATCCGAAGAATCCTTTTTCACGTACTTATTCACGAACTCCTTTTTGAAAGCTTCGATGGCGTGTACCGGCTGAATGCGCGCGGCCACGGTTCCAATCAGAAAGCCGCAAACGACCAACAGACAAAGATTTCTCATGGATCTAAAACCTCGAGGAACGAAAACAGCGACACCAACGCTGAAAAACAGTTGTGAAACGAATCGGTGGGAAGGATGGCAGGCGGGAAAATCAATTCAGGCGGGCTGCCAGCCAGTAGAATTTGCGAGCCGCGCGGTGTCAAGGACCGGAGGCGTTCAACCCCGCTCAATCCATGACGCTGCACCAGCTTACGGCCGCTCGGCACCAATGGGCGACGTGGATCGCGTCGTGGGCGGTGGATCGGGCATCGCTGCCGTCGTCGTGGGAGGGACCGGCAACTGGGCAATCACGCCCCCGGCATCCAGTCCATCGCTGGCCGCACCGACGGCCTGGTTGCCGGCGCCGCTTGAGTCGACGACAAAGTCGAGCGGCATCTGCGCGTGATAAGCCTGGGTGTGGGCCGCCGCAGTCTTCCATAACGGGCTTCGGGCGACTACTTGCCAGCGGCTCGACGCGCCCCATCGGCCCAGCCAGTCGACGAACGGGATGTCGCGCGAGTCTGGCTCGCCGGTCGTGTCGATGATCCGCCAGAACACCTCAAAGCCCGCGAAGAAATCGCGGCTGCCGCTCCATTGAAAGCGCGTCAAGAACTCTTCGACGGAGTCCGAGCCGCGCTGCTCGACCAGTGGCGCGGCGCCGCTGGTGGCCAGGATGCAGTCGTCGCAGGAGATTTCCGTCACCAGCATGTACGGCGAGTCTTCGCTGTTGGTCAAAAGCGCGAGCCCGCTTTGCATGATGGCCGTAACGTGCCGCAAATTGATCTGCAAAGCGCCGACTTGCCGTGGCTGTGAAGGTCCGCCGGCCGACACCAGCAGCCGCTCGCTCGTGGCCAACAGCCCGTTCTCCCAAGTCAGCCGGGCGGGCTGTAATTCGTTGGCCCGCAGGAAGACCGCCTCGCCGCGGGCGACGCAATTGCGCAGGTTCAAGGTGACAATCTGCTGCTCGCTAACGGGCGCATCAGCCGCCATGTTGCCGATGCCCGGTGACGCCTTGATCTCGAAGAAGGCCACGCCGGGGTGGTAGGCCGACTGGCCGAGCGACGCATTGCGCACCGTGAACGTGCAGTCGGTGAACTGCGCCAGGTCGGCGTTGCGCGTTTCGACAAGGGCCCACTCGGGCGGCACGCCGCGGGGCAAATCCAACTCCCAGTGCACGCCGGTTACCTGAAGCTGGCCTCCCGTGACACTGATCATCGTGGTTGGATATTTGAGCGGCACCAAATCCGGCTCGGGGTGGAAAACGACTACGGGTTGAAATCCATCGCCGGCACGAATGGTCAGCCGGGTGTTTGCAATCGTGATCGGTCTTTCGATGCGGCGGCCACTGAAGCGAAGCTCGACGATGTCGCCGGTCTTGGCGTCACTGCACGCGGCGTAAAGCGACGCATAGTGCCGAGGCGCTTTGTCGTCGCCCACTACTAGAACGTTGTCCGGCACCGGCGGCAGCGCGACCGAGTCTCGGCGCGCCTGGCTGGAAGTCGTGTCGCGCGCCGCGCCAGCCGGATCGGTCACGTCACCCGGCCGAAGGGCACGAGCGCCAGCCGGGGTGCGCTTCGCGCTAAAGGGTTCGAGCACGCGCTCGAAGAACTTTTGCGCGTCCTCGCGCGTGGAAGCGGCCTGCTTGGGCTGGATAGCCTCGGGCGAGCCGGTTTCGGGTTGCGGCGCGCTGGCATCCTCGTTGGCCGGGTTGCCGGCTCGTGGGTCGACAACGCCAGGTGAGCTCGAAGGCGGCCGGGCCCGCTCGGGCGCGACTGCCGGCGGCGCCGTGCTGCGCGGCTGAGCACCACGCCCGATCGCCGTCAGCTCGAGCGCCTCGTTGGGATCGCTCGACCAATAGAAGTCGAGCCCCAGCACCACGATGAACAATGCGGCCAGCGGCACCGCCCAGGGCAAATGCTGCTGCCACGTGCCGAGCGGGCTGGCTTCGCGGGGTGGTACCCAATGCGGGCGCGATGCGTGCAGTTGAACTCCAAGCGACTCGCCCAGGTGCGACAGATCGGCAATCAGCTCGCCCGGCTGCTGGTAGCGATGCGCGGGACTCTTGGCCAATAGCTTTGCCAGGATCCGCGTTACCTCGGTCGGCAGCTCGGGCCGCACCATGCGCGGGTCCGGTGGCTCGTCGCCCTGATGCTGCAACAGCTTTTGCAGCACGGTACCCTCGGGGAACGGCGGCCGCCCGGCCAGCATGAAGAAGAATGAGCAGCCGAGCGAATACAGGTCGCTGCGCACGTCCGCGCTGCGCGGATCGCGCGCCTGTTCGGGCGAGATGTAATCAAAGGTGCCCAGAGTCACCCCGCTGGCCGTCAGGTCGTTGTCGGCGGCGGACAATTGATTGAGCCGCGCCAAACCCATGTCGACCAGCTTGGCTTTGCCGTCGTACGTGATCAACACGTTCGAAGGCTTGATGTCGCGATGGATGACCGACCGCTGGCTGGCATGCTCCAGGGCCTGCGCGATCTGGAACGTGTAGCTCAGTGCGTCTTCGAGCGGTAGCGGGCCGCCTTGCGCGACCAAATCGCGGATGTTGATGCCCTCGATGTATTCAAAGACGATGTAGTGCAGCCCGCGATCCTCGCCGACGTAGTGCACGCGGGCGATGTTCTCGTGATTGAGGCGGGCAGCCGATTGGGCTTCGTTGCGGAAGCGGCGCAGCGTTTCTTCGTCGGCCGACTGGTCGCGCGCCAGGACCTTGACGGCGACTTCGCGGTTCAGCGTGGTATCCAGCGCGCGGAAGACGACGCCCATTCCGCCGCCGCCCACGAACTTTTCCAGCTGAAACTGTCCGAGGTATTCACCTTCGAGCAAGCCGGCGGATTCCAAGGGAGGCGGGCTTCGCTCGATCGCCGGGTTGGGAGTCGGGGAGCGCGACGAGATGACGGTCATTTGGCCGTCCGAGTCGACCATACCGCGGCGCGAGCTGCGTTCGTCCCCGCTCGACGGCGACGTGCGGCTGGACCCCGACCCAGCGGATGATGTGCGGCTGGACCCCGACCCTGACCCCGCGGATTTGGTCGGCCTGTGGCTCGAGGGTTCGTTCATCATCGTCCTCGGCCACTGCCGATTTCGAAGTTCCGCGCCTGATTCGTTGCGACCCGCACGCGGCCGAGCGTGCATCCTGCATACCGACCGACGGCACCTTCGGACGAACGTCCGGTGCTACGCACAAGATAGGGAGCGACCCGCTTGGGGTCATGAGCTTGATTGTAATCGGCCGCCGCGGCGTGCGTCAAACAATTAAGGTGGTGTAACGTTTAGACTTGGGGCGAAATACCCAGGAAAGGAGAGTGGCGGGGGGGCGGCCGCCAAGCGGCCTGGCGGCTACAGCACCCTTAGCCCAGACCGACGGTCCATCCGCCAAATGGCCCCCGAGCCGGCGCGCTAAGCATCTTGGCCGCTATCGGGTTCGCGGGCATGAGCGTCTTTGAGGGCGCGCCGCTGGAACACTCCCCAGCTCGTCATCAAATCAAAAGCGCGAACGATGGCCGCACTCTTTGGTTTTTCGAGGTCGGAAGAATCGGCTTGTCTGATGGAATCCGTGAGCGAAACGGCCGGGCTGGCCGCGGTCGAGGTCAGCGGCATCGCAGTCGCCGGGCTGGCGGCTGGAGCACCTTCGGGCGCCGCTGGCACGCTCGGCAGGTTCAGATAACGCAGCACGTTTAGAATGGTTGTGTAGTTATTCCGCGCCGCGAGCTCGTCGGCCGGGCCGACGATGCCATCCCGATCAAAGTCATACAAATTCGTGAGCGGGATGTTCTTAAATAGCTGCACGTAGTGGTTGCGCGCGCCAAGCTCGTCGTTCCCGTCGACTGTCGCCAATGTGGCGGAGTCAGAGCCAGCGTCCGCCAAGGCATTGCCGAAGTAGAAGATGAGAGAGGTTCCCAGCCCAGTATTGGTGTCATTGCCGCCGTTCGCGTCGTTGCCCTTCATGATGACCTGCAACCACGTCTTGCGAATCGCGTTGTCGGGCCAGATCAACTCGACGCGGTCCAAGCCATTCACCCCGGCGCCCGGACGCACGGACACCGTGGTTGGCGCGGGAGCATTTGCCCAAGTGTTGGGCGCGTTGTTATTGCCCACCTTGAACACGAAGTCGGCGGTCGTGATCGTTCCGTGCTGGCTGGGAATGTCGACCATGATGCCGTTTATGCCACGCGTGTAACTCGAGATATTGGCGAACGTGGCTGGTCCCGAGCCCGGCAGATACGCGAACTTGTCGATCGCGATCGCGTTGTCATCCTTGAACGGCAGCGGCGTTTGCGGGTTACCAGTCGTGTCGTAGCGCGGCGAGTTGTTGTAGAAGAGGAATGGTCCTGTATAGCCATCTCGGGAGATGGTGTAGGAGGGTCCGACAAACGTGCCGTTTCCGGCCCCCACGCCACCGAGCGGGTTGCCGACTTGATCGATAATCGAATCGTTGTCCACCAACTTCAACGTGAGCGAACCGTGCGCGACCGTAGTGTTGGATAACAGTGCGGCCAGGTTATAGGTCGTGCCACTGCCCGAGAAACTGGAAATCGAAGCGCTGACGCCGTCGCCGGTCGCCAGCAACACGAAGTCGCTCGCATCCACGCCGGTGACCTTCTCGCTGAACTGCACAGTGAACCGCACGACCAGACTGCCGTTCGGATTGGCATCGGGCAGCGTGATGGAGCTCACCACCGGTGGCGTAAGATCGTCTGAAAAAACCTGCCCGGTAAAGTCGGCTTTCAAAACGGGCGTGCTCGCCAAGCGGAATCCCGCGTCGGCGTATTTGCCGACGGGAGTGCCGTTGCCACGATAGGCGCCCAGCATGTGGTCCCACACCAGGTCATAAGCTCCGCCGCGCAGACCGCGAAGCTCCTGGCCGTTCGAGGTTATCTTGGTCTCATTCCACTGCAGGACATTCCCACTTTGATCAAAGGTGCCGTAAGCACTGGGGGACGAAGCGAACGCGCCGACGTCCGTCACATGGCCGATGGCCAGGTCGTAATCAGGATTCGGCCAGCCGCCGGGGATATAGTTCGCCGCGTTGGGATTATCTGCCGACAAGTGATAGTCGGGCAAAGTGTTGCTGCCCGTGGCATATTTGAAATAGGACTGCGTGGCCGGGTTGTAGTAGGCGGCCTTGTACCATTCATCCTCATTGGGGAGGAAGATGCGAGCCGTCGGATTTCGGGTGATGATCGAGGCGTTCGCAGGCACCGGCGTGCCGCCGAGCAACGTGTAGGCGCCGCTCTCGGTATCACTTTCGCCCTGGCCGTTATTCATCCAATTCGCGAAGCGAAGCGTGTCGTACCAGGTGACATAGTTGACAGGCGCATTGCCGTGGCCAGGGATCACTGCGTACTTGCTTCCCGACGGCGCGTTGGGGCTGAAGCTGATTCCGCCGTTGACCGGGTCGGTGCCCATCTCGGTGCTGTACAGATCGAGCACGTCCGTGCCGTTAGGATCCTTCAAGTTGAGGAACGCGGTGTATTGGGTATTCGTCACGTCGTAGGTGCCGATCCGGTATACATAGTTGACCGCGCCTACGATCGCGTTCTGCCCTCCGCCGCCCGACGCGCTAACGCCCGACAACTGGCCCGCATTGCCCGGGTCGCCGATCAATTTCCAATCATGCGGGTCGGCCACTCCCAATTGATTGCCGGCCAGATCATGAATGCTTGAATCGTCGATGAGGTTAAGGCCGATCGTGCCATCGCCCGAAAGTCCGTCGATCGTGACCGTATAAACCGCGCCGCTTCCAGAAACCTGCAGCGGGGTCGTGGTGGTCAGATTTCCGGTCAGCACCCGGGCAAAATCAGTGGGGTCAACGCCGGTGACAGGTTCGCTGAAGGTGACCGTATACAAAACGACGCTGCCACTGAAATTCGTGCCGTCCGTGTTCGCGCCCTTGATGGACATCACGAACGGAGTCGTCTGGTCGACGGTGTAGGTTTGACCCAGGAAGTTGCCGTTGCCTTGCCCGGGACCGCCTAGGGGAACGGCGAGATCATCGACGATGGAATCGGTATCGATCAGGTCCAAGCGCAAGTCGCCGCTGCCATGGATCTCCTGGACCGTGACGGTGTAGGCGGCGCCGCTGCCGCTAACGAGCACGGGCGTGCCGACCGTCAGGCTGCCGGTCGTGGTCGTTTGAAAATCGGCATTCGTGACGTTCGAGACGGACTCGTTGAACGTCACCGCGTAGGAGGCTTGCGTGGCGTTGGTCGTGCTAGCCGAGGGCGTGTCGCGCACGATGGAGAGCACGGCAGGCACGGTCAACAGAAACCGCGACTCGAGCGGCTCGAGGGCCAAACGCTGATGACCCGAAAATGCCCTTCGGCCAACCTTGTTTCGCGACCGTCGTCGAATGTGATTACCCATATCCCACGCAAATTGGAGTGGCCGAAGTTATTCGGCTTCAAGCAAGCGGACGGATTCCGGGGGAGAAGCGGTCCGCTGAAGCGCGGGATGCGTTTGCGAGACGCGAAACGAGGCGCCGAACTTCCTATCGACCACGCCGCGCCGATGCTTCCCGGCAGCACGCAAAGTGCCGAGCCTGCAATGGGCATTTGGGGCCGTCTTGTGGGTCGAGGATTCGTGCATGGTCGTCCTCGGCCAGCGCCGATTTCGAAAGTCCGCGTCCGGTTCGTCGCGATCCGTCTGTGGTCGAGCCTACCGACCACCGGGCACTTCGGACGAGCGTCCGGTGCTCGCGCGCGAGATGGGGCCCCCCTCTGTCTACACGTCGATTGTAGCCAACGGCGGCGTGGGCGGTCAAATAACTTGCCGTAGTTTAAGCTTTCAGCTTGGCGCGCGGACGCCCTTTTGAGAGCTCCAATCCGCAAGTTGGCACCGGCCAGCATGACGCCCCTCTAGAGGCTCGCGGGCCTTGGCTGATCAAGTCCAACGATCTCGCTAGCGTGGGCGATCGCTGCTGTCCCGGGCTTGCCATCGCTGTAGCCTGCAAACACGTGGCGCAGCTCACTCCTCGATCGTGTCGCAGCATGGGCACATCTGAGGAACCAAGACGGTCAAGGTCGCCGAGTACTTTGTGCCATCGTAACCTTTTCCGCGCGCGGCTGGATCGGTTTTGTGGACGACAACTAGAAAGCGATTGCCCTCGGTGGGCGTGAAGCTCGCCTTGCCGTCGGCGTCCGCGTTGCGTTCGTAGCGCTCATCAAAACCCTCGCGCAAGGTCGTACCGCGGGGAATAAACGACAGTCGGGCGCCTTCCAGTGGCTTGCCCAAATACAGGACCTGAACGTCAATTCGCTTGCCCGGCCCCATGGGCGTAACTGGGTTCGAGACCGGCACGAGCTCAAGCGGGTGTCCAAGCGGCCGATCGAACCCAGGATTCTCTGCATGCACCTTGTCGAGCGACGGAGTGACCACAAAAAAGGTTTTCGCACTCTTGATCGATCGTAACGGCGCGTAGCTCACCACTTTGTCGCTCGTGTGCGCGACGAGATACAGGCCGGGCGAGACTCCCACGAAACGCGCGGACCAAAATCCCTCGGAGGGCGCATAACCGGTGTCGATGATCGATTGCAGCAGGTCATAGCTAGCCGCGTTCGGGGCAAACACGTTCAGCGTCGAGGAACCCAAATCCGGTTTGCCTGCCAGCTTGAAATCGCGGTGGTCGTTGCCGTGGTTCCCCAGCATCAAGTCAATGAAGACTGCTTCTCCGGCACGAACGACCTGCGTGTTGGTCTGCACCCAAGTATCGTGCGCGCGTGCATCGCCGCTGCAAATGGAACAGCACACAAGCACCCATAGAATTCTGATCGCTGATTTCATGGAGTCGTCCTTTCGAGCTTGGATTGCGTGAAACCGTTTGGCCTCACGCCTAGAATGCGCCGATAATTTCGTTGCCGTTCCGGCTGTGGAGATTGCGATGAAGTGCGACATCGCATTCTTCACCCAGCAACCGAACAGAGCCATCGCCCATGAGCACGTTGGCGCCACCGACGTGCCAACTCCGCGGCCCGAAATAGCCGGTGTGGTGCATCACCAGGTCTGGAATGACGCTGTTCGGCGTGGTGTACCCGTTGGTAAGCGTGTTGAGCGCACCGCTCGCGGCCCAACAGGTTCCCCGGCCACGTAGCGCGGTGCTGCCCGCGCCTCTCCAGCCCGTAAACTGCTGCCAGACGAGCTTTAGATCTGGGTTGGCAATCATGCCGTTGATAGTGGGACCGGTCCAGGGACCGCCCGTCAGCGTGACACCAGGTCCATTCCCTGGCGTCAATCCAGTCGAGCCATTCAGCGTGTATTGGTAGGGATAACCTGGGGTCACTCCGGCTGGCAGCGTGATGTCGACCCCGATACTGCGGATCGACTCGCTCATAAAAACGGTGTTCGAGGTGCCATCCGTGATATCGCGCAAACGGATGTGCGAGTTATAGGAAACGATGCCATCCGTCTTGAACCGCTGATCGTACTTGAGATCGGTACCACTGCCGGTGCTCAACATATAGTTGTTCCCGGCATACGAGTAACCAAAGGTCGATTCGACGTTCACAACCGGCGCCGAGTCGGTCGGACAAAGCATAACCGGGATGGGCATCGCAAACGCGGCGACGAACTGAGGACTTGGGACTTGTGCGTTGTAAGTCCCTGTGAATGCAGGCTGGGTGAAATCGAGCAGCTGCCGCAGGGCGGCCTCTTCCATGTATGGAAGCAGCCGGGCTTGCGGGGAAAAACCATTCGCGACACCGCTCATCGGAAAGGCTCGGTTAGAACTTTCATAGTTCAGCAGCGCCAATCCCATCTGTTTGAGGTTGTTCGTGCAACTGCTGCGGCGAGCTGCCTCACGCGCGGCCTGAACAGCCGGCAGCAGCAACGCCACGAGGACTCCGATAATGGCAATCACGACTAGTAATTCGACGAGTGTGAATGCGCGTTGCTTTTGCATGGCGTAAGAATCTCCTCCCGGCTTGGGCGCCAGCATCCGCAAAGGAATGCGCATGCGCGCCCCAGGGCAGTCGACAGTGTCAATAGAAGGCAACGGCGCGCATCGCGCGGTCGCTGCACACGGCTACATGAGAGCCGTCAGACACGAGGTGGCGGAATGGGAGGCGGTTGATCGATCGCTGGCAGTGGCCGCTCAGCCACCGCGATCCACTCGACGACATTCCACTCAAAATGCCATTCGAGCACTGTCGGCGTCAAAACGGCGCCGCAGACGCACCACAGATCCGTGAGACCTCGGCAGTGACGGGCCTGTGCGCCAATCACCAGCGTTACTTTCGGCGAATTCGCTTGATGATCGTCACCAAGGCCATGCTGGTGCTCCCGGCAATCCTCGGCTTCGGCGGCCGAATGTGTGTCCTTATGTGCACAGCACCGACGCACGCAGGGCGCTCCAGCAGCGTCATGCTCGTGAACGAGTGCCTGTGCGGCGACTTCCGCGACCAGGTCGGCCGGCGGGTCGACGTGATTCTCATGTGCCCAGGCCAGCTTCTGGGCCGGCGTGTAGCAACAGCAATGTTCCCAACATTGACGTGCTGTTGCGCAACCGCACGCATGATGCTGGCAAGGGAACGGCATGTCCGACGCTTTGCTGGCGGACGCCGGCAGCGAGATTCCGAGTGCGGAAACTAGATACGCCGCCAGCGAAACCACCACGACGAGGCGCCGCTGCCGACAATCGCGTGGACGTCGATGCCAGGAGCAAAAAGGCATGGCGACAAAGGGGGCGTGAGCTGCGTGGACACCCAATTGGGCGCCGGTGATCCTAAGCCCGCCGCCTGGGAGTCGTCAACCAAAATGCCGGAATCGACCGTTTGCGGGCGCGTTGAAGACTTGCTGGCGGATCGTGGTAACGTCGCCCAAGACGTAGCACCACCATGGCAGGCGGGCCGCACGATTCCGAGACCGTGCTTTTCCCAGCGATAATCGAAGCGGATGGGGAGGGATTCGAAGCGGTTTCCCCAACTGCATGGGCTGCCGACCGTTTACGGCAACCTCCGATTGCAGGCGAAGCAAAATCCGAAGCAGTTTGCCCAGATTCGGATCTGCGAACTGTGATCGAAGCCTGGCCGACGCTGCCAAGGCCAATCAAGGCGGGCATCCTGGCGATGATCCGGGTCGCGTATCGAGCAAGCTAACTACGTCTCTCGGCGTTCAATTCGGGCGACCCCAAATGAACTCCGGTGTGTCGCTGCGGAGGCGGCTTCTTATTAAGGGCAGAATTGCAGAGACTACGGCTGCCAGGCCTCACTTCATCGTGGCTAGATTCTTCCAGAAGTTTGACAAGCTGTCCGTGCCGCCGAACAACGTCGTGAAGTTCGTCGAGTCCACCATGAGGGTGTCGCCGGCGCGCTGCTGCGTTGGCGGAATCCAGAGCAAACAGTTAAACTCAGTGTTGCCCGCCGCGGTGAATGGATGTGGGCGGTCGGGGTCGACTTGCTGGCGCGCGAGCACCTGCACCGACTTGCTGTCGTCGTGTGTCAGCTTATAGTGCGGCAAATGCTGATGGAAACAAAACGTGGTGACGTTGTTAAGTAGGCCCTTCTTATCCAGATCACGGAATGCAGTGAGCGGTACCGGGTCGCGTGTTCCTTTGACTACGGCGGGACGCAACCCCCATTCATTCATGACTGGGATGTCGAGCGCTTTCATCAACGACCGTGTGTATTGGCTGAAGCGCTGCTGCCGAGGCACAAGCTCATCACCGTGGTGTTTGTATTCCACCTGACGCTGCTTCATGTCATTGGTGAACCCTACGTCATGATGCGGCCCAATAATTAGGCAGGTGTCCTCGCGTTTTAGCCAATCCTTGATGGCCGCAATTTCCTCCGGATAGGCTTCTTGCTCGCAAGCGATGTGGTCAAGGCCGAACACGAGGAGCGTGTCGGTATCCGCGAGAATCCGCTCATCGATCAATTGTTTGAAACCTGCCTGGTCAATG
>DATJEN010000018.1:0-7102 GCA_035496575.1 Pirellulales bacterium
TCGGTGATACCTCCGAATGTGTCGAGGCCGTCGGAGGGAACGTAAATAGCCTTATATTTCGTGAAGTCGACGCCCGAGATATCGTTTCCGCTCACGATATCCAAACTCTTGGTCGGATCGCCTTGACCGTTTGCGTCGGAGAACCCAATCGCATCAGCGGCGGCCTTGATGGCGAGCTCCGCCTGGGTGGGATTTTGGGCGTCTTCGTGGACACCAATGACGAGGATGCCGCGCTCGGCGGTTGTGTTTTTCGAGTTCGTCACGGCGAAGTTCAAAGCCTGCTCGATGAACTTCCAGCCGTTCTGGTTCCCATCGCTGTTGCGGAAGCCGTGGTCGTCGCGGTCGCCACCGTCAAGGAACACCGGCCCCGACGTGGTCGGCAAATCGGGCGTGTTCGCCGAATTTGCGTTGTGTGTGTCCGTGTTGGCCGTTCCGTCCGGCGTGAAGCCCGCGCCCACGGTCGTGTCGAAAACCGAGGTGAGCACGACCGGATGGTTGGGCTGGCCGATGATCTGCACCGTGCCACCGATGCGATCGTTGATGTCCAATGGCGTGCCGCTGGCCGTGAACCCGGCCGAAGCCCCGCCCAGTTTGACCACCAGGCTTTCGGTGGACGTGCTCTGCAGGCGCAACGTGCCATTCACTGAATACTGGTTGCCTGCGATCACTTCATCCAGCAACACGTGGGTGATGTCGGTGTCGTCCCAGATCCCGTTGGTGGTCAGTGTGCCACCGCGAACCAGCATGCCGTTGATGGGCGTGTTCGCGATCTGGTTGCCGCGCACGAGCGGGCCGGTGTTCGTGAGCGAAGGACGCTGGATGTTTGCCAGGCCGGTGCTGCGGCCCCAGTCGCTGACTTGCCGCGCATTGAGCGAATTGAGATCGATGCTGATGGCCGCCGTGTCTTTCAAATTCGCGTTGGGGTCGGTAATAGGCGCGGTGTCGTTGTTCTCGATGATGTTGTCGATCAACACCGGCTGCGCGCCGCGCACGAAGATGATCGCCGGCGCGGACCACAAACGGCCGTTGCGGTCGTCGCGGTCGGCCGCGGCAACTTCGTCTGGCCCGGCCCCATTGTGTTCGAACGTGCTGTTGGCAATGCGGGCTTGAGCGCCTTGGATTTCAACCGCGTTGAACTTTGCAAATCCACCTTCAATCGTGGTCGATCCGCCCGCGTACGACACCAGCACGTGGTCCAAGCTGGCGGTGGCCAGCGCCCCAAAATACAGTCCGCCCCAGTCGCCTTCGTTAGCATTCTGATGCGTGGGGGTGGCATTATCGCTGGTCGTGTCGAACGATCCACCCGATCCATATCGATCGTCGAAGAGCGAAGTGAAGATGATGGGTCGAGCCGTCGTGCCTTCGGCAATGAATTGCGCGCCCATTTGTGTTTCGATTCGGGCGCCGCCTAACTTGACGATCACGCCGGGATCGATGGCCAGCCGCGCACTTTGACGCGTATGGAAACCGGTGCCGTCGATCAGCCCGCCGCCCGGAGCGCCGGCGATGAGCAAGTTTTCCTTGATGATGTAGGGCATGTCGGTCGTGGAGAAGCGCGCCGAGACCGTTAGCGGCGTCAAGAATTCGCCGTTGCCTTGCGGCTCGCTCTGGTCAGGGGTTCCCACCGGAGGCGTGGTTGTGCCCACGCGCACAAACAAGCCATTCAGCGAATTGTTGGCGAGTGAGTTGCCGTGAATGTTGGGACCGCTGCGCGTGTAGTCGTACGAGAATTGGGCGTTCTGAAACTCGGATTCCTGGAAGCTATTCGGATCAGCCGACACCGCCGCATCGGCGCTGTTGGTGATGATGTTGTTGGTGATCGTGGGCCGCGAGGTGACCAGGTGAATTGGCGCGTAGGCCTGTTCGACCGAGTTGACGACGACTTTGCCGCCGCCAAAGCTGAGATTGGCGTGGTTGACCGAGTTCAGAAACACGCCCGCGGCCTCGAGATCCTGGTCGCCCGGCAAGCTCAAACTAGGGTCGTCGCGGAATACCAGGCCGCCCCAGTTGCCCGAAGCAGGAGCGGCATCCTTGGCGGTACCGGGATCGGTGCCGATTTGATTGTTGTAGTACGAAGTGAAATACACGGACCCGGCATCGTCGCGGAACGCGGGATTGCTGGCATTGTTCAGAAACCCGGTCGGAACTCCCAAAACCTGCAGCGCGCCACTGCTGCGATCGATGCCCTGCGCGGACGAGCCGACGTCGATATTGGCGCTGTGCAGCTTGATGATCGCGCCCGCGTCGATCATCACGGTGACGCCGCGCGGTACTTCCAGGGTGGTGCCGTCTGAGAGCGGCTGGCCGATGTTGTCGAAGCCGATGTTGTAGGACTGGTTGTCACCGATCGTCGACAGCGTCTTGTCGGCGCCGCCATTGCCGACGATGCGCACCACGTCACCCGGTATCGCGTGAGCAAGCGCGTCGCCGATGTTTGTGTAAGGGTTCGCTAAGGTACCCAGCAGGCCGGGGCCGCCGGCCGACACTTTGTCGACATAGATCGTGTGGACCGTGGCTGACGTGTTGGGATCCGCCAGTCGGAACCAGAAGTTGAATGTCCCACCGGGCGTGCCGTCGCCATCGCCGTCAATCAGCGTCTGCGACGTATCACGAATGCCGGCGGCCGGCGTGGGCGTGAAGCTCAGCTTGAGCTGATATTGCCCTTGGGTCGTGCCGCCAAAGCCAGTGCCTGCAATGGTGGGATCGAAGTTGGTGTTGCCCTTGCTCGTGACGCCGACGTAATAGGTGCCCGCCGAGAGCTGTAGCTGCAAGAACGAATCCGTTCCGTAATAATCGTCGTTGCGCGCAATGAGTTTGCCGGTCGAGTCGAAGACGGAAATGACGCTGTCGAGAACCGGATCGTTTGGATCTTGACTGGGCAGACGCTCGGCCAGAGTTTCCAGGTTGATCTGGCCGGCGCGCGGCAAAGCAAAGCGGTACAGGTTGATGTCGTTGCCGACCGGCGGGTGCAAGTACTGGCCCAGCAGAATGTCCGAGTTGCCCGGGAAGACGGGCTCGGCCTCCGCCGAGTCTCCCAAGGGCGCGCTATCGCCGACGGAATTCAAGGGCGGGGCCTCGTCGGTGTCGCCCAACCCCAGCATCTTGCCGACCAGGTCCATCACCTCGCGGAAGTAGCTGCCGCCGGCCTCGCTCTTACCCCAATCGACGCCCGCGTTCACCACGGCCAAGGGACTCGTGCCGGCCGTGCGAGCAGCGCCCTGGATTGCCGCGGGTTGCACGTTCGGACTGACCGCGCGCGTGTCGCCCGTCGCGAACGTCAGGCCCGAATCGGAGGTTTCAACGAACTCGACTCCCAGGTAAGCGCCATAATAGGAGAGGGCCTCGCGAAACCGCTCCTTTTGGGCTTCGGTAATCGAGTTGAAGGCGGTTGCGCCCCCCACGGTGCCGATCACTTGCTGGAAGTTGTAGAAATAGACCGGCACGACACCATCGACGCTCGGCGCGATCGTGACATGGCTTTCATTGTTGATGTTGCGGATGCCCGGCTCCGCGTCGCTGCCGGGATAGACCACGTTGACGGGGCTGCCGGCGATCGTGCCTTCCACCGACACGCTCTGCGTTCCTTGCAAGGAGGGGAAAAGAGTGCCCAGCACGCGTGCGGTCGCCAGGCTCGATCCGGCCGTCCCAACGCCCAGATCCTGTGTCGCGACCGGCAACGGTTCACTATTGCCGATCCGCAAGCGATAGATGCCGGCGGTCGTCGGCACGTTAATCGTGGTCGACAGCACGCCGGGCGCAAACGTGAGCGTGACCACGCCGTTGTGAGCGTTGGGGTCGTAGTCGACGGTGACTGGATTCTTGATCGATTGCGTGATGGGCGCCTCGGCCCCGTTCATGGTGGGAATGAGCTCGTAGTTGGCCACGTTCCTTGCCGAAGCCAAATCGAGGGTGTCGTTGGCATTGAAATACACCACGATCTGGTCGAGATTCTGCGCGAGCTTGCCATCGTTGCCGCGCGTAATCGGCTGTGGCACGACCGCGACGACTTGCGCTCCCAAATCGAGCGTGAACTTTTGCGTGACATCCACGCCAGCGTTGAACGCCGCGCCATTGGTGCCGCGCAGCGGATTCGCGCCCGCGCCCACGATACGAATCTGGTACAGGTCGTTGGGGAGCGTCGGATCCAAAAGGTTCGAGTCGGGTAGCGGCGTCCCGTCAGCCAGCGTGAACGGCTGGCGCGACGAGGTCTGCGCAAAGCGCACGATGACTTCGTTCGGATTGTCGCCAATCGCCATGTACGACGGCACAACCAGCGGATCGTCAGGGGTGCCAATCAAGCCATCCACACCGGCACGGCGCAACTGAATGCCGGGCTGCAGAGGGTTGCTCAACAGGGAAGCCGGATCGATATTGCTATCGAAGCGAAAGGTGAGTTCAGTAGGAGCCGAATGCAGCGTTTGGCCGTCCGTGAGCACCGCCGACGGGTTCGGCAGGATCGCGACCAGGTGCGGATTGAGCGCGAATAAGATGCGCTCCTCGAAAGGCTCGAGCCGCAACGAGCGGGGGGTGAGATTTGGCACATTGTGCGTAATATCCAGGAACCCCGCGAGACGTTTGGACCTTCGCGTCGACTTGGTGTGCCGGATGGCCATTGCAAGGAGCTTTCTGTCGTGGTGGTTGGCTGCCAGTGGAGGGGGGCGTTCGTCGTAAGTAGCGACGAATCAGACGATTATGCTTGGAACGATTTTCGAACGCAAT
Source organism: Pirellulales bacterium (assembly GCA_035496575.1). GTDB lineage: Bacteria > Planctomycetota > Planctomycetia > Pirellulales > PALSA-1355 > PALSA-1355. The sequence continues at coordinate 4,720 of DATJEN010000018.1, forward strand.
TTTTCTGGGCGCACTGGGCGACACGCGCGCAGGGAATCCCCACGCGATGCGATAACCCCGAAGTGACGACCCGTGAGTGAAGCGGTATGAGGATTACGCCGGTTCCCTCGACGTAACCGAAAGGCTCAATCCTTCCATATGCGCAGAAGAAACACAGGGTTTCAAGTGCTGGCAAGGCAAAACACGCGAAAAACGCGGAAAAGCTTGCGCATCTCCACGAGGGCCGCCACGCCATTCAACGGACGATGGGACACCTAGTGGAAACACCCCCGGCCGGTCAGCCTGGCCCAGGCAGTCTCGAGCCCAGCTCCCCTCTTTCGATCGCATCCGGACCCATCAACGCGGATGCCACAGCCGAGCTCTCGACCATGGCGTCCACTCTTCGCAACCGGCGCCGCAGGTTATTCCCGCAGAACCAAAAAAGTCTTGGCTATCAGTGCAATTGAACACCTGGGTAATTGGAGCGGTTCTGGTGGGGGCGCGCGCGAACGCGCGGATTTTGGAGCCGCTCATTCGCGAACCGCTTTAGCCGACGCGCACGAAGTATCCTGCGCGTGCCCAGGCTGCGAACCAAGACCCCAGTTCCGACTCAAGGGCCGGATCAAGAACCGCGCCCGACGCGACCAGGCTGTCCAGAGCCTGGCCCAGGGGGCGGCCAGCAACCAGCGCGCCTAGCAGTTGGTGCTCGGCCGGCGCAAGCTCCGCCACCGCCACCACATAGTCACGGCGGCTGATGGCCAGGCGAACATCCCGCGATTCGAAGGGCAGCGTCTGCTCGTCCCGCCGAAAGGCCCGGGCCCATTCGTGCACCGGATGTGCGAATTGGCACAACCGCAGGCAGGGGGCCGGCACAAATCGCAACGTACCCCAATCCGCCGACGCGATTTTCGCTAGCCCCTGCTCGTCGAGGGTCCCCTCGCGCTCGGTGCCTGGCCCATCGAAAACGTCGCGCTCGAGCCGCTCGAAGCGCGCGATTTCGACGACGATCTCTCCCCAGTCCGGCGGCGCAGCGGGCGGAGGGGCACACTCGTGCAGCCGCGTTTCTTCGAGATATTGGGGGAAGTTGGCCCCCAAAGCATGCAGCGTGTAGCTGCGCGACGGATGGCTCTCTAGATAACCGAACGCCACGGCGTGAAACAGGTCATCGCCCAGTGCGCCACGGGTGGCCGCGAATTCCTCGGCCAGGCACTCCAGCAGCCGCTCGTGATAGGCATCCACATAAATCTCGAGGCGCTCTTCAGCCGTGAGATCTCGTGATCGGTTGATCACCGCTTCGAGCTCACCGGCACCGACATCCAGGTGCCGCCGTGCCTCGTCGGACGCGATGCCTTCGGCCACTCCGCCGGGATGCATGATCACGCTTTGCATCCAGCGTTCGACTTCGGCCAGCTTGGGCGCAAGGGGCTTCATCTCGATTCGGCCACCAGGTAGGCGATTGGGTTGGAAACCCCGGCATCCTCACGCGCAACCGCCGGTCGCGGCGGCAGGGCGGCCGCTAGTGCCCCTGGCAGCTCTTGCATGTACTGGCGGGCCTTTTTGACTTCCGCGTGCAACACCGGAAACTCGGGGATCTTGGCATCCCACTCCAACAACGTGGAGATGCCGCCGGTCTTCAGGTGCGCCAGTCGATATAGCTCCCACACCGGATCGATGACATGGTCATCGTGCGTGTCGATCAGGTGCGTGCGACAATCGGTGTGGCCGGCCAGGTGGCACTGCACGATCCGATCGTGGGGCACGTTTTCGATGTACTCGCGCGGATCGAAATCGTGATTCACGCTCGATACATACACGTTGTTGACGTCCAACAGCAGTCCACAGTCAGCCTCCGCGGCCATCCGCGACAGGAATTCCCATTCGCTCATCGTCGAGGCGGCGAAAGTCACATACGTGCTGGGGTTCTCGAGCACGAGCGGACGCTCCAGATAGTCCTGCACGGTCTTAATCCGCGCCACGACATGGGATAGCGTCTCCTCGTTGAGCGGGATCGGCAGCAGGTCATGAGCGTTCAAGCCCAACACGCCCGTCCAGCATAGATGGTCCGAAATCCAGCGCGGTCGGATCTCGTCCGCTAGCCGCTTGAGCTTGGCCAGATACTCGAAGTTGAGCGGGTCGGTGCTGCCGATCGACAGCGACACGCCATGCATGACCGTCGGGTAGCGCTCGGCGATCTGATCGAGCACGTAGCGCGGCCGGCCGGCCGAGTCCATGAAGTTCTCGGTGATAACCTCGAACCAATCGACGTCGGGCCAATGCTCGAGGATATGCGAGAAGTGGACCGTCCGCAGCCCGACCCCCAGGCCGAGCTGCGGAAGCCCTTTGCGCGGTTGTGGCATGTGCAGCCTCCGCTCGAAGTGGCCGCGCGGCGCGGCCACTTGAGTCC
>DATJEN010000019.1:0-10329 GCA_035496575.1 Pirellulales bacterium
AGCCATTCAACTGGTTGTGCCAGATCGCCGAGCACAGAATCATCGACGCTCACCGCCGCTTTTTCGGGGCCCAGAAGCGCGACGCCGGCCGCGAAGTCCCCCTGGGCAGCCCGGGCGGCGACAGCCAGCACGCCGCCATCATCGATCTGTTGGTTGCATCGATGACCTCTCCGACTGCGGCCCTTTCGCGCAAGGGTCATGAGGTGCGCCTGATCCAGGCCCTGGCTTCTCTGCCGGACGACCAGCGCGAGGCCCTGCGGCTGCGCTATATCGACGGGCTACCCTCGAAGGAAATTGCCCAGCGGATGGGCAAGTCCGATGGCTCGGTGCGCGTCATGTTGACTCGATCGCTCGCGAAATTGCAGCAGATCCTGGGGCCGGAAGACGCGCCGCGATGAGCTGCTGCCCGCTCAGGGGTCAGGGATTGGGGATTAGGGGTCGGGGTAAAGAATGCCCGAATTCCAATCCCCGCCCGCTGATCCTTGACCCCTGACCCCTCTTTTCCTGTAACACTTCCCCGCCGCTCACGCTTGGCATCGTAGTGCGGGACCCAGCGATGTGACGCGGGCCCACGAAAACAAACTTCGAACCAAGAAAGTGAGTGTGAGCCATGACGATTCGATTCAACACCTTCCGCAATCGTTTCTTCGCGACCATAGTGGCTGCTTTGGCCATGACGAACGTCACCTTCGCCAAGAGCGGTGGCGGCGGCGGCAAGGGTTTTGGTGGCGGCAAGAGCTTTTCTGGGGCCAAGAGCATGGCCGTGAAGAACTTCGCTCCCAAAATGATCGCCAAACAACCGGCCTTGAAGAGCGGACAAGCCAATCTCGTGAATAAGAATTTCGGCAACGTGAAGTCGCTTGGCGTTCAGAAGCTGAACAGCTCGAGCTTCGGCACGATGAAGTCCTCGTTGAACGCGAGCAAGCTTACGAGCAAGTCATTCGGCCAGCTAAAGTCGTCCGACCTGTTCAAGAAGGTCGGCAAAGACAGCTCGATGCTGGGCAATGCCAAGAAGCTTTCGAATTCGGACGCGCTGAGCAAAGTAGGCATCCTCGACAAGTCGAAGATCACCCAAAAGCTGCCCAGCTCTCCGACTAACAAGATCCCCAATCCCAACGATCCGGCAGGTCCCTTCAAGACCGGCGGACCCTTTGACGCGAAGAAGAACTCCAAGATCGGCGACATCCTGAAGGATCCAGCCGGGAAATTTGATCCCACCAAGGTCAAAGATCCAGGCATGCCTGGAAAAATTGATCCAGGCAAGATCGATCCGGGCAAGGTTAAGGATCCGGGCAAGATCGATCCGGGCAAAATTGATCCCGGCAAGATCGATCCGGGCAAAGGCACGACTCCCACCGATCCTGGCAAAGGCACCACCCCGACCGATCCAGGAAAAGGGACGACTCCAACGACTCCGACCGACCCGGGCATGGACAAACATGATCATTGTTCTCCGTGGTGGATCGGCGTGGTCCCGTGGGGCGGATGGGGCGGTGGATACGGTGGCGGCGGCTACGGCGGCGGTGGATATGCTGGCGGCGGCTATGCGGAACCGGCTCCGGTCTACGAAGCGCCGGCCACGCAGAGCTACCAGAGCTATGCCCAAGCCACGCAGGCTCAGCCTGTCGGTACCGGCAGCGTCGACCTGGTGCTCGAGGACGTGCGGATGATTGATCGTGCTACGGTTGCGGCTGGCCCGGCGTATGCGGTCCGTTTTCGCAACCAAGGCACTGCAAACGCTGGTGCCTTCCGGGTGGCGATCTTCGCCGCGGCTGGCTCGCTGAACGACGATGCTCCCCGTGCGGTCATCGAAGTTCCAGGCCTGAGCGCTGGTGAAACGAAGGAAATGGCCCTGCGGCTGCCGGTCTCGGCCATGCGGCTGGTGAGCAGCAACGGCTCGCAAGGTGCGTTCGACCGACTGCTGGTGCTCGTCGATCCGGACGATGCGGTGGTTGAATCCGACAAGACCAACAACCTTGCCGGTATCGACCGTGCGGCCCTGGAAAGCCAGGCTCGCTAGTTCCGAAAAGTTCGGTCTCAACAAGCGGTGTCCGGTGTAAAAGCCGGGCACCGCTTTTTTTGCGCGCGGTGACCACGGGGGAAGTCGTCTTCTGCGCGAGCCCAACACGCTCGCTGCGCCTGCTATACTTTGGGCTCCATGTCGCAAGCCACCGACCAATCCACCGCCATCAATGCTTCGCTCGTTTGGGAGCAGCTCTCGGTCCACATCGACGCCTTTGTGACCGCCTGGCAAGACGCTAAGGAGCCACCGACTCTCGCCGATTTCGTGCCCTTGAGCCCCCCTGCCCTGCGGCGGCTGACGCTGGTGGAGACCATCAAGGTCGATCTTGAGTATCGCTGGCAGGGCCGCCGCTGGCCCAAGTCGATCGAAGAGTATGTCGCGGAATTCCCGGAACTCGCGGATGACGGCCTGCCCTGCGACATCATTTACGAGGAATACCACATTCGCAAACAGCACGGCGACGACGTCGGGCTTAGTGAATATTGCCGCAGGTTCCCCAGTCGAGCCGACGAGCTGCAGCGCTTGTTGCAAATCGATGCTCCCACCCAATCGACCGCCTTGCTCTCGGCCGAGAAGATGCCGACCTTCGAGGCCGGCCAGCAAGTCGACGACTTTGAACTGATGTCGGCGCTGGGGAAAGGAGCGTTTGCCACGGTCTTCCGCGCCCGGCAGCGATCCATGCAGCGGACCGTTGCCCTCAAGATCTCGCGCGACCGCAGCCTGGAGCCGCAGACGCTCGCGCAACTCGAACATCCGCACATCGTGCGCGTGTTCGACCAGCGGCTGATGCCCGAATCGAAGCTGCGCTTGCTTTACATGCAGTACGTGCCCGGCGGCACGCTGCAAGGCGTCATCGAGCACGCGCGCACGCTGCCGCCGAACGAGCGTACCGGGCGCGCGCTTCTGGCCGGGGTCGATCGAAGTTTGGTGCGTAATGGCGAAGAGCCGCCGCTCGACTCGCTGACTCGCTACCGCTTGCAGAGCGCAAACTGGCCCGAGGTGGTGTGTTGGATGGGCGCCCGGCTGGCCGCTGCCCTGGCCCATGCTCACGGACACGGCATCTTGCATCGCGACATCAAGCCGGCCAACGTGCTGCTGGCGGCCGATGGGCAACCGAAGCTCGCGGACTTCAACATCAGCTTTTCGAAGCTGGATGGCGCGACTCCAGCGGCTTACTTCGGCGGCACGCTGGCCTATATGTCGCCCGAACAGCTCGAGGCCTACGATCCCGCGCACGAGCGCCTGCCCGATGAGCTGGATGCGCGCGCGGATGTTTTTTCGCTGGGGGTTCTGCTGTGGGAATTGCTCACGCTGCGCAGGCCGTTTGAGGACGCGGCGCTGACTAAAGATTGGTCGCAGGCGCTCAAGGGCATGACGGCGCTACGGCGCGCGGGCGTCTCGCCGGAAGTCAGGTCCGCCGCCGCGGCCAATTGCCCTGTGATCATTCTGGACGTGCTCTTAAAGGCCCTGTCGCCCGATCCGGCCGACCGGCAAGGCTCGGCCAGCGAACTGGCGCGCGATCTCGAGCTGTGTCTGCAACCGCGGGCGCACTCCCTTCTGCACAGCCGCGCTCGGGGCGGCTCGCTGCTGAAGCGACATCCGGTTGCCGCCACGCTGTCGATCGGCCTGCTGCCCAATGTGGTAATGTGCATGGTGAACATCGCTTACAACTGGGCTGAGATTGTCGACAAGCTGGGGCCCGAAGATCAACGAGTCTTCCAGGGAGAAATCCTGGGCGTGAATTTGGTCGCGTACACGATCGGCTTGGGCTACGTCTGCACGACGCGTGGGCCGGTCTTCATGGCGCTGGCGCGGCTGGCCGGCGGCAAGAAAGTCGACCCCCCGCCCACCATCGAGATGGCGCGCCGCTCGCTGACGCTGGGTCGCGCGACCGCCGCGATTACAGCCGTGCTGTGGACGATTTCGGGTTTTGTGGTTCCCGGTTGGATTTATTTCGGCGCGGGCGACACAACTCAGCTTACCGGTTGGGATGTCGCCCACTTCATCGTCTCTAACTTGTTGTGCGGCATGATTTCGGCCACGCAAAGCTATTATGTCGTGACCTACTTGTCGGTCCGATACTGCCATCCCTGGTTGTTGCGAGCACGCACGGCTTCTGCCCGCGACGTGGAAGAGCTGGCTGACGTGGCCCGGCGAAACCGCATTTTTTTGGCGGCCACCTTTTCGGTGCCGTTCGTGGCGCTGGCGTCGCTTGTGCTTGCGCGTCACGATTTGCATCGGGCGGTGATCGGCGGCCTGGGAGCCATCGGGCTATTGGGGTGCGCAATTGCCTATATGCTCGAGCTCACCTTGCGCGCCGATCTGGCCGCGCTGGCTTCCACGATCCACCACGGGGGCGATGCACTCGGGCCCGGCGACTCGCTCGATGCGCTGTTGAGCGGGTCCAAGCGCCAACCGACGCTGTAATCGGTCGGCACGCCGGCAGCGGGTAGCCCCTTGCTTGCCGCGCAACTTCCAGGAAAATGATGGCCGTCGCACTCCGCCCGTCGTCGGGCTAGCCGAATTACGCGTACGCTTCAGAAGGAGATCGGACCATGCTGAGCCTGAGTGAACAAGCGGGTGGAAAAATTCTGAACGTGAAGATCAGCGGCAAGCTGAGCAAAGAGGACTATCAGGAGTTCGTGCCGCGGGTGGAAAAGCTGATCAAGGATCACGGCCGCATCCGCATCCTGGTCGCGATGCACGATTTTCATGGCTGGGAAATGGGTGCCTTGTGGGAAGATATCAAATTCGACGTCAAGCATTTCGGCGATATCGAGCGGCTGGCGCTCGTGGGCGATAGCAAGTGGGAAGCTGGCATGGCGAAGTTCTGCAAGCCATTCACCAAAGCCAAAATCGAATACTTCGACGAAACAAAGGCCGAACGTGCGCGCGAGTGGATCGCCGCGGACCTGGCCGCCGCCTAGGTTCCTTGAGCCCGCTTCGATATTGATTCCTCCTCCACAGATGAGAGCGCCATGGGTGTGACGCTGGTGATCTTTGGCGCCTCGGGCGATCTGACCAGCCGGAAGCTCATTCCGGCATTGTTTCAGCTTCAGCGCAAGCAGCGGTTGCCGAAAGACACGCAGATCGTCGGCTTCTCGCGAACCGCGTTCACCGACGAGGCCTTTCGCGCGTCACTGGGCGAGTCGACGCAAAAGTACAACGGTCGCGAGTTCGACACCGCCGCGTGGGGCCAATTCGCCGCGAACGTGCATTACGTTCCCGGCGACTTGAACAACGACGCCGACTTTACCAAGCTCGCGAAGCGCATCGACGAGCTCGAAGCCGGCCGACAAGGCACGCGGATTTATTACCTGGCCACCGCGCCGCAGTTCTACGAAGAGGCGGTGGCGCGGCTGGGCGCGTCAGGCCTGGCGGACGAAACGGCCGGCCCGCGACGGATCGTGATCGAAAAGCCGTTCGGCACCAATGCCGACACCGCGCGCCACTTGAATGACGCGGTGCACCGCGTTTTCCACGAGAAGCAGGTCTATCGCATCGATCACTACCTGGGCAAAGAGACGGTGCAGAACATCTTGGTGCTGCGATTTGCCAACACCATCTTCGAACCGGTGTGGAACCGGAATTATGTCGACAACGTGCAGATCACCGTCGCCGAGGAGGTGAAGATCGGCCGCCGCGGCGCGTTCTACGACGAGACCGGCATCCTGCGCGACATGTTCCAAAATCACCTGCTGCAACTGCTGATGGCCACCGCCATGGAATCGCCGGTGCGGTTCGAGGCCGAGGCGGTTCGCGACGAAAAGGTAAAAGTCTTAAGCGCGATTCCGCCGCTCACACAAGCCGAGGTCGCGCGCGACACCGTGCGCGGACAATACGACGGTTACCTCAATGAAAAGGGCGTCAAACCAGACAGCCATACGGCCACCTTCGGCGCGATCAAGCTGGCAATCAACAATTGGCGCTGGCAGGGAGTGCCCTTCTATCTGCGCAGCGGGAAGGCCATGTCCTGCCGCACCACGCAAATCGTCATTCAGTTTCGCAGTCCGCCGCACATGGTGTTCGCCTCCGAGCGCGACACGATCTGCGATGCCAACCGCCTGGTGATCCAAATTCAGCCCGCCGAAGGCATCCAGTTGCACTTTCAAACCAAGGTGCCCGACGCCGGCATGAAGCTGCGCATGACCGACCTGGAATTCAGCTTCAACCGAGACTTTCCGGGCGTTATGCCGGAAGCTTACGAGCGGCTGTTGCTCGACGTGATGCAAGGGGATGCCAGCTTGTTCTCGCGTGCGGACGAAGTCGAGCTGGCCTGGGGCATCATCGATCCGATCGCCGCAACTTGGCAGCAAGGCGACACGCCGGCCCTCCAGGTTTATGAGCCTGGGTTATGGGGTCCCACGGTTTGTAGCGACTGGATAGAAGCTCAGGGACGAAATTGGTTCGACGCTTGTCCGGTGCTCGCGTGATGGCCCGCTCTCAAAACCATCCCCAGTTACGCGCGCAGCTCCACACGCTGCGTGCGAGGCTCATGCGCGCACTGATAATCGCGTTGGCCTGCGTCCAGGCCGTGCTTTCGTTCGCGCAAGAAGGCAAACCGAAAGGCGAGCAGCCGCCGAACGTCATCATCATCTTGGCCGACGACCTGGGTTATGGAGATTTAGGGTGCTATGGCCATCCCACGATCTCCACTCCCAATCTCGATCGCATGGCTCGCGAAGGGCTGCGCTTCACGCAGTTCTATGTGGCCGAATGCGTTTGCACGCCCAGTCGCGCGGCCCTACTCACCGGGCGGCTGCCGATTCGCAACGGAATGTGCAGCGACAAGCGGCGCGTGTTGTTTCCCGATTCGAAAGGCGGGCTGCCCGAGAATGAAACGACGATTGCCGAAGGTCTGAAATCAGCCAAGTACGCGACGGCATGTGTCGGCAAGTGGCACCTGGGCAACCGGCCGGCATTCTTGCCGTTGCGGCATGGTTTCGACGCCTATTACGGCATTCCGTACAGCAACGACATGAAGCCGACTTCGATCCTGCGCGATAACCAGGTGATCGAGGAGAACACCGATCAAACAACCCTCACCACGCGGTACACGGCCGAAGCCGTCAGCTTCATTCGCAGTCATCGCGGCGGGCCGTTCTTCTTGTATCTGGCACACAATTTCCCGCACGTGCCGCTTTTTGCCTCGAATGATTTTCGCGGCAAGAGCCGCCGAGGACTTTATGGCGACGTGGTCGAGGAGCTGGACGCGAGCGTCGGACAGGTGCTTTCGACCTTGCGCGAACTGGAGATCGACGAACAAACGCTCGTCTTTTTCACGAGCGACAATGGGCCGTGGCTGATCAAGAACCAGGAGGGCGGATCGGCGGGCCTGTTGCGGGGCGGCAAAGGAAGCACTTGGGAAGGTGGTATGCGCGAGCCGGCCATTGCGTGGTGGCCCGGCAGAATTGCGCCGGGTCGCGTGACGGCCGAGCTGGTTTCGAGCATGGATCTTTTCGCGACCATCTACGCTCTGGCCGGAATTCCACTGCCGACCGACCGCACGCTCGATACCTTCGATCTCCGCGGTGTGCTTTTTGACAACGGCAAAAGCCCTCGGCAGTCGATGCTCTACTATCGCGGTTCTCAGCTCATGGCCGCGCGGCAAGGGCGGTGGAAAGCGCATTTCATGACGCAGGCCGGCTACGGTGAACCCGAGCCCGAGCAACATGACCCGCCGCTGCTGTTCGATCTGGAGGTCGATCCATCGGAGCGATTCGACGTGGCCAAAGAGCACTCCGATGCCGTCGCGGCCATTCGCGAGCTCGTCTCTAAGCACAAGCAAGAGCTGGTCGCTCCGCCATCGCAGTTGGAACTGCGCTAGCCGACTATTCTCCAGCGGCTTTCAACAGGTCGCGCGCAAGGGGCTCGAGCGGCGTGTCTCGCAAGTTGCACATCACCGCGATGGCCTGTCGCTTGTCCGGAGCGAGTACCAGGAACGTAGAGACCTTCGGCTGGCCGCCAGAGTGCGAGACAAGCCGTTGACCGTCCATATTCGTCAGGAAACATCCAAGTCCGCACGGCGTGTTTTTGCCATCGGCGGTCTTCTGCACGGTCCACATTCGCTCGAGCGTCTCGCGCGAGACCAGCTTCGCATCCATCAGCGCGATCGCGAAGCGCGCCAGATCGCCGGGCGTGGAACACCATCCGCCGCCGGGGATCTTGTTCGTCACGTCTACCGCAAAATCATTAAGCAGCTCAGCGTCCTTGGCCGGCGTCTTCATGCGGTACCCCGCCGCACGGTGCGGAATGATCTTGAAGGAATTGTCGGGCTGGATGCTGCGCATGCCGGCCGGGCGGCACACGTGCTCTTGCACGTAGCTGACATAATCCGTGCCCGAGGCGCCTTCGATCGCCGTGCCCAGCAGATTGAACCCGTAGGTCGTGTACGAGAACTTTTCGCCCGGCGCGAACAACAGCGGATCATCCTGAAAAATCTTGAGAGCCTCGCCCACTCGGCTATAGAAGACAACGCTGCGGACCTCCTCACCCTTGTAGTGTCGGATGCCGCTTTGGTGCTTGAGCAGCAGCGCGGCCGTGATCGGCGCTTGCTTTTCCGGAAAACCAGGCACGTATTTTTGAATGGGCGCGTCGAGATCGAGCTTGTTTTGCTCGACCAACTGCATGGCCGCCACGGCGGTAAGCATTTTTGAGATCGAGGCCAGGCGATACACCGTGTCCCCGCTGGCCGGAACCTGGTTCTCCAGGTCGGCCAGCCCAAAGCCGCGCTCGTGCACGAGCTGGCCATCGGCCACCACGGCCAGGGACATCCCCGGCACGCGCCGCGCGGCCATGAACTCGTTCACCTTCGTCGCGATGGCTTCGACCCGCTGGCTCGACAACTCCGCGGCCGTGACCGCTTGGGTGCGAATCAACAAGAGCGTCAGTACCACGAGCGATAATGCGACTCGCGCGGTGCTTGTTTCGCCTCTGGATTCCGGCACGTTCATTCGCTCGTGAGGGCCAACGGCCCGTCCTGCCACAGCCAGGGGCATCGCCCCTGGTCTCTCCCCGCGCTCACCATCGCCAAAGCCCCAACGGGGCGCTCTGCACGAACGGAATTACTTGATCGCCTCAACATGGATGTGTCCTATTGCTGCTGATGAACGAACGGGTCGAACGCGGTTTTAATTGCGACTTTGCCCTCGGGCAAGTCACGTCCCTATTTGCGTTTTGAACAAACGCAACATTTTGCTTCGCGCTAGTGCGAGCAGCCAAGAACTCGCCTACAACTGCCGAAATACCGGACGGGCTTGCGGCCCTATGGTGCGATTGCCTTGTTATTCGCTGGAGCTGACCAGATGTTGAGAAACCGACCGAATTGCATCTTCTTGGCTGTGGCACTGGCCGCGGCCACGCTATGGGTCGCCGCCACGGCTGGCCGGCTCGAGGTCTTGCCGCCGACGGGGCCGCACGCGGTTGGCCGCACGCGGCTGGCATGGGTCGATTCGTCGCGGCCCGAACGCTTTCATCCCGAGCGGAACCGCGAAATCATCGCCGAGGTGTGGTATCCCGCCAAACCAGGTACCGGGCAGCCAGCTACGTATTACCCCGAGATCGCGCGCACCAAGGACGAAGCCGTCCGCGCGGGAGTGCTGTCGAGTCTCGAGGCGTGGGGCCTCGGCCAAATTCTCAGCCGCGCGCGGATCGACGCCGACCCAGCACAGATCGCCGCGCCGCTGCCGGTGGTGTTGTTCTCGCCGGGGAACGGGACCAACGTGGAGCTCTATGCAGCGCATGGCGAGGAACTGGCCAGCCATGGCTTTGTCGTGGTCGGCGTGAATCATCCTTACGACGTGATGGCGGTGCGCCTGATGGATGACACCGTCGCAGGATACACGAGCACCCAGCCCGGCGAGGAGAGTAATTTGCGGGTGGACGAACGCGCGGCCGATTTGCGGTTCATTCTCGATCGCATGGCCGAGATGGCGCGCGACGGAAATGCGCTGGCCGGCAGATTGGATCTCGGCCGCGTCGCAGCCATGGGGCATTCGCGCGGCGGACACACCGCGGCCCGCGCCTGTGCCAGCGACGCGCGGCTGCGCTCGGGCATCAACCTCGATGGGCTGCACTCGGGCGGCCCATACTCGACGCGCGCGGACGAAGAGCCGCCGCCTCAGCCGTTTTTGTATATCGGCAAAGAGCGGACGATTGGCGCGCGGACGGAGGAGATCATCGCGGCCAACCCGCACGGCTCGCTGGTATCGGTGCCGAATGCGGCGCATGCCGATTTTTCGGACGGCGGGGCATTCGAGCCGAGACTCAACCCCTTTAGCGCGAGCTCACGCCGAGCGCTCGACACG
>DATJEN010000020.1:0-20597 GCA_035496575.1 Pirellulales bacterium
TTATGCCAGCCACCATCAATCGCAAGTTCACGCTTGCCCGCCGGCCTGTCGGCATGCCCAAGGAATCGGATTTCAACCTGGTCGAGAGCCCGGTGCTCAAGCCCAACGTCGGCGAGATGCTGCTAGAAAGCCTGTACATCTCGGTCGACCCGTACATGCGTGGCCGCATGAATGATGCCAAGAGCTATGCCGCGCCGGTGGAGATTGGCGGGGTGATGGGAGGCGGCGTCGTTAGCCGCGTGGTCGAGAGCAGCCATCCGCGATTCCACACCGGCGATATCGTGCAAGGCGAATTTGGCTGGCAGGAATATACGATCTCCAACGGCAAAGGCGTGCGCAAAGTCGATCCATCGATCGCGCCCATCTCGACGGCGCTGGGTGTGTTGGGCATGCCCGGTCTCACGGCGTATTTCGGCCTCTTGGACATCGGGCAGCCCAAGCCGGGCGAGACAGTCGTGGTTTCGGGCGCGGCCGGCGCCGTCGGGTCGATCGTCGGCCAGATCGCGAAGATCAAAGGTTGCCGCGCGGTGGGCATCGCCGGGGGTGATGACAAGGTGCGCTATGTGCTCGACGACCTGGGCTTCGACGGCGCGTTTAACTACAAGACCACCAAGAACTATGTCGAGGCGCTCAAGCCGCTGTGCCCCAAAGGCATCGACGTGTACTTCGACAACGTCGGCGGGCCGATCACCGATGCCGTGATTCCGCTGCTCAACGTGCACGCGCGGCTGTCGATTTGCGGGCAGATTTCGCAGTACAACCTGGAGAAGCCCGAAACCGGCCCGCGCTGGCTGTGGGCGCTGATCGTGAAGCAAGCCCGCGCGGAAGGCTTTTTGGTTTTTCAGTTCGCGGACAAGTTTCAAGAGGCGGCCGTGGAGATGGCCGCTTGGATTCGCGAAGGCAAGCTGAAGTACAAGGAAGACATCGTCGAGGGTTTTGAGAACCTGCCGCGGGCATTCATCGGCATGCTCGAAGGTGACAACACCGGCAAGCGGCTGGTGAAGGCAGCGGAGTGAATTAGGCAATCAACTCGCTGACCACGCGGCACGGGCGATTGTCGGTCAGTTTTTGTTCTTGGCCGTTGTATTGATAGGCCAAGCGCGTGTGGTCCAGCCCAAACAGGTGCATGAGGGTGGCCTGGTAATCATTGGGGCCGACCGGGTCGACGGCCGCGCGATGGCCGAACTCGTCGGTCTGGCCGTAGGTGATTCCGCCCTTGATGCCGCCGCCGGCCAGCCACATGCTGAAACCTTGCCCGTTGTGGTCGCGGCCGCATTTGTCGCCTTCGCCTTCGGTGACGGGCAGGCGTCCGATTTCGCCTCCCCAATGCACGAGCGTGGTGTCGAGCAGCCCGCGCGCCTTGAGGTCTTTCACGAGGGCCGCGCTCGGCTTGTCGGTGCGCCGGCAAATCTTCGGCAGGGTGCCGCGAATGTCGTTGTGGTTGTCCCAGGGCTGCCCGCCCAAGAACAGCTGCACGAAGCGCACGCCGCGCTCGACCAGCCGCCGCGCAATCAAGCAGCGCGTGCCATACTCGGCCGTGGCCGGGTCGTCGAGCCCATACAGTTGCCTGGTAGCTTCGCTTTCGCTGGAGATGTCGAGCGCCTCTTTGGCCGCGGTTTGCATGCGCGCCGCGAGCTCATAGCTGGCAATGCGGGCTTCGAGATCGGCTTCGGCCGGATGCCGCGACAGATGCTCGCGATTCAGATCGGCCAACAGTGCCAGGTTCTGCTGCTGCCGCACTCCGCGCAAGTGCGCTGGCGGGTCGAGATTCAATATCCGCGGTTCGCGGGGCCGAATGACCGTGCCTTGAAACAAGGGCGGCAGCCAACCGTTCGACCAATTCCGCACGCCATCCACCGGGTGTCCGTCCGGGTCGGTGAGCACGACGTAGGCGGGCAGGTTCTGGCTCTCGGACCCCAACCCATAGGTGAGCCAGCTGCCCAGCGCCGGCCGGCCGGGCTGCGATTTGCCCGTGTTCATGTACCAGATCGACGACTCGTGGCCATTGAAGCCCGTGTTCATCGAGCGGACCACCGCGATGTCGTCGACGATGCCGGCGATGTGCGGCAAGAGCTCGGAGATCTCGGTGCCAGACTGGCCGTGCTTCTCGAATTTCCAAGGCGTGCCGAGCAGTTTCTTGCTGGCCCGATTGGCGAAGCTGTACACGATCTCGCCCGAGTAGTCGCTGCCGCTATGTTTGGTGAGCTCGGGCTTGGGATCAAACAAGTCGACGTGGCTGGGCCCACCGTGCATGAAGAGCGAGATCATGGCGCGTGCCCGCGGCGGAGCGTGCGGCGGACGCGGCTGGAGATCGACCGCCAGATTCGTGCGCGGCATGTGTGGGGTCGCGAGCAGACCTTGTTCGTTCATGAGCCATGCGAGCGCCACGCTGCCCATGCCCAGCGCGTTCTCGGAGAGAAACTCGCGCCGTGATTTCCGAGCGAATTGCGACATGGATTTGAACCTCAGCTTGGACGGCACTCAATCGACATACAAAAATTCGTTCGCGCTCAGCAGAATCTGACACAAGCTGGCCAGCGGATCGGCGCCTTGCTCGCCCGGCGGCTGCACGGTCTGGTCCGCCAGGAAGCGCGTGGCACGCTCGATCTCGGCGGGCTGGGCACTTCGGCCGAATGCCAGCTTCCATGCCGCTTGAATTCGCTCGGCAGCGTCACCCTGCGTCAGCTTGCGCACGCGCGCTGCCAGGTAATTGGATTGCTGCACGACAAAGTCGCTGTTCATGAGCATCAGCGATTGCGTCGCCACCGTCGACAGCGTGCGGCGTTCGCAATTGGTTTCCATCACCGGCTGATCGAACGCGTGCAGCATGGCCAAGGGCTGGCTGCGGCGCACCTGGATGTAGATGCTGCGGCGGAAGGCCTCATGGCCGAGCGGCGGCTCGGTTTGCTTTTCCGGCAGATCGACCCCCACCACGACTTGCCCGACGGTGTCTTCCTTCACGGGAATGCTGGGGCCATACATCTTTCGATTGAGCGCGCCGGTGGCGGCCAAAATGCGGTCGCGCACGGCTTCGGCATCCAGCCGCCGCACCTGCATTCGCCACACTAGCCGGTTTTCGGGATCGACTTCCAGCCCGCGCGCGTTCGTGTTCGAAGCCTGCTGATACGCCGTGGAGGTCATGATCAGCTTGTGCAGCCGCTTGAGCCGCCAGCCGCCTGCGACCAGATCGCGCGCGAGCCAATCGAGCAAGTCAGGGTGCGTGGGTTTTTCGCCCAGCGAGCCAAAATCGCCGGGCGTGTTCACGATGCCGCGGCCAAAGTGGTGCAGCCAGACGCGATTGACCAGCACGCGCGCGGTAAGTGGGCTTTGTTCGCTCGTCATCCATCGTGCCAGCGCCAAGCGCCGTCCGGAGGTTGGTCGCGCAGGATCCTTAGGGGTAATTTGCAGACGCTCGCCAGGCGGCGCGCAGACCGTCAACCCGCCGGGGGCAATTTCGTTCTTGGGCTGGCGATGGTCGCCCCGATGAAACAGCAAAGTCGGCGGCAACTGCCCGGGAACTTCGCTGAGGATCGGGACGAAATCCTGAAAGGGTTTTTTGGCCGCGATCGCCGCGATGCCGGCGTCCAACTTCTTCAGCTCCTCGGCGGCGGCCGGGTTGTATTGATAAAGCGTGCCGACCGTCAGATTGCCCACGCTCGGCCGCTCGCTCAGCAGTTGCTTCTGCTCGGGTGTGCGCGTGCCGGCTTCGGCGCGATAAGCGATGCGCAGCGGCTCGCGCTGCGGTTCTTCGAAGCGCGCCAACTCCTTCTCGAGCGCCTCGTCCATGTAGGCCGTCAGCTTGGCTTGCCGTTCGGTGGAGGCTTTGGCAACCTCCGTATCGACCTGGGCGGCAGTCGCACGCTCGGTGTCGGTCCACAGCGAGACCAGCCGCTCGCCGGGCGCGCGCCACGCTTTCCAGTTGTAAGCCGGCTCGAATACCGCGCGCAAGCGGTAATAATCCGCTTGCGGAATGGGGTCGTAGCGATGGTCGTGACACTGGGCGCAGCCGACCGACAGCCCCAACAGCGACGTGGACACGATCTTGATCGTGTCGGCCATCACCTGGTTGCGCGCGACGTCCAGATCGACGCCTCCGGCTGCGGTGCCATCGGCCGCCATGCGCAAGAAGCCCGTGGCCGCCAGCCGGTCGACGTCCGCCGGTGAAAGGTTTTTGAGCTCGGCGGGCGAAAGCTCGTCTCCGGCCAGTTGCTCGGCAACGAACTGATCGAGCGGCAGGTCGGCGTTCAGTGCGCGAATGACGTAGTCACGATACTTGTAAGCGAACGGCCGAGGCGTGTCGGCTGCCGTGTAGCCGTCCGAATCGGCATAGCCGGCCACGTCGAGCCAATAGCGGCCCCAGCGTTCGCCATAGTGGGGCGAGGCCAGCAACCGGTCGACCGCGCGCTCATATGCCTGCGGGTCGGGGTCGTTCACAAATTGCTCGAGCTCTTCGTTCGTGGGCGGCAGGCCTATGAGGTCGAAGCTGGCCCGCGTCAGTAGCGTGGCCTTGGGCGCCGGCGCTGAAAATGTAAGACCGGCGCTGGCCAGCGATCGCAGCAGAAAAGCATCAATCGGCGTTTGCACGCGGGCACCGTCTTGGCCAGCAGGAACGGCGACCTGCCGCGGCAGTGGTTGAAATGCCCAGAACGCACGCTCTTCGGGCGTGATCTCCACACCAGGGTCGAGCTTCTCGGGCTCTGTCCGCGCGGTGGCGGCGCCGGCATCGATCCACCGCCCGATGACCTCGACGTCGGCCGGGGTCAGCTTGCGTTCGTCGGGGGGCATCTCCCCGTCGCGGATCCGCTGATAGAGCAGGCTTTGATCGGCATGGCCCGGCTCGATGGCTGGGCCCGACTCGCCGCCAGCCGCCATGAAGCGGCGCAGCCGCAGGTCGAGCCCGCCCTTGAGTTCATCCTCGCCGCCGTGACAACGGAAGCAGTAGGCCTTGAAGATCGGCCGCACCTGGGCTTCATAGCTGACGTCCGCGGGCTGGTCGGCGGCCGACGCTGCTTGCGCGGCCACGGCAATCGCGGGCAGCGAGCACACAGCGGCTACGAGTTGGCAGATCCTCGGCATGGCAGAGCAAAGCGGGAGGGCGCGGTGGGAACCAACGAAACGCGAGGCAGTAGTGCGGACTTTGGGGCAGGTCGTTTTTCGGGAGGGCAAAGGCAGGCAGGCCGCCGTTATTGTAGCCTGCCAAACCGGCTCAGCCTACCAGGCTCCAGGCAACGCGGCTGGAAAGCGTTTGTCCTAGCTGTTGCCCGGCTTACGATCCCGCGCGTTACAATACCGTCAGCCAGCGACAACGAGCGCAGCCGCCGATTTTCAAGGGGCCCAACGATGAACTGGAAAAAAATCCTGTTTGCGACCGACTTTTCGCCCGCCAGCGATGCCGCGCTCAGATATGCCACGGCCTTGGCGCGTGACTCCGCGGCGCTATTGCTCATCGCGCACGTCGAAGAAGTTCCCACGCCCTATTTGGGCGGCGAAATGTATTTCACGCAGCCGGAGTACCCGAATCCGGAGATTCGCAAAATGCTCGAGGCCGTCGTGCCGCCCGACAAGAACGTGCGCTACGAGCATCGCCTGGTGATGGGCATCGCGGCCGATGACATTGCGCGCCTGGCCGAAGAAGAAAAGGCCGACCTGATCGTGATCGGCACGCATGGCCGCACCGGCTTGAGCCGGGTGTTAATGGGAAGCGTGGCCGAATCGGTGATGCGAATGGCGACCTGCCCAGTGCTGACGATCAAGGCTCCCAGCCACTCGCACGCAAAGTAAACGCGCGAGGCGAAACACCGATCGAGCGCTACCGAACTGCACCTTCGCAGCCGAGCGCCACGAAGACGCTGGGTTCGCCGACGACTTCGACCAGGTTCCGCACTTCGCCGGCCGGATAGAGCTGCAGCACGGCCGCTTGCGCCAGTTGCTTGAGATAGAAGCTGGGCACCGAGCCCGTGATCTCGATGACCCCCGAGCGCACGCGGCACTGCAGCTTTCTGAGCGGGCCATAGTTGCTGCCGGCCAGGGCACTCTCGGCCGCGTCGTGCAACTGCCGGTCACCGTGCAGGGGGTCGTTCTCCTCGATCAATTCCGGCGCGATAGCAATCATTGCAACTCTCTTGAACAGGTGGGCGGCGTGAATGGGCTTCGCACCTTTGCGAATTGCGTGCCAGGGCCGATTTTGGCCCAAGTCGGTTGCTTTGAAGCATGCGCTGCCCACATCGCGCGCGATCGGGGCGCAATCGTTGGGCGGGTGGGCTCGAAGGATCAAAGTTCACCGGCGCGTCGCTAATGGCCGCTGGTGTCGGCGGCGAAGGTTGCCCAGGCTCGATAAACCGCCAAGCCAGCGACGAGGGCAACGCATGCCACTTGCCAGGCTTGGGCAGCCCAAGCGCCTCGGCGGACCCAGGGGTGAGCAAGCCAGGCCGCCTGCGGCGCGATCGCGAGCAGGACAAAGTTGCCGGCCGTCAGCTCCGCATATAAGTAGCCGCAGATCAGCAGCTCCAAGTAAGTGAGCCCGACCACCAGCGCAAGGCCGCGCGGGGCCGGTCCTCGCCCCAGCACCACTCCAGCGACCAGGCCGCCGCCGAGCGCCGCGGCGAGGGCGGCCGCCATTTGCCCCAAGCGTTGGCTGCCCGACATCGCAAGCGTGAGAGCCGCCCCTCCAATGGCCGCCAACAAGATGGCAGTGAACGCGCCCGCGGTGCTGCGAGCGGAAATCGCCTCGAGCGATGCCGTGGCCGCCGTGATCAGCACGGCCGCCAGCGCGAGTTCTTCCAAAGGCCGCTCGCCCAAGGCGTCGCCCTCAAGCAGTGGCCGCGCGATCAGCCACAGCGAAACGGCCACTACGGCCAGGGCAATGGCGAACCGCGCAGGTGGAACGAGATCGCTCCGCGCATCGACCACGGCAATCGCGGCCAACGGCAGGATCAATAGCACGGGCCACTCGGTCGCGTCGAGCGGCGGCACGCCCGGCCACCCAAAGAGCGCGAGGGTACCCGTGAAGACTCCAAGCGCGACGGCGAGGGGCGCGGACCAGGTGCGGCTAACGCGCCTTCCCACGCGGCGCTTGATCGCTCGATGGGCCACGAACATCGTCGCGGCCGCCAAGACAGCCGGCAACATGATGCCCAACCACACATCGCGCGCTGTCAGCATGTGTGGCGCTCGGCTCTAAAACCATTTGGCGGCGTCGCAACAAAAATGCCCAACCACACGTCGCGCGCTGTCAGCATTCATTCGCCCCAGCTTGCGAGTCTATTTGCCGCCGCATTCCAAATTGGCGACCAGCAGCACCTCGTCCGACGCGCCTTCCAGCGAAAACGTCATGCCAAACTCGCTGCGCTTGATCTTGAATGTCGTCTCATAGCCAACAATTGGCGTGCCCTGCGGGCCTTTATTGGCGCCGGTGCGTACGAGCTCGAGCGTAATCGGTTTCTCCACACCGTGCAGAGTCAACTTGCCATCGACCTTGTACTTGCCGTCGCCTGCGGGCTGCACTTTCGTGCTCTTGAACGTGATCGTAGAGAACTGCCGCGCGTTGAAAAAATCGGGACTCTTCAAATGCTGTTCGCGCTTGCCGTTGCCCGTGTCGATGCTGTCGGTTTTGATCAGCACGTTGACGGAGGGCGAGGGACCGTCCAGATTCAAGGCGCCGCTGAAATCGTTGAAGCGGCCCCAGATGTAGCTCGTGTTCATATGCTTGACGCGGAATAGCATCGACGAGTGCACCGCGTCGATCGTAACCGGCTCGGCCAGCGCCGTGTGGGCGAGGCTTGCAACCCAGAGCAATGAAAGACCAAGCATGGAAGCGGCAAAGCGATTTTGCATGGCTAGTGATCCTCGTTCCGAATTGGGGTGTCGAACGCCGGCGCGCCCTGAGCAGGTGCGCGGCAGCCGCAAATTATGGCCATATCGGAGGCGGCTGGCGAGGGCGCAAGCGCGATTTGTGCTTGCGTTTGCTGACGGTAAAAAACTAGTGCCCGCCGGCCGCGAGAGTCGGTAAATGGGGCCGCTCGGCCCCAGGCGCTTAGCCGCTCAAGTCGGCCAGCGCCTCGCGCGCCTTTTGCAGTTCTTTGCGGGCCGCTTCAATTTGCTTTTGCTTGCCGGGACGGACGACTTCCTTTGCAAGCGCCTTGTCGGCCGCGTCGAGCGTCTGCAGTTCCTGATCCTTGTGTCCCATGGCATGGTGACAGCGCGCGATTGACAGCAGCGTGCCGGTCGCCGCGTGGCCAACGTCCCGGTCGTATGCTAACCGCTCCTCGTACACGGATAGCGCGTCTGAGTGCCGGCCCGCGCCCTCCAGAGCAAACGCCAGATACCCTGTGGCTTCGACCCACCCGCTCGACCGCGGTTTCACGGTCATGCGCAAATCGCGGCAAGTGGCGATGGTTTCCTCGTGGCGGCCGGTTCCAAACAGCGCGTTGGCTTTCCAGCTCAGGAAATACGCGCGCGTGTTGGCGTCTTTTGCCATGGCAATCTGCTTGTCAAAAAGAGCCAGACCATCTTCAAATCGGTCCGTTCGCGCCAGCAGGCTTGCCTGGCGGCGCAGCATCGGGTTGCGATCGTCAGCCGGACATGCCGGATCATCAACGAGCAGTTCCAATTCGGCCAGCGCGTCGGCGTACCGTTCGGTCCATTCGAAGATGTTGTATCGTCTTTTCTTCAAAGCGAACCGAAGTTTGTTGTCGGTCACCTCTTCTAGCAACCGATTGATACGCACAATTGCCGCAGGGCAATCCTCTTTCTTGCATTCGAGTTCTTGAAGTATGGCTTCGCGGCGCCGGCACGCATCGCGTTCGCTTTCGCGCGCATCGTAAACAGCTCGAAGACCCAGCGTGTTGTCCGCATCGAGTTGGCGGATTGCTTTGACCTCGTCCTGATAAAAGACGAGTAGCGGGTCATCGCCGCGCTCTTCCAGAGTTCCCAGTTGAGCAGCCAGGGGCGCGATTGCAGCGTGCATTTTGTGAGCTCGAGCTGGGCCCGTCAGCCCCTTAGCCGCAGCGAGCTCCCGGTCGCGTACTTGGCGCAGCTTTTTTGCGGCCGCGAGCTCCACCATGAATCGCGCCACATCGACGTCGTCATCATACCCGGTGAAATAGCAATAGGGTCTAGCCGCCTGGTCCATCAGTACGATGGTCGGAAAGCCGAGAACCTTGTATTGTTTCGTCCACTCTCCATACAAAGCTTCGAGTGCGCCGAGATCGCTGCGGTCACCGGGAAAGTCCAAGTCAACCAGCACAAATTCATCGCTTGCCGCGCGAAACTCTCTGCGACTAAGAACGGCTTCTTCAAGGTCTATGCAATGACCGCACCATTCCAGACCTGTGAAGTTGACGAGCAGGTCCTTGTGCTCGGCGGCTGCAATCTGCTTGGCGTCGTCCAGGTTTCGCACCCAGCGAAGCGGCGACTCGTCCGCATAAGCCACGACAGACAGCCCGCCCCAGAGAACACTCAGCAAGATGGCGACGGTTCGCACGCGGCACCTCGATATCCTGGACTCGTCCTGGAAAATGGAACGCCGGACCTGTGGGCGACCACAGAAGTATTCTACTGACAATGCGCAGGCATTTGCCGCGAACGCCATCATTTCGATTCGCTGAGCAATGCTTCGATCTTGTCGCGCAGGGCGCGGCCGCGGAGGTTGATGGCGGCTACTTTGCCGTCCTTGCCGAGTACAAAAGTGGCGGGCAGCGTTTCGATGCCGTATTTGAGGGCCATGGGATGCTGCAGGCCCGAGCCATCCATCGAATTGCCACCTAGCATGGCCCAGGGGATGCCCTGATCCTTCGTGAACTCGGCCACGATCCGCGCCTCGTCATCGACGCTGATGCCGACTACTTCGAAGCCGCGTTCGTGGAGATCGGCGTAGATCGACTTAATGTGAGGCATCTCGGCCACGCACGCGCGGCACCAGGTAGCCCAAAAATCGACCAGCACGACCTTGCCGCGGAACTTGTCGCTATCGAACTGCTCCCCACCGGCCGTTCGTCCGGCAATCGGCATGGGCTGACCGAGCTGCTTTTCGAGCGATGGCGCGGCAGCGCCGGGCGCACGATGAAAATCCCACAATAGGACCGCGCCTTTGGCGGTCGTGGCGAGCGTGTTGCCGTCAGGGCTGAACTCCATCGAATTGATGAATCCCTGGGGGGCCACCAGCGTCTCAACGACTTCCAAACTGGCCAGGTCGACCAATTCGATCCGCGGTTGTGGCGATTCGTCGGGCGACGGATCTCGCACCCGGCCCTCGGGAAAGATCTGCGTGGGCACGGCGACCCATTTGCCGCTGGGATGGAAGACGGGATCCTGCACGACGCCAGCCTGCAAGACCTCAATGGTTTTCCAAGTCTTCCGCTCGACGTCGATGACGGCCAGGCGCTCGCGCGTGTTCGGCCCTTCGGCAGTCTTCACTCGCGAAAACGTGGTGGCCACGATCGTCTTGCCGTCCGGCGAGACCTTCATCCAACCGAATCCCTCGTCTTTGGCGTCGGCCGGGATTGAAAGAACCTCGTCTCCCGTCGTCGCATCCCATAGCTTGAGGGCTGCGGAAAAATGGTGCCAGTCATTTGGATCGTCGTAGTTTTGAACCGTGCCGACCACGATCTTGTCATCATTGGCAAATACGCTGGGGTATGCATGGGTCAACTTGCTTTGAAAGGGAATCGTGCAAAGCTCTTTCCATTCCGGAACAGCAAAGATCGCGAGCGATGCGGTGTGGTTGTCATCATCGGCCAGGTTCCTGCTAATCGCGATGCGGCGACCGTCGGATGAGAACGGACCAGAAAAGGCGTTTCCTTTGAACACTTGTCGGCACTCACCCGTCGCAGTATCCCACAGACTCCATGCACGTCGCCGGTATGTTTCGAATTCGCCCGGGACTTCGTCGCTTGTAAAGAAGTATTTTCCGTTGGGAGACAGAAATAGCAGACGAATTCCATGCGGCGGAGTGTGCTGATACGTTTGCAAAGGCGTGCCGTCGATGTTCCACGATTGAACGAGACCGTGGTACTGCGCGCGGTGCAGTGTCTTGCCGTCGCGCTGAAACTTTTCAAAGGTTCCTCTACCTTCCTCCCAGGCAAAAACCGTCTGCCAGTCTGGCGTGAGAGCAAAGTACTTGTATGAGGCCGGCCGTTCCCCTGCATGCATCGTCGCCAGGCGCTTGCCCGTTTCCACATCCCAAACGTGAATGATGCCGCCCGGGTAGTTTCCCGCGATCAGCCGCTTTCCATCAGGGAAGAAGCGAATCGCGACGACTGTTTCATCCGGCTGCTCGTGCTCGAGCTTACTCACCAGTCGCGGCGAAACCGGCTCGAGCTTTGGTCCCGACTTGGGCGGAGCGATTTCGATTTCGTGCTGGCTCGACGCAACGACAGTCCCCGGCCAGCTCTCGAGCGATATCTCAATCTTCGCCTTGCCCGTTCCCACACCCTCGGGCACGGCCACGTCGCCATACAAATTCACGCCGCAGCAACGGCGCTTCAAGTCGTACGACTTGACCAAAGACTCACCATTCGCAGCGGGCGGAAACGTGACTTGCAGCTTCGGCATAAGCCCGGACGGAATGACTTTGTCGTAGGCAACATCGGCGGTCGAGCCAGGTCCGATGCCCGGCGTTCCCACGACCAGGCATACCTCTCGAGAGCGACCGACATGCCAGGGATGCTCACGTGCGGCGAGCGTGACGGTCCACGAACCGCCGAAATGAATGATCGGCGCGTCTTCGGGCCGCGCGGAGAACTGCAGCAGCCCGCGGTAGTCCCAGTCGTTTGCCGACTGCAAGACGCGCCCGTCGATACCCGCCCCACGCTGGTTCGGCATTTGTACGTCGATTTCCAGCGAGCAGGCACGAAAGTTTGGATTTCGTTCGAGCGCTGCACGCACGTCGGCGCGCGAGTGGCGCAGATGATCGAGCTTGTGCCGGATGATCTCCAGGTCTTTGTGTATCAGGGAGCCATCCGTGATATCGCCCGCCTTGAAGTGAAACACCGCCTCGTCGGGCCTGCTGGATTTCGGATCAGCCGCGACCTTTTCGTCGGGCTCGGTCAAATCGCCGTTGCCGTTGCGGTCGACGTACAGCACGCCGCCGTCCTGCACGATCCACACACGCTTTGCCGCGTCTGGCCCGAACACCAGCAAGCAGTACTCGGGCTGCTCGGAGGTAAACGCCGGCAGCTTGCCAATCGTGCGGTCGATCTTCGCCAGATCGGCACCCTGGACCTCTAACGAGAAGCACACAACTAGCAGCGAAGCACAGATGATCGCAGTGCGGCACATCAGGATGCGAACTCCAGAGCTAGATGCGTTGCAAACTTCTGGGCAAAACGAAGTGCCGGCCAAATCAAAACGTCAATCTTTCGGTCCTAATTGCGTACGTAACTTGGCGATCACCTCATTGAAGAACGCCTGTTGTGCCTTTTTCCGCTGGTTACGTGGGGCCGCGAAGTAGGCTTGCAGCTTCACTTCGGCCTCGTCGAGCGACTTGCGCGCTTCCTTCGTCAGACCCAAGCGTTGCTGATCGCCGGCGATTTCCAGCCAGAAATGAGGGAACCTGTCTGGATCGATCTCGAGAGCGCGTTTGCAAAACGCGATAGACTCGGAGTATCTCTCGGCCTTTTGCAAAGCGAAAGTAATCGAATTTGTCGCAGACCCCCAGTCGTCGCTCTTCGGATCGGTGGCCGCCAGATAGTCGTGCAAGGCAGCCAGCGCGCGATCCATGTCGGGTAATCTCAGTAGTGCGTTGCCTTTGCTGCCTAGCAACGCCAAACGCTCGGGTGAGCCTTCGGCGGCCTGGCGAATTCGTTCGTCAAATTGTGCGACCATCTCGTCGGTGCGGCCGAGCCGCCCGAGCATGAGTGCCTCGTGCGCCAACAAGTTCTCACGAATCTCATCCGTCTTGGGCGGAATGCTCAGCAATCGGCGTGCATTGGCCAGCGCCGCTTCGCAAGACAGGTTCTCCTGCTCTTTGGAAAGTCCCTTTCGCACGGTTGCCAGTTCCATTTTCGATTGACGAGCAAGTTCTACACGCCAGCGCACCTCATCGTCCTTCACGCTAGCGAGCATCTGATCGAGATAGGCGATAGCAGCGGACGCGTCGTCCGCACCCCTGAATCGCTTTAGTTCCTCGAAAATCGCCACACCTGGCTTCTCGTCCCACTCTTTGCGATCCGCCACCCGCTTGTCGTAGTATTTGGCGGTCTCTCCGGTAGCCGTGTCGAGCGACTTTATTTCATTCACGACGTTGCCATAGAAGGCCAAAAGCGGGTCAACCTTCCGCGAAAACATCGTGCCGAGATTGAGGTTGATCGCCATCAGCGACTCGTGCAGCTTTTTGGCCCGTTCAGCGCCGCTCAAGCGCGCTGCCTGAGCCTGGGCCTCATCGCGGGCCTGCCGACTGGCTCGGTCTCTTGCGAGTTCAGTCAGGAACTTATCGGGCGTGATTCCGTCCTTATAACCCGTGTAGGCGACGGGAAGACCGCTGGAATCGGCAATGATGACCGTCGGATACGCGGCGACCATGTAGTAGTCGCGTAGCTTCGGAAACCACTCTTTCATATCTCCTTCCAGCCGCTCGTCCGCGCCCGGATAATCGATCTCGACCATTACGAAATCTTTGGCGGCCACTGCGAACTCGGGCTTGCTGAATACTTCGGCTTCGAGCTGAATGCAATAGTGACACCAGTTCAAGCCCGTGAAGTTGATCAGCAGGTCTTTGTGTTCCGCCTGCGCGATCTGTTTGGCTTCATCCAGATTTCGCACCCAGCGAAGCGGCGGCTCGTCGGCCACCACACGCGCGGCCAGGGTTATCCACAAGATGCTCAGCACGACAGCGCTGTTTCGCACGTGTCACCTCGCTTTCCGGGCTGGACCGCCCCATTGTAGTGACGGCGCGCAGCCGTTCGCCAGCGAATTGCTTGCTGAGGGTTGTCACCCCTCATAGACTCGCATTTCATTGTGAGCACTGAGCCCGCCCTTACGCCCGTTTCCGCCGAACCGTTGCTGGGCGAGCCGCCCACGCGTGCCCGCTATGGCGTGCTGGCCTTTTTGTGTTCGCTGTCGTTCGTGCTGTACATCGATCGGGCTTGCATTGGCAAAGCGGTCATCCCCATCCAAACCGATCTAGGCCTGAACGATGCCCAGATGGGCTATGCGCTATCGGCCTTTGTGCTGGCCTATGGGTTGTTCGAGATCCCCACAGGCCGTTTTGGCGACCGCTTTGGCTCGCGCGGGGTGCTGGCGCGGATCGTGATCTGGTGGTCGCTGTTTACCGCGCTGACCGGCGCGGCAACCAGCCTGGCCGTGCTCGTGGTGGTGCGCTTTTTGTTTGGCGCGGGCGAGGCCGGCGCCTATCCGAACGCGGCGCGCGTGATCGCGCGCTGGTTTCCGCTGTCGGAGCGCGGCACGGCACAGGGGCTAATGCTCACGAGCGCCCAGCTTGGCGCGGCGCTTGCGCCGCCGGTCGCGCAACTGCTCATCGAAACCGTCGGTTGGCGCTTATCGTTCGTCGTGTTCGGATTGTTGGGCGTCGCGTGGGCGGTGAGCTTTTACGGGTGGTTTCGCGACGAGCCCTCCGAACACCAGGGCGTCAACCCCGCCGAGCATGCGCTGATCGAGCATGGCCGGCCACCCATCGCGCGCGACGTGCCTCATCCTCCGATTCCCTGGCGCAGCATTCTCACCAGCCGCAACATCTGGCTGTTGGGCCTGCTGCAAACCTGTTCCTCGGCGCTTTACTACATGTTCATCAGTTGGTATCCCACCTATTTGCAAAAAGGGCGCGACACGAGCCCGCGCGAAGCGGCGTGGCTGTCCGCGTTCGTGTTGGCCGGCGCTGGCGTGGGCTGCCTGGCGAGCGGATACGTGAACGATCGGCTGGCGCGGGCGACGCGATTTCATCCGGCGCGTTATCGCGTGTACGGTTTTTTAGGGACGGCGCTGGCCGCGCTCGCGCTTTTGCTATCGGTTCGCGCTGAGTCAGCGCTCGCGACCAGCGCGCTTGCGGCCCTGGCTTGCGTGGGCACGATGTCGCAGCAGGCGACGTTTTGGGCCGTGACCACCGAAATCAGCGGCCGCCACTTGGGAGTCGTGTTCGGCCTGATGAACTCGCTGGGCGTGCCGGGCGCGGCGGCCTCGACGTTGTTTCTGGGCCAATTCGTCGAACACATGCGCAGCGAAGGCTACGTTGGTCGCGCGCAGTGGGACCCGGCTTTCTACATTTACTCAGGCGTGCTGTTTTTGGGAGCGTGCTGCTGGCTATTGGTCGACGCGCGCCACCACGTGCCGGACAGCGACGCGCATCTTCACTAGCCGGAAGCGTAAGCGCCCGGTTCCGGTGAAATTGCCGCCGCGTTATGAATACGGCGCCCCGCTGCGCACACCGAACTCGCGGATCATGGGGCGGGTCTGCTTCCGGCAGAAACCGGGCGCTTACGCTTCCGGCTAGTGAGTGTGGTGCATACCGCGCGAAATTTGCAACTACACGGGCATTCAACCGGAAAGCCACGCGGCGCTACTTCTTCGGAACGCCCAGGGCGTCGAGCTGCTTTGCGATGTCCTTGGCGTGTTCCTTGGTGTTGACCTTCTGGTCCACGGCTTTCACCTTGCCGTCCGCGCCGATGAAGAACGTCCAGCGCTCGGCCACAGGCCGACCGGGGTGCACCACGCCATAAGCTTCGGCCGTCGACTTCGAGGGATCGCTCAGAATCGGAAAGTCGAGCTCGAGCGACTTCGCGAAATCGGTGTTCTTCTGATTGTCGTCCACGCTGGCCGCGAAATAGGCCACGTCAAAACGGCGGATCGCCTCGCCGTCTTCCTTCATCGACTTGCACTCGGCCGTGCAGCCCGAGGTGAACGCCTTGGGGAACCAGGCGATCACGACCGGTTTCTTGCCGGCGAACTGCGACAGGGAATACTCCTTGCCGTCAGAAGCCTTGAGCTTGAACTCCGGCGCCTTGTCGCCAACTTTCGGCGCGTCAGCCAACAGTGTTCCGGCGGATATCGCAAACAAAGCGGCAAATCCAATGGCAAGTCTCATGGCTGTTCTCCCCGGTCTTGAAAATGAACGATCGATTGCAGGAAACCGTCCTTCGGCGCTTGAGCATTTTAGCAAACCGCGTTCTACACCCCGCCAGCTCCGCAAAACAGTGACTGCTCGGGCGCGCGATACTTGACGGCCAGCTCAGGCGTGTCGAGCCGCCGGTTGCCGCGCACCTTCGACTCCAAACAAAAATCCAAAATCCCGCACACCAACTGCGTGCGCTCGGCAGGATAAGGCGCGACGCCGGTCTCGAACATCTGCTCGGCTTTCGACATCAAGCAGGCCGAGTACACCACGTTGGGCGTGATGGGCAACAGAAATTGCGTCGAAAGCACCCGAGCACCATCCTTCAAGCGGCAGGCGAACGTGTAGTCGCCCACGGCCCCATTGAGCATGAGCAGCGTGGCCCGCAATCCGTCGCGATATTCGATCAAGTAAGCGGCTGGCTCGCGCACCAATTCTTCAAGCTCGCCGGAGTGCGTCAGGTCTTGCGTGCGGCCATCTTCCAGCCCCTTGCCTGAGCGCGACTGTGATCGCGATAGCGCTGCTTCGAGCAGTTCGCGCGACCAGCGGCCGTCCTTGCCGGCTTGCCACACGGCCGGGCCCTGGATGAGCTGCACGGCCTTGACGCCGGTCTCGCCATTGCGGCGGCGCTCGAGCATCGACTGCATGGCTTCGAGCGCGTGAAAATCCATGGCGTCAGACGAGCCCACGCCCACCATCAGCGCCTCGTCCACGGCGGCGCCGTAAGGCATCTCGACACTGGGCAATCGCCAGGTGACCGGCAGGCTCGAGCCAGCCAGCAACGGAAATTTCAGGCGCTTGCTGGCCGCCACCATCCGGCTGGCCTTGTCGAAGCTGTACGACAGATGCTTGTCGTTGAACACCGGCACGGCGCGGCCGTCCTCTTCGAACACGCGCACGATCTGCTCGAAGAACTCGTATCGCGGATATTGAATCTGCCCCTTGGCATTGGTGGGGTAGTCGCCGTGCTCGCCAATCACCAGCACGCCGTCGACCGCCAGCTTGCCGCCGCCTGCGCGCAGCGCCTCGGCAATCGTGGGATAGACCTTGAAACCAAACTCGCGAGCCCGCTCGTCGCTTTGATCTCCCTCGGGCCGCTGATCGACATACAGCGAAACCACGTCGATCGCCGGCCTATGCCACGCGCCGTCGCGCGGGTAGCCCACCAGAAAGCGATCGCCCATGTGCTGCGCGTGTGAGAGATGCTTCCACACGGTCGCGACGATCGCCAGTCGCTTGCGTTTCGCGGTCGACGGTTCAGCCATGTTCGGCCCTGCGAAAAGTTGAAGCTGGCCCGACTTGATACTCGATTGACAAGTGTGGTGTCTCGAGCATTTCGCCGCCCCGCGCAATCGAATCGACGCCGGCCGCCACGAGCCCGGTGGTGAGCAGTGTCCGCTCCACCGGGTAGGGCGATTTGCCCGATTGCACGAACTGTTCGATGTGCCATACGAGCGGATCGAAGTTGTGCGGCTGCGTATCGGCGGTCGGACCCAAGAACATGAGCGTCGACAGCGGCTCGGCCTGCCCCTTCAAGCGGGCAGCCACCGTGATGTCGCCCACCAGGCCGTTGAGCAACAGCATCGTGGCCCGCAATCCATCCCGATATTCGTAGCGATAGGCCACGGGCTCCTTGACCATCCGCGCGAGATCGGCGCGCGAGGGATAGACGTGGTTAAAACCTTCGCGCGCCGGCACGAGCTGATGACTGCGGCACAAGCAGGCCGAGAACAGCGCGGGATCCCAGCCGCCGGCCGACCAACTGCCGGCGTCCAGCGCCTTCCACACCTGTTCTCCGCTGAGAGCCTGCAAGCGCGCGACACCACGTTCTCCACCGCGGCGCCGCTCGACGAGGGCCTGCACGGCTTCGAGGGCGTGGAAGTCGTAGCTGTCGACGTTGCCCAACCCGATGGTGAGCACTTCTTCGACCTGGGCGCCGTGCGGCATGTCGACCGAGGGGATGCGCCAGGTGATGGGCACGCTCGAGCCGGCCATGAAGGGAATCTTCATGGCGGCCGCCGTGTCGACCATCTCGCGGGCCCAGCTCCAGTTCCACGACAGATGCTTGTCGTTGAAAACCGGCACCACGCGCCCGTGCTTTTTAAATGCCGCGATCGTTTGCTGGAAAAACTCGTATCGCGGGTACAGCCACTGGCCTTTTGCATTGCGCGGATAATTGCCGTGCTCGCCAATGATGATCACGCCATCGACGGCCAGGTCGGAGCCGCCGCACGACAAGGCTTCGCCGATCGTGGGGTAGATCTTCAAATCCTTGAAGCGCCTGGCTCGCTCGCGGCTCAGGTCGCCCTCGGGAAACTGATCCATGTACAGCGACACCAGGTCCAGCGCCGGCCGGTAGTGCCGCCCCTCCCAGCCAAATCCTTCCAGGATGCGGTCGAGAATCACTTCTGCATGAGAGAGCTTGCGAAACTCGGTCGCGAGCGCCGCGATGCGCTTGCGGCCAGGCTTCGCCTTCTCTTCGGCGGCCGCTGACTCGCGCGGGATCGCAAGTAGTGCCGCGGCAGGCGCCGCCGCCAGAACCGCGCGTCGCGAGATTTGATGTTCGTCCGCCATGCAATCACCCTCGCTCAAAACCCGCGCCCATCCCACTCGACGACGCGCGCGAGCAGCCGCACCAGATCGCCCGAGAAGCGGTCGAGCAGTTTGCGCCCCTTGTCGGCCGAGGCCGCGCGGGGCACGCCGATGTGGCCGGCCGCCGAGCGATCCTTGGTGGTCCAGCCACGCCGGGCCGGATCGAACGCGCCTTGCGCGCTCACGTCCTTGGCGGCGGCATAGTCGCCCACCAGCTCCGGCCGTAGCGCCAGGATCATCGACGTTTCCCACTCGCAGGCATGCCCCATCGCCGTCTGCTCGAAGCCGGGCGATGTTTTCTCACCGTCGCCGATGGCCCAGTAGCAGGCAAACAGCAGCAACAGGTCGTCTTGGTCGCGGTGCCGCTGCCGGCATTCGAACACGGCTTGCTCGCCAGGCACGTTGTTGCCGCCATGGCCATTGACGAGCACGATGCGCTTGAAGCCGTGCATCAGAAAGTTCTCGACCATGTCGTTGACCAGGTCGATATAGGTGCGCGGCGCGGCCGACATCGTGCCCGCGAAATCGAGATGGTGGGCCGAGTTGCCCAGCCACATCACCGGGGCAAGCAAGATTCGCTCGGCCAACTCGCGCTCGGCGCGGCGCGTGATCTCGCCCACCAGCATGCTGTCGGTGAACACCGGCAGGTGTTCGCCATGCTGCTCAAGCGCCGCGAGCGGCAACACGACGGGCGTGTGCTTCGGTAGCGCGGCGACTCGCGGCCATGTCATCTCGGCCAACAACACGCGGCGGTCTCCACTTCAATTTCGGGCCGGAGAGTTACTGGGCGGAAATGCAATACAAGTATTCCCTGCCGCGCAGGATCAACTGGTTGCCAATCACGACCGGCGACGCATCAAAGCGGTCGTCGAGCTTATTGGTTGCCAAGACGATGGGCTTGCCGGGCGTTTTCTCGTCCTCGCCAGCGGCGCGCTCGAACTCGGCATGCTTGATGACGAGCGTATTGCCTTCGCGGCTGGTCAGATACACGCGGCCGGCGGCGCCGACGGGCGAAGCGTAGATGTTCTGGATGCCCTGCAGCCGCTGGCGGTCGACGACGGGTTCGCCTGTACTGGCCTTGAGCACGGTCAAAATTC
Source organism: Pirellulales bacterium (assembly GCA_035496575.1). GTDB lineage: Bacteria > Planctomycetota > Planctomycetia > Pirellulales > PALSA-1355 > PALSA-1355. The sequence goes on from DATJEN010000020.1 coordinate 19,750, forward strand.
CTTTGTTGCTGCTTGTGAAATACAGCAGGTCGTCGTAGAGCAGTGGCGAGGGCACGTAGGGCGTCCCCTGGTTGCGCCTCCAGGCGATTTTTTCTTTGTCTTGGGTAATATCGCCGTTCGAGTCGAGTGGAATCGCGGTCAGCGTATTGAGCATGAACCCCGTCATGGCGAAGGTCAGCTTGCCATCGGTAACGGGACAGGGGATAGCGCTGGGGCCTTGGCCGCCGCAGGCCCAGATCAGCTCGCCCGTCTTCAGGTCATAGCTGCGCACGCGCTTTACGCCGTGCGTGATGACTTGCGTGCGCCCGTCGCGATCGACCAGGAGCGGTGTCGCCCAGGTGGTGGTCTCGTCTCGATCGACTTTCCAGCGCGTTTCACCGGTGGCGGCGTCCAGGCACATGATTTTCGATCCGCCCTGATGGTCCCAATTGACCACTAGCGAATCGCCATGAATGACGGGCGACGTGCCTTCGCCGAAGCGGTTGAAGATCGTCATGTGGCCGAAGTCGCGGCTCCATTTTTGTTCGCCCGCCATGTCGTAGCAGTACACGCCGCGCGAGCCGAACGAGACATAGACGCGCTTGCCATCGGTGGTGGCCGAAGCGGAGGCGAAGCTGCCGTCCGGATGGTGACCTTCATGCGGCACTTCTTCGCGCGCGACTTTTTGCCATAGCGTGCGGCCGCTCGCGCGGTCAACGCAGATCACCACGAACTGATAATAGTTCTTGGGCGATTGGATGTTGAAGCGCGGCTTGGGCGCATCGGCCGCCGGCGGCGGCAGCTCAGCCTCGCGGTCGGTCTTGATGGCCGTGATCAAAAAAATCTGGTTGCCCCACACGACGGGCGTC
>DATJEN010000021.1:0-3418 GCA_035496575.1 Pirellulales bacterium
AGCGGCCATGGTCCGCCAGGAACGCTCGGGTATCGGCCAGGTCGTCTTCTCGGGCAAAGACCAGTTGGTGCTCGTGCGACCGCGCGGCGACCTGTTGGTCATGTCGATGCTCAATTACACGGCCGAGATCCGCTCGCCCGAGGACGTCGATGGCACGCAGCGGGGCGCCAAATCCACGCCCCGCAAGTTGAAGCTGGCCGAGGACCTGGTGAAAGCTTCGGCGACTCGGCACGTGGACCTGGCCCGCTATGAGGACCGCTACCGCGAACGGGTGGAAGAACTGATCAAAGCCAAGGCGGGCGGCAAAGAAATCGTCGCCCCCGCCGAGGATGAAGAGGAGCCGGTGATCAACCTGATGGATGCGCTCAAACGCAGCCTGGAAGAGCGGCAGGGTCATGCGGCCGGCCACGACCATCGGGGGCGCGCCCATTCCAACGGTAAGAGCCACACCGCCCACAGCCAGCGGCAAAGTCGCTCAGGCGCCCACAAGGGGCGAAAGAAGGCTGTCTAGTCGCGGCCATTAACATCGGGGGACACCGTAGCAGCAACTCAAGCGTGTCGCTCGCTTACTCTGTCACCACCCTGAGATGCCCCGGATTCAGTTCTGATTCGCCCATCAGCTCGTGGAGATCGAGCTCGTCCGAGCGGCGGATATCGGCCTTCAAGATGTTCTCGAGTTGCTCGAGGGTTGCCCGGGTGTCCTCCGCAGTGTTCGAAGCCACGCAATCGCTGGGCACCACGACGTTGTAGCCGCGCAAGTAAGCATCATTGGCCGTAAACAGCACGCAAATGTTTGCCGCTATGCCGGTAAGGATCACCGTATGCGCCTGGAACTGGTCGAGCAGCAATTCGAGCGTGGTTGAAAAAAATCCCGAATGCTTGGGCTTGAGGACGAAATAGTCCTCTTCGCCCGGACGCAAGATCTCAACGAGCGGGCGACCGCGGACGCCGTCGTTCAGGCAATGATCAACCTGGTTATGAAAATCGGACCGCCAGCGGCCAAAGTTGTCGTTCACGTACACGACGGGAATTCCCACCTGACGGGCTCGTAACTTGAGAGATGCAATTTTGCGAGCCATCGGCAGGGCATGCTCGACGAGCTGGTCGCCTTCGGGAAACTCCAGGTCGTTGATGACATCAATCAAAAGTAGCGCGGCAGACGCCTTGTCGGGCGCGTTGCCGTAAAGATCTCCCCTGGGGCGCGTCATGTGCTTGCACATTTATCAAGTGGGGCGCGTGGTACCTGCGGCCCAGAATTTTGCAAACGACGTGCCGCCTGGCCTTGGTCGACGAAGTTTGGCCCGTCATTTGCTCCAAGCATGCGCGATCGTTTTCCGATTGGTCGCCCCGTTCAAAAGAGCCCACAAGACGAGAGACACCTTGCCATGATTGCCAGAGCCGAGACGCGTTCCCGCAGCCGAGACGAAACCGAGGATCCCTCGCCGGCCATGATCCGCCGGCAAACGGCAGCCATTCAACGACATTGGAGTTACCGCACCCGGCGGCGGCGAGCTGGTCACGCCGATGACTCGGTCGGCCTGGTCGAGATTACTACGACTCAGCGCCGCAAGGGATACACGGTCGAGTAGTCACTCGCCCCCTTAGCGTCCGACATGCCCAGGCAAGTTGTCAATTGTTGCGCATAGGCACAGGCGTTATCCATGATCGACATCGTTCGACCCGTTCGCAGCCATTATGACCTGGAGCTCGAGGGTCGCGTGCGTGCTTTTCTTTTGAACAGCGTGCCTGGACTCGATGAGATTGTCGTCAACGCCAGTCGCGGCGTGGTGACCCTCGAGGGGTACGTGAATACCGATCGGACTAAAAGCCTGTGTGCCGACGCCGGCCAACGCGTGGCGGGTGTGGTGCGGTTGGTCAACCAGTTGGAAGTTTGGCCTGGAACGGCTTGGAAGCGCGAAGCTCACGAGATCGGGGCTGAAACGGCGTAGCCCGCCCAGCCTATTTTTGTTGAGAGGAGGGAACGAGAGATGGCAACCAAAACCAAACCAGCAACCCAACTGCCGCTGCGAGTGGGTGTGTTCGACAACGTGTCCGAGGCCGATCGGGCCGTGGATGATCTGCTGGCGGCTGGCTTCACCGCCGCTCAAATCACGGTCGTGTGCTCCGAGGAGTCGATCAAGCGCCATTTTGCGCGCTTCGAGCACCAGGATCCGGCCGGAACGGAAACCCCTCGCGCGGCAATCGCCGGCGGGGTAGCCGGAGCGGCCCTGGGCGGCCTGGCCGCCGTGGCCGGGGCCTTTACGCTTGGCGGAGCGGCGCTGTTAGTGGCGGGCGGACTGGCATTGTGGACCGGCGGAGTGGTCGGCGGGCTGGTCGGCGCAATGATGACCCGTGGGGTCGAGAAGGAACTGGCCAACTTCTACGACCAGTCGGTCACCGAGGGGAAGATTCTGGTGGCGGCGGAAGCCGATCCTGCCGATCAGGCGAAGCTCGCGCGCGCCGCCGAGATCCTGGCGCATCACGGCGTGCAACCCCTGGCGCTGCCAGAGTCTTGATCCCCTAGCGGGTCTAACAATCCGAATCCGCCAACGAAAACAGCCGAGTCTTCGGCACGTTTCTACTGCCGTTTTGGCACGGCATCTGCATTCAACGTTGCCCTGCGTCGTGGTTCACTTCTTTTTTGAAGCATGGGGGATCTCATCATGGCAATTCTTGCTGAATTAGCCCTAAGTCCGGGGGGTGTTATTTCGTGGATCGTGGTCGGCTTGATTTCAGGCTGGCTGGCCGGTTTGATGATGAGCGGTGGCGGCTACGGCATCGTTGCCGATACGCTCCTGGGATTGGTCGGTGCTTTGATTGGCGGATTTGTATCCGGCTTCTTCATCACCGGCGATGCGGGATTCTGGGGAAGTATCGTGGTGGCGTTTATCGGCGCCTGCATTTTGATCGCCATTGCCAGAGCGATCAGTCCAGGCCGGCAAGCTCCGCGGTTGTAACAGCTCTTTAGAACCGACACGAAGTCCAGGGACAAAACGACATGGCTGTTGCGGGTGCCCCGTATGTGCATCGGCGCCTAGCGATTGGGGCCGAGGTGCAGACGGAAGCGGGCGCCCATTTTCGCGTTTGGGCCCCGCGACGACAAAAGGTCGAAGTCGTATTTCCGGCTATCGCGCAACAAGCGGAACTGCCGTCGGTTCTGCTTGATCGCGAGTCGGACGGCTATTTCTCTGGTTTCTCCTCGGAAGCGAGCGACGGGACGCGCTACGCATTCCGGCTGGACGACAGCGAACGCCTGTATCCCGATCCCGCTTCGCGGCGGCAGCCCGACGGGCCGCACGCGCCCTCGCAGATCGTCGACCCCACCCGCTTCCAGTGGACTGATCGAGAGTGGCGCGGGGTCGAGCTCAAGGGTCAAGTGATTTACGAACTACATGTTGGCACCTTCACGCGGGAGGGC
>DATJEN010000022.1:0-23053 GCA_035496575.1 Pirellulales bacterium
TACGGCTATCGGGCTTGTGAAACGCCAGACGCTCTCGGCGCGCCTGGGTGCGACTCGCCCGACGAATCGCTCGACTTGCCGATCATGTGACGAATGGCATCGCGCGCATTGAAGAACGCGTTCACGACCGACGCATCCCACTGTGCGCCGGCCCCCATGCGAAAAATTTCGTCGAGCTTTGCGTCGTCCATGCCCTTGCGATACGGCCGATCGCTGCCCATGGCATCGAACGCGTCGGCGACGGCCACGATTCGCGCCAGATACGGAATCTCTTCGCCCGCCAGACCCAGCGGGTAGCCCTTTCCGTCCCACTGCTCGTGATGATGCAGCACGACTGGCAGCACCTGGTCAAGCTGCTTCACGTCGCTCAAAATGCGATGGCCGACCGCGGCATGCGTCTTGATGTGTTCGTATTCTTCAACCGTCAGTTTGTCGGGCTTACGCAGCACGGTGTCGTCGATGCCGATTTTGCCCACGTCGTGCAACTGCCCGGCCAGATAAATGGTTTCGACCTGCTCGCGACTGCAACCCAATTCCTGGGCTAGCCGCCTGGCCACGCGCGCCACGCGCTCGCTGTGGCCACAAGTATAGGGGTCTTTGGCATCGATGGCCGACGTGAGAGCGCGAACCATGCCGGAGAACAGTTCGCGTTGATCGTCGAAGAGCTGCGTGTTGCCGCTGTGGATGCCCAGCATGGCGGCCACGGAGCTGAGCAGAATGCCTTCGACGGTGCCGAACTCGGCCTGATAGCTGTGATTGCAGGCGACCAGCCAGCCGAGAATGCGGTCCTGATCCTTAAGCGGCACGACAACCAACTGCCGAACGGCGGGCCACCGCCAATCTTGTGTCTCAGAGATGTCGCGATTGATCACCAGCGGGCGCTGTTCGACCTTGTCGCCCAGCTTGGCCAGGATTTCCAGCAGCTCGTCTTGCGAGAGCGGGTAATTGCCGCGCGTAATCAGGCTCGGCGCATCGTGGCCGAGAGTTGTGTTTTTGTCCGCGACGAATTGCACGGCGAGCGATTCGGCCGGCACGATTTCGGCCATCCACTCCAGCGCGAGCGCCGCAAGCTCTTCTTTCTTCAGCGAGAGCTTGAGGTTTTGCGTCAGCCGATAAAGCAGGCTGATTTCTTCGTAGTTCGTCGCCAGATGCAGCGACAGGTCGCGAACCTCGTGCTCGAGCAGTTGCACGCGCCACTCGACCGAAAGCTGACTGCCGGCCAGCTCACCCATCCGCAGCAGAACCTCCGGCATCCAGCAAGCCTGTTGCGACATCCACGCGCGGGCCTGGCTGGCGCCGGCTTTCATTCGCGCGGCCAGGCGAGCGATCTGCGCACGGGTGGCGACGTTTTTGGATAGAAATGTGCCCACCGCTACCAAACAGGCCTCGTTCTCGCCAAAAACGGGAATGGCCATTGACCACAGCGGGTCGTCTTCTTCGATGAAGGCAACTTTGCCGTTGGTGGCCACGGCTCGGCAGAGTGCGGCTTGCAGGTCACTGGCCTGGCTGGCGCCGGCTGATCCTGGCTTGATGAGCTCGCCAGTCAGGCCGTCGAGCAGCTCGAAATCGGTCGAGAACCACTGCCGCAGCTTTCCGAGCACGTCCTCATGCCAGGCCTCGCGATCCGTCGATGCATCTCGCGCGCAGTTGGTTTGCGGGGACGACATTATTGGTACGCGCGCGGACATAGGGACCTCGAGAAAATCGTGGTGTAACACTCCTATTTAAACCTAACTCATGCACGGAAGAGGGCCCCGCGCGAATAGCGCTTGGGCGAGTGGCATGCTGGCGGTTGTGACGAATGTGCAGATGGCGCCAGCGCAAGGACAGACAGGTGGCGGGTGGAGCGATGGCTCGCCAGAGGGCCCGGGCAGCTAATTCTGTTGGCGGTTGCGGAAACGCGCACTGACGCGGTCCAAGAGTGCTCGCTCTTTGGGCGACAGGCTTTCCAGGCCCTGTTCGTGGAGGCGCATGAGAATGCCGTCGACCTGGCGTTCTTCCTCCAGCTCTTGCACTTGCTGGCGGCGGCGACGAAGCTCGCGGCGGCTTTCGAGCCAACGGCGCACGGTCAGCGCTGGGCGGCGCGGCGCTTCGGGCCGTTCGAGAGACGTGTAGCCCTGCGAAAAATCGTAGCTCAACAGGTCTTCATCCCAGTCGGCCGATTCCAGGCGCACCCCTTCATGCTGGGCGCTAAAAAACACGATGCCGGCCACGAGCAACACGGGCACCCACACGGGAATCGCCGCCGCGGTTTCCCAATCGCGCGACACCCAGGCCAGCAAACATAGCCCCAGGGCGACGAGCTTCGAGATCCGCACGGTCACCAACCCGGCCAGGCGGTAGTCGAGGGCCGGCCACAGCAGCACGCGCAAGATTCGCCCGCCGTCGAAGGGGAAGGCCGGCAACAGGTTTGCGAGCAGCAGCACCCAGTTGCACCAGAAGAGGAGTTTTGTGGCGACTTCCGACCAGGTGCCCGACAGAAGCTGGGTGGGCGCGAGCGGGTTCAATAGCGCAAGCACATTCAGCTCAGCCGCGACCAAAAGCGGAGCCGTGGCGAGCACTAGCGCCAGGTTGACGGCCGGACCGGCCAGGGTCGCGATCAGCTCGGGTTGTGGCTCGCGCGGCACTTCAGGTGCTTGAAATCCACCCAGGGGCCACAGCAAGACGCGCTCGCCGTTCCCTCCCAGTCGGGCCGCGGCGGCCGCATGCCCCAATTCGTGCGCGAGCACGCTTGCGAACAGAATGCCGAAGGCGAGCAGTCCGAACGCGGCGCCATCCTCGCGATAAGCGCTTCCGAGGAAAACGGCAAATACCGCGACCGCCACGAACGTGGCGTGAACGCGAACTTGGACGTGGAACCAGCGGCCCAGATGCAGGCCCCAATTCGGTGAATCGCTCATACTTCGTCGCTGAAGTCGGCGCGTGGACGCCGCGTAGCTTGGAGCTGTGAATCGACGAGGCTATCTTAACAGCCGAATAGGGCAGAATCAACGTTGCGGCCCCGCGCGGATGGCACATGACAAGATCGACCGAAGAACTGCTCGTCACCCCCCGCTTCAAAGTCATTCGACACTTCGAAACCGCGCGCGATGGATCGATCCACACCCGCGACACGGTGCAGCATCCGGGCGCGGTCGCCATCCTGCCGTTGCTGGATGATGGCCGTGTGTGCTTAATTCGCAACTTTCGCATCGCGGTCGGCAGGACTTTGGTCGAGCTTCCGGCGGGCACGTTGGAACCGGGCGAAGAGCCCGGGAACACCGCCGCGCGCGAACTGGCCGAAGAAACCGGCTACGTGGCGTCGAGCATCGAGCCATTACGCGAGTTCACCATGTCTCCGGGCATTTTGAACGAGCGGATGCACCTTTTCCTGGCGCGCGGCCTCGCGGCGGGGCCGACCGCGCGTGAGGCCGGGGAAAAAATCGATAATCTCGAGGTGCCCTGGGCCGAAGCCATGCGGATGGTGGACGAAGGCGAAATCGAAGACGCTAAGACCCTGGTTGGGTTATTGTTTTACGACCGCTTGCGCCTGGCGGGCCGGTTTTAGGGTGGCAGCCAGCCCCCCGTCGCGCGTGTCATTGGCGCGCGGCAGACGTGCCTCGCTCTTCCGCCGCTCGTGCACCGAGCGTGACCGGCACGGGCAACACGCTAACGTCAGCGCCTGGCGGATCGGACGACCGCAGCGGTCCCTGCCAGCGTTTCAATCGCGACGCATCTGGCCCGCTCTGTGGCGCGCCGGCAAACTCCAGGTCGCATCGCGCGACGCCGCCGAATTCCAGGTCTTCTTCCGGCAATTCTTGCCAGCTACCGCTGCCCGATCGCCAGGCGGCAACGGTGCTGTCAGCGCCGATAAAGGAACCTTCTCCAGCCCAGCTCGTCGCCGACAAGAATGCGGTCGGCTGCTGCGGACCCAGAAAGGTGAGCAAAGCTGCCGTGGTATCCATCACGCAATCGGCGGCGGTAATGCTTGTCCTGCCCGGCTGGTTGTCGCCACGAACATAGCGGCACTCGGCCACGCTGCCGCTAGCGCGCAAGGTGACGCGATCGAGCGCGATGCTGATGGACTCCGCGGCTTTCGTGGCGTGAGAGACGCGCACGAGAGGCCCGCTATCCACCAAAAGCGAGTTGTGGGCTTCGATAGTCAGGTTGCCGGCGGCTCGAAAATCAATTGCGGCGGCAAATCCCTGTACCACGCAATTAACGAAAGTCAGCTCGTAGCCGGGAATCGGCGGGCGTTCTTGCCCGGCCCAAACCATGGCGGGTTGCAAACGCGACGCAACTCCGCGGAAGGAACAGTCGCGGAATTCGACCGACTGTGCACGAACCGACAAGCTGGCTTGCTCGGTCCCCCGCGGCAGTTTCTCCCACACGAAATCAATCCCTTCGAAGAGCCCGTTCTCGGCGATAATCTCGAGCGGCTGGTCGGAGAGCACGAGCGTCGCTCGTTTGCCGCCGCGACCTCGAACTCGCTGCCCGGGCTTCAACTCAAGCTTGGGAATGCTCAGTGGCGCGCCAGTATCGAGCAGCAGATCGGGCGGGCCGGTTGGCGCCGCCGTGGCCGAGGCGAGCTGAACTGGCTGGCTTTTTTGGTCCATCGTGCTTGGACGTGAAGTGGCCGCAGGCGTCGATGTCGGCGCTGTTTGCTTTGCGGCGGCTGGGGCCACCCGTTGCTTTTGTGCGACCGTCGTTGGCTCACGTTCGGCTGACGATCGCCAGATTGGCCATAGTCCGATGAGCAGCAACAGAACCGCCGCGGCCGCCAACGCGGCGACCGGCACTTTCGAGGCGCGCGAATCTTTCGCATTGTCGGCGCGCACGCGCCACGCGCTAACCGGGCGCCGAACGCAACGGGCCACGAGCGCCGCCCCGGTCCTCGTTGCCGGCCCCAGCATGGCCGCCAGCTCACCATAGGAGCTTGGCCTTGCGGCCGGGTCTCGCGCCAGACAGGCCTCGATGGCCCGCGCGAGCCCGTCGGGCGTGTCGGGCGCGAGCTGTTTAACGGGCGTGGCCTTGGCGGCGTGCACGGCCTTCAGCTTGGCGAGTGCGTTTCCACCGGCAAACGGAGCTCGGCCCGTAAGCAGGTGCCACCATAGGCAGCCGCAAGCATACAGATCGCTGGCGCGAGTCGGCGGAGAGCCGTCAGCCACGCGCTCCGGCGCCAGGCAGTCATAGCTCTCAACGGCCAAGTCGTTGAAGCTGTAGCCCTCGGAGGGTCGCACGATGCCGCGAAAGCCTGGCAAGGGCGCGGCCACATGCCCGGCCTCATCCAAAAGCAGCCCGGCGGCGCCGATTTCGCCGTGCACCAGGCCTGCTCGGTCGAGTTCGGCCAACTGTCTGGCCAATTCGCGCGCGATGTGCAACACGGCGGCAGGCGGGAAACGCCCATTTTCGACCATCCAGTCCGCGGCGGTCACGCCGGCCACGGGCCGGCATGCGGCCCAAGTGTCCGCACCCGAGCAGCCAGCATCTTCCACGCGCCCCGTTACGGTTGCCGGCAACAGCTTCGATCGTTCCAGCCACTCGGCGATGCCGGCCGACGTTGCCGCCGGCGACGACTGGGCATGAACCACGTACAGCCGCACGATTCGCCCGTCGTCGCGCGCCCGCGCGGCGAAGCAGGCCGCGTAATAGGGCGATGCAATCGGGTGCAACACGACATAGTCGCCGCGCGCGAGCGACTCGCCGCGACCGGCGTTGATTTGGGCGGCTTGATAGGGCGTCAATACGCCGGCTTGTGCGAGCGCATCGATCCAAACCGAGTCGAACTCAGGTAGCTCACCCGCCAGCTTGCGCACGCGCGGGGCCATGCGCGCGACCTGGTCGGCTGTCGCCAAGCTATGGCGCGCGAGCAAATCCAGGAGCTTTGCGGAGGGCCCTTGTTGCATGACGCGCTTGCTATCACAAGCACGCGCATCTCACAAGATCAGCCGCGCTTCGGCGCTTGAAGGCAGCGATCTAAGCACGCAGCGGATTGCGATACAGCACTTCGGCCAGCCACTCGGGTCCGCCGCGCTCGTTCGCGTGTCGCTCGAAGTGCCACTCGGGATCGGTGGGCACCAGGGCATCGTCGTAAGGCCAGGCGTGGAAGGGCTCGTAGCCGATGGCTTCGCGCAGCTTGCTCGAGTTCAAGCTGACATTGCCGGCGCGCGGTGGGATCGGACCCGCCTCGAGGCGCTGGCAGCCCATGAGATCTTGCGGCCGATAACCGCCGACGCGGTTAATGATCTGCGCGATGTTGTACAAGCTCAGGGGTCGCGGTCCGCCGGCGTGAAAAAGCCCCTGCAAGTCGTTCGCTAGCACGACCTCGCACAACCGGTTCAAACAATCCGTGTAGGTTGGCGTGCGGACCTCGTCGAAGTACAGCGTGGCGGGCTTCGACTTGCGAAACCGCGATTGGATCCAATCGATGGCCCCGGCGTGGCCATTGAAGCTGATGCCCATCGGCAGCGAGATGCGCAGCACGCAAGCTTCGGGATAAGCCTGCGCGATGAGTTGCTCGGCCGCGACCATCGTCTTGCCATACACAGTAACCGGGTCGGTCGGATCTGTTTCGACGTGCGCTCCCTGCCCGCTCCCCGAAAACACGAGATCGATCGACAGGTGAACCAGTCGGCTGCCGTGGGCGGCTGCGAAACCGACCAGGTTGTCGGCGCCTTCGACGTTGATCCGCCAGGCCATGGCCGGATCGAGCTCGCAGGCCTTCAAAGCGCAGTTGCCGGCGCAGTCGAGAACGCTCGCGAACTTGTAGCGATCGAACAACGTTTCGAGGCCGGCGCGGTCTTCGGCGTTGCAAGCGACGATGTCAGGCCCGCTCAGCCGCCAATTATCCTGTTGCCTGATGCCGATTACCTGGCCGGGATAGCGCGCCTGGAAATAGGCCAGCGCGTTGTAGCCCGCCACGCCGGCGGCGCCGGTGATGAGCAGCGGGAGCGGAGGCGTCGCGTCGAGAGCGGAACGAAACATAGGCGAGGCGTGAGCTGCGGCGGGGAGACGAGGCGATCTTAGCAGGGCCGGCGCCGGCGGAAAAGTTCGCTGGACAACCGCCGGGATAACGAAAACGCCCGCCTAGCGCTCGAAAAACCAAGCGCGTGGCGGGCGATTCCGCTGGCGAAAAAACGTCTTACTGCGTGCGCACGGCCCGGCGGCGCCAGGCATAGCCGGCCAGTGCGGCAAGGCCTGCCCCGGCAAGCACAACCGAACTGGGCTCGGGAACCGTGGTCAGGTGGTTAATCACCAACAACGCATCGCGGGCTGAAACTCGAAAGTCGTTGTTCGTGTCCCAGAAGTACGTGGGCTGATTCGTCTCAGCCAGCGCCGTGGCGGTTTCCTGCGGCGCGTGAGGTTGCAGCAGGACGTTGATGACCAATAGGGCATCGTGAGCTTGGATGCGATTGTTGCCGTCCACGTCCAAGCCGTTGATCGGATTGTGCAAGGGGCTGAGCTCGTCCGCGGAGGAGATGCTGGCGGCCGCCAACAACACCAACGCGGTGAGGAAAGTCTTGGTTTTCAACATGTAATATGAACCTGAGTTTGCGCGTGGCGCGCGGAGTCATGCGCGCGCTCACTGGACTGTGAACCAACCGCGCTAGGCGCAGGCGAATGCGCCACGCGGAAAACGTTGGGTGCCCGTGAGGTCCGCGAACCAGGCGCGCGTTAAAAGCGCACAAAGATTCACGGAGACGAGACGGGGTGCAAAGAAGAGAGCCCTAGCCGAGCCTTTGTCCTGCGGACAAACGGATTGGAACGTGGGAGCCCTTGGACAAGGGGAAGGCTCTCAATTCACGTTCACTAGCAAGGACCCCGAGCTGAGCCGAAAAACCGCACCGGGCAAATGCCCAGTGCCGTGCATCCACGAATCTAGTCACGGGGAAACCGCCCGTCAAGCTTTTCAGATGAATTTTTTTGAATCTGACGCGGCCAACGCGCCTCGGCCAAGCGGGGTTCGAAACTTGAAGGAAAGTGCCGAAATACCCGGTGCCATCAGCTAGCAAGAGGGGCGGCGACTTGAATCAAAATCAGATTCAAGTTTTTGGGCGGAAACCCGCGGCGACCGTCCCTTTTTTCCGCTGGGGACTGTCCCAATTTTTCGGTGCCCGGGGAGAAAAGTGGGCCTGTTCCCCTCCCACCTACGGCACTCGAAAATCGGGGCGAGAGGATTCGAACCTCCGACCCCCTGCTCCCAAAGCAGGTGCGCTAGCCAGACTGCGCCACGCCCCGATACATACCCGAAGCACCGGTATCCTAGCACTTGGGCCACGGCCGGACAAACCGGCGCCACCCCGCGTGTACCGGCTCAACAGAGCCCGAGTCAACCCACCTTGTTCGCGCGTGCCGGACTGCAAAGCTGCGCCCGAAGGCGGTCGAACTCGTCGTTGCTGGCGAAGTGGATGACGATCTGGCCGCGGCCGCCGGCGCGCTGTTTCAGGTCCACCTTTGTGCCCAGCGCGCTGCGTAACTGTTGCTCGAGGCTTGCCAGGTGACCCGCGCCGCGACGCGCGGATTTCGAGCGCGGACGGGCCTCGCCGCCCACCACCGACAAGGGCTCGGCATCCGACTGGTGGATGGCCTGCTGCACCAGCTCCTCGGTCGCCCGCACGCTGAGCGACTCCTGCTGGATGCGCTTGGAGAAGGCCACCTGCTCTCGCTCATCACCCAGTGGCAACAGGGCGCGGGCATGCCCCTGGCTCAAGCTGCCGGCGCGCACGGATTGTTGCACTTCGTCTGGCAGCTCGAGCAAGCGGATCAGATTGGCAATCGTGGAGCGGTCGATTTTCAAACGGCCGGCGAGCTCTTCCTGGGTCGCGCCATAGGTGTGCAGGTACTGCTGAAAGGACAGCGCCTTTTCCAGCGCGTTGAGATCCTTGCGTTGCAAATTCTCGACGATGGCGATTTCGGTCATCTGCCGATCGTCGGCCTCGCGTACCTGAGCAGGCACATGTTGCCAACCGGCTTTGATCGCCGCCCGCAGCCGCCGCTCGCCCGCGATGAGTTGATAACGATTGCCGTGCTTGCGAACCACCAGCGGCTGGATCATGCCGTGCTCGGCCAGGCTTTCGCTCAGCTCGGCAATGGCCGCGTCGTCAAAGTCGCGCCGCGGCTGAAACGGATTGTGATCGATTTCATAGACGTGAATTTGCGCTGGCCCCGTGCCGGTCACTTGCGTTTCATCGCTCGTACCCAGGGGCGCGATGTCTCCGGGTGAGCCCAGCGGCCGGCCTAGTAAAGCCTCGAGTCCGCGCCCTAGTCGTCGTTGATTATTCACGTCTCGAGTACCTCCATGCAAAGTTCGACATAAGCCCGGGCGCCGCGAGCCCGAGGCGCGTAGTCGATCACCGATTGGCCGTGGCTGGGGGCTTCGCTGACCGCCACGTCGCGCGGGATGACCGTATGAAACACTATGTCGCCGAAGAAGTCGCGCACCTCGGCGTCGACTTCGTGCGTCAGTTCCAGCGAGGGGTCGTACATCGTGAGCAAGATGCCGCCGAACTGCAGGCGGCTCGGCTGGCGGTCCATGACCTGCCGAATGACGTCGATCATTTGCGCGAGCCCTTCCATCGCGAAATACTCGCATTGAATCGGCATCAACACCTCGGTCGCGCTGGCCAAAGCCGTTTGCGTTAGTGCCCCCAGGGACGGCGGGCAATCGATCAACACAAAGTCGTACGCGGTCAGTCCGCTAGCAAGATGACGGCTCAGCGTGGCCTGGTCGCTGCGTTCGCCGGCCAATGCCTCGACGTCTTTGAATCGACGGCTGCCGGGCAACAGCTCCAGGTTCTTGACATTCAAAATCCGCAGCGAATCTGCTAGTGGTGCTTGCGATACTAGCGGGTGGTTATCCGTAGGCTGCTCGCCCAAGCCTGTGGTTGCATTGCATTGGGGATCGAGGTCAACCAAAAGCGTGCGGCGATTTGTCTTGGCCAGCGCAACGGCCAGGTTGACGGCAGTGGTCGTCTTGCCAACACCGCCCTTTTGATTTGCTACGCACACGATTCGTCCCACCGCCGCGCCTCCGCTAGGCCGCGCCCCGCGCGTGCGAAGACCGCCGCTCGTGCGCGGCGGGATTGTAGCTGGCCCCCGGGAAGCGCTGAATGGCAATCGGAAACGCACGCCCCCGGCGCGCCATCTGTTTCACGTGAAACTGTGGCGAAGGCGCAATCTAGAGATGGACGGGCCAATTTGCCGGCGAGGGCTCATCTCGACAGGCAAGAGGGCGGTTGTCGGCCCGCCCGCAAAGCCGGTTTCACGTGAAACCGGGCTCACCGAGGCGTTATTCGAGCGGATTTACGACCAGCCCGCTCAGAAGCTTCGGGTAGAAATACGTGCTCTTGGCGGGCATGCGTTCGCCGTGCTCGCTGATGGTGCGGATGTGATCGACCGTGGCCGGCATGACCAGGGCGGCCAGTGGGAACTCTTCGCCGCGAATGTTCTCTTCGACCTCTTCCACCAGGTGCACGTAGCGGGGCTTCGGCCAATCGCGGCCCTCAAGCAAGTTCTCGACCAGCAGGCGATGCAAGATGCTCACGCCCAGGCCTTGCCAATCGCCGCTGTGTTCCTTGGCCAGCTCGGCAATGCGTCTTCGGCCGGCGTCGTTGATCGAGGCCAGCATCCAGCGCTGGTCCTTACGCGTGTACAATCCCAAGGTGCCCTGCTCGTCCGCGACGGCGATTTCGTCCCACACGGTGACGGCGGCCCCAGGGCCGTCGCCCGCTGGGCGGATCGAAAAGCATGGCGCCAGTCGCTTCTCCAATTGGTCATACGTCAGGCCGGTGGGGCCGCGGAACAGCCGATGCGTTGGCAACACGAGCAGCCCGGGGTCGCTCATTCCCACCGACATCATGAGCACGAAGTTGGCTGGATGCTCGGCGGTCAGCTCGCCGCGCTCGGCAAGCTCGTCGCGATAGTTGCAGGCCGTCTCGTAGCGATGGTGGCCGTCGGCAATGAACATGGGCTTTTCGCTCATCAGGCCGGCCGTGCGAGAAATGATGCCGGCGTCTTGCACGGGCCACATGCGATGCACCACGCCCAGGTGATCGGTGGCCTCCAGCGGCAGCACGCCGGAGATGGAGCGCTCGAGCAGTCGCTGCACTTCGCCGGCCGGGTCGGGATACAGACCAAAAATCTGGCTCAGGTTTGCCTTGCAAGCCCGCGTCAGTAGCAGGCGGTCCTGCTTGGGACCGGCCATGGTCTCTTCGTGCGGGTAGATCTTGCCCTCACCGAAGCGCTCCAGCCGGGTGCGGGCCATGAAGCCGCGACGGGTGAACGTCTGGCCACCGCTAGCAAAGGTCTGATGGTACACGTAGACGCTGGGCTGCGACTCCGCGAAGAGTACGCCTTCCTGCCGCCAGTTGCGCAGGAAGTTTGCCGCGCGCGAGTAGCGGTTGTTGCGATCGTCATCCAGCGGCTCCTCGCGGTTGAGGATCAGGCGGATGACATTGGCCGGATGCTTTTTATAGAGCTGATCCTGCAGCTCGGGCCCGATCACGTCATACGGCGGCGCGACGACATCGCCCAATGAACCCACGTGTCCGAGATCGTAACGCAGGCCGCGGAATGCTTGAATCTCTGCCATCGGGAAGGCGCCTCGCCGGAGTTATTAAACGAACAAGGCCCGACGCGATGACGGACGGGCCAGAAGCAAACGGGGCTTCGGGATGTTATCCCCAAGCCCCAAGATGTTGTCAAACGTGCGGGCGGTCACCGCCGCGGTTAGTAGCGATAGTGGTCGGGCTTAAAGGGTCCCTCGAGGGGAATGTGGCAATAGGCCGACTGAGCCGCTGTCAACTTCGTCAGCTTGACGCCCAGCTTGTCCAAATGCAGCCGAGCGACTTCTTCGTCCAGAAGCTTGGGCAGCACGTGAACGCCGATCGGGAATCGCTCGGGCTCGGTCCACAGCGCGATTTGGGCCAGCACCTGGTTGGTGAACGAGCTCGACATGACGAACGAAGGATGACCCGTCGCGCAGCCAAGGTTCACTAAGCGTCCTTCGGCCAGGATGATGATCGAGTGGCCGTCCTCGAACGTATAGCGATCGACCTGCGGCTTGATCTCAAGCTTGGTGACTTTCTTTTGGCGATTCAGCCAGGCCATGTCGATCTCGAGATCGAAGTGCCCGATGTTGCACACGATGGCGTCATTGGGCATGACCTTCATGTGTTCGCCGGTGATTATGTCGCGATTGCCGGTGGCCGTCACGAAGATGTTGCCGCGGGGGGCGGCGTCTTCCATCGTGGCGACTTCGTAACCTTCGAGGGCGGCTTGCAGGGCATTGATGGGATCGATCTCGGTGATGATCACGCGGGCTCCCAACGACTTCATGGCGTGGGCGCAGCCCTTGCCGACGTCGCCATAGCCGGCCACCACGACGACCTTGCCTGCCACCATGATGTCGGTGGCGCGCTTGATGCCATCAGCCAGCGATTCGCGGCAGCCATATAGGTTGTCGAACTTGCTCTTGGTGACCGAGTCGTTGACATTGATCGCCGGCACTTTGAGCTCGCCCTTGGAGTGCATCTGATAGAGCCGGTGCACGCCGGTCGTGGTCTCTTCCGATAGCCCACGAATGCCGGAAAGAAGCTCCGGAAATTTCTGGTGCACCATCACCGTCAAGTCACCGCCGTCATCCAGGATCATGTTGAGCGGTTGGCCATCGGGGAAGAACAGCGTCTGTTCGATGCACCAGTCGAACTCCTCGGCGGTCTCACCTTTCCAGGCATAGACCGGCACTCCGATCTTGGCCGTGGCGGCGGCAGCGTGATCCTGCGTCGAGAAGATGTTGCAACTGCTCCAGGTGACTTGAGCGCCCAGTTCGAGCAGCGTCTCGATCAGCACCGAAGTTTGAATGGTCATGTGCAGGCAGCCGGCAATTCGTGCTCCGGCCAGCGGCTTCGAATGACCGTACTTTTCGCGCAAGGCCATCAGGCCCGGCATTTCGTTTTCGGCCAACATGATTTCCTTTCGGCCCCAATCGGCCAGCGACATGTCAGCGACTTTGTACGGCAACCGCGTTTCGACCTGCGCCACGTTCAGCTCCTTTCGAGGGATTCTGAAAATCGGCCCGTGCCCTTGGCAGGGCCGCTTGAAAACACCTGCGTTCGCGAAGATTTTCTATGATAGGTTACGGCCTGCGAGGGTGGCAAGCGGACCGCGCCTTTGGCCAATGGGTGCTGGGTCATCGTTCTGATAGCCGCGATACGGCATCCAAGGCCGCCTTGGCTTCTCGAACGAACGCATGCACGAGCTCCGGCGATTTTCGGCCAGGCGATTGCTCGACGCCGCTGGCGGAATCCACGCCCCACGGACGCACTTTGCGGATCGCACTAGCGACATTGTCCGGCTTGAGCCCGCCGGCTAACACCAGCGGCATGCCTTGCAATTTCGAACGCTGGGCCGCGATGGCGCACCAGTCGGTTTGCTGGCCCGTGCCACCGAACGCGTTGTCGTGCAAGCGATCGACTAGCAACATCCGCGGCACTGCCAACAAGCGATGACACTCGACCAGGTACGCCTCGACACTCGACAGGTCATCCGTGATCCGCGCCGCGCGCATGATCGGCAGCGGCTTGAGCCGCGCGAGGAATTCCGGCGGCTCGTCCCCGTGCAGTTGGACCAGGTCGAGCCCGACTTGCTCGGCGACGGCGCGAATCTCGTCGGCCGAAGCATTGACGAACACGCCCACCTTGCAGATGTCTGCCGGCAGAGCTTCGGCAATGGCCTTGGCCGCTGAGGGCGAGCACGCACGCGGGCTCGCTTCATAGAAGTTGATGCCGATCGCGTCGGCGCCGGCATCCGCGGCTAAGCGTGCGTCCTCGGGCGACGTGATGCCACAAATCTTGACGCGAAACATGGACCAAAAAAGCCAAGAACCGGTGAATTCCCCAGGGCTAGTATAACTTTTTGCCGGGCCGACCGGGCGGCCTCAAGTCCTTCAGCCTGCAACGTCGATCTCGAAATGGGGTAATCTCCGCGGACATTTTGGGTCGAATCCTTGTTGCCGACTTTGCGACGCACTGGTAAGCCAGCGATCGCCGTGCTTAGAACACTTCGAGCCGCGACATTCGCGATCGCACTGGGCGCGCTGGCAATCTTGGGCACGAGTCGCTTAAACGCGATCGAATCCCTGGATGCCGTTGGCGTTCAAGCCGAGTGGCAGCGGATGGTCGCCCAGCGCGATCTCGAACGGGCCGAAGACCAGGTCGCCCGCGCGCAGCTCGAGCTGCAGGCCGCCCAGCAGGCTTTCGATCAGTTCGTGCGCGAACACTTCGAAGAACTTAGCCGCCGACCGGCCAGGCAACCATCGGCGCCGGCCTCCAGAACGCCCAAGCCGATGGCGAAAGAAGTCAATCCCGAGCGAGAGCGCTTGACCCGTCAGTTGGACGAGCTCGTGGCCAGGCGGGACCTGCTTCTGGCGACCCTGACCTCGGTCCATCCCGAGGTTCAGGAGGCCGAAGGCCGAATCGACGAGGTGATGAAACGGTTGAAAGCCACTGCACAGCAGGCGGAAGACATTCCAGCCGGAACGCCCGAGCTGCCCGAGGGGACTGGAAGCGAACAACCGGCCTCCCCGGCCTTGGCAGCCGATCTCCGCCGCTACGAGGAGCTGGCCGCTCGGGTGGAGGAAGCGCAGCAGGAGCTGGACCGCGCGCTTGAAGCGAAAGAGCGAGCCGCGCGCGAGTTGGCGAGCTTGCCTGGCCCCGTTGCGCCGCAAGTGGTTCAAAGCGCTCCGAGCGACAAGCCGGCCAAGCGGACCGTGGTCCCACCCGCAACCCCGGTTCCCCAAACGGCTACGCTCGAGATTCAGCATGGCTCGCAGCCGTTGGCTTTGGCCGCTCTGTTGATCGCCTTGGCGGTGGCCGCCTTGGCTGCGGTCCGCTTAGCCCGCGCGAGCGGTGATGCCGTGCTGAACAGCGTCGACGAGATCGCTTCGGTCTTGGCGCTGCCGGTGGTCGGCATTATTTCGGCCGATCGGCCGCTTGTGGCGATGCTTTCTCCGCTGGCGCGCGCCAGGCGCGGGCTGGTGATCCTCGCACAGGCAGTCGTGGCCATCGCGCTGTTTGCGCTGGTGGCCTATATCGTTCAGGACCCCGCCGCCGTGTGGAACGCGCTCGTGCACCCGGCCGAGTGGGTCGAACGCTTCAGCGGCTTGCCGCGGTAATCGATGCGGCCATGCGCACGATTGCCACTTCACGGGCGTTCGCGGCAACCTTGCCGTCGTCGGCCGACAAAATGGAGCGGAAGGCGGGCCGCTGCCGAACGTTAATTAAGTCGCGCACCCCCTGCGCGCCTGCAAGCTAGCCTGAGCGAGTGAGCGAATCTGTGACGATCTACGAAGATTCATTCAAGTTGCAGGCTCGTCCCTTTCTTGCGGCGCCGCTAACGGGCCGCTACTTTCCGGCCAGCCTGATTGAGAGCGCGAGACAATCGCTGTCGCGCGCCATCAACCGTGGCACGGGCGCGGGCCTCATCATTGGACCGGCCGGCACCGGCAAGACCTTGCTGTGCCACATGCTCGCTTACGAGTTCCGCGAACGATTCGCCATCGTGCTACTCGCCAATGGGCGATTGAGCACGCGCCACGCTCTGTTGCAGGCCATCCTGTATGAGCTGCGGCTCCCCTATCGCGGACTGGATGAAGGCGAGTCGCGACTGGCCCTGTTGGACGCACTCGAGCCCCAGCCTGACGGTATCGAAGGGCTGCTTTTGATCGTCGACGAAGCGCACGCGTTGCCCGCAAAGCTGCTGGAAGAAATACGGCTGTTGACAAACCTGGTGCGCGCTGGCCAGCCCCGCGTGCGCGTGGTGTTGGCTGGCGCTTCGCGTCTGGAGGAACGGTTTGCCAGCCCGGCCTTGAGCGCCTTTAGCCAGCGCGTCGCCGCCCGCTGCTATTTGGAGCCGCTCGATAGCGCCGAAACCGCCGCCTACGTGCGGGCACAAATTGAATGTGTCGGCGGTGAGCCCGATCGCTTGTTGACGGACGACGCTCTGCGAGCCGTGTATCGGGCGACCGACGGCGTGCCGCGCTTGATCAACCAGGTTTGCGATCACGCACTGATTCTGGCCGACCTGGCCGGACTCGAGCGTTTGACTGCGGAGACGATCGACGAAGCCTGGGCCGACCTGCAGCAGTTGCCCGGCCCTTGGGCGCCGAAGCCAACTGGCGAACAGAATGAAATCGTGGAATTCGGATTCCTGGACGATGCCGATGACGCGCTGCCGAGCGCGATCCCGTTTCCCGCGGCTGAATCGAGGGAATTGCAGATTGCCGAACCCGAGCAGCCGTTCGATTCCACTGCCAAGCCGATAGCGAAGATCGAACGCTCGCTGGAGTGCGAGTCCGTCCAGAGCGAGGTTGACTTAGAGTTTCCGGAGTTTGGAGATCCATTCTCCGAGGAGTTTGCTCAAGAAGAAGTCGTGCTCGAGCGGTACGGCTCGCCGTGCGCTTGGTTCGCCTCGGCTCCCAAGGTGCGCGGTTGGGAAGGGCGGCAGCTCGGCAATTTGATGGAACCGGCTAAGCATCGGATTGAGAGCGCTGCGCCCAAGCCGGCGCCGCACGCGGCAGGTCCGCAATCGCAAGCTGGCTCCAAGTTAACGCCAATATCGCGCGGTAGCGAAGCGACCCCTGGCCTTGCCTCGCCACAGAGCGATGCGCCCCTTCGAATCCGAACATCGCTCGAGCCAAACGAGACCGATTCCGATGCGGCTGAGCTGATCGTGGTCGAGGACCAGTGGCCGGGCCAGCCCACGCTGACGAACGTGGTGCAGGCGCGGAAGGTCGAATACCGCCAACTTTTTTCTCGATTGCGGCGCGGCTAAACGCTCGCGGAGGGTGCTCTTGTGAGCCGAATGCTCGAAGCGCTGAAAGCCCTGGAGAATCGCGCCAAGGACTCGCAGCTCGCCGCCGCCGGCCAGCTCGCGAATGAAAAGAAGCGCCGCGCCCAGTCGGCCACGCGCGAAGTCTCCGCACTGGAAGCGGAAAGAGCCCGGGCTGCCGACGTTATGGAGCCCGCGACGACAAAGACGAACAGCGCTGCGTGCCTGTTGGGAGCCGCTTCGGAGCTCCCGGACGAATACCTGGAATTGGCGGCGAATCTCGGCGAGCAAAATTCGGCCAACTACTGCAACGTGTTCTTGTTCATCACGCCTGACGGCGCGGAAAGCTGCTTTTCGCTACCGCGGCTTGCTCAAGCCGTGGCGCTACAATCGCCGGGCGACGTGCTGTTAGTCGATGGTGATTTGCGTGGCCGCCGCCTGACGAAAGCCGCGGGACTGCAGGGTGCCGGACTCAGCGAAGTCATGTCCGGCGTGGCCAACTGGTCCGACGTGGTCGTGCCCACCAACGTGGCCTGCGTGGACGTGGTTAGCGCGGGCATGCGTCAGGTTCCAACGTTGGAACGGCCTGACTTCGGCTGGCATGCCCTGCGGCCGCAATATCGCGCGGTCTTGATCGGGGTGGCCGCTGCCGGGCAGCCTGAAACCGTCTGGCTGGCCTCCCGCTGTGATTCCGTTTATGTCGTCATCCGGAAGTCGCACACCAAGCGCCAATCGGCCAGCGGAGCCATAAGCGCCCTGCGCGCCTGCGGTGCCAACGTGCTAGGCTGTATCGTGGCCGAAGCCTGAGCCCGCGGCCCGTAAGCTCGACTACCCGGAATCACGCGGATGCGAACATTTCTTGTAACCGGCGGCGCCGGTTTTATCGGCTCGCACATTGTCGAGGCCCTGGTGACGCGCGGCGATCGAGTGCGCGTGCTCGACAATTTGTCGACGGGGCACGCGCGGAATCTCGCGGCCTTTTCGCGTGACATCGAACTGATCGAAGGCGACATCAGCGATTCCGCGACCGTGGCCAAGGCGGTGCACGGCGTCGAGTGCGTGTTTCACCAGGCGGCCTTGGCATCCGTGCCGCGCAGCGTGGAACGGCCGCTCGATACCCATGCCGCCTGCGTCACTGGCACCCTGACCGTGCTCGACCAGTGCCGCAAAGCCAAAGTGCGGCGGCTGGTGTATGCCGCTTCCAGCAGCGCGTATGGCGACCAGCCCACCAGCTCGAAGCGCGAGACGGATTTGCCCGCGCCCATCTCGCCGTATGGTGCGGCCAAGTACGCGGGCGAGTCGTACTGCAAGGCCTTCACGGCGACGTATGGCTTCGAAACGGTCTGCTTGCGGTACTTCAATGTGTTTGGACCGCGACAGGATCCGGACAGCCCCTACTCGGCCGTGATCCCGCTGTTTATCACGGCCCTGCTCTCCGGCCGGCAACCGACCGTGTATGGCGATGGGGGGCAATCGCGCGATTTCACCTATGTCGCGAACGTGGTGCACGGCAATCTGCTTGCGGCTGACGCCGACGCGCGTCACGTCGCTGGCCGCACGCTGAATGTCGCCAATGGCCGCAGCACGAGCTTGCTCGAGCTGATCGCGGCCTTGAATCGCCTGCTGGGTACGAACGCTTCGCCCATCCACGCGGCTCCGCGGGTCGGTGACGTGCGCGAAAGCCTGGCGGACATCACGCAAGCCCGCCAACGGCTGGGATACGAGCCGCAGATCGGGTTTGAGGAAGGACTGCAACTCTCGATCGATTACTATCGCAGCCTGGCGGCCAAGCAGCGCTAGCGTTTGCGGGCGCGGAAGCCCGCATACCCGGCCGGGAACTCGAGTTTTCCGTAGCGCCCGAGCGTTCGCACGCGGAAACCAGCTTCGCGCAGTTCACCCGCGAGCTCCGCCTTTTCATAAAGCCGCAAGCGGTGGGTCTCCTGTTCGCGTCGATAATCGTTTCCGGATTTGCGAAACGTGGTAATGCGGCGTTCGAGTTGTTTACGCTGCGCGTCCTCGCGAGCTTCGTAGAGACACGCCCAATCGGCGCCCTCGCTGTGGCCCTGGCGAATCCCGCCGGGCACGCGTCCGACGAGCGCGACGTCAAACACGAACAATCCACCGGGCTCGAGTGCGCGGTGAACGCGCTGGAAGAACCTGCGCAAGCGAACCAACGTGTTGGCTGAATCAAACAAATAGTTGAACACCTCGCCAACCGCCGTGACCGCGACACAGGCGGGAAATTGTGCCTGCAAGAACGATGCGCTGTGAAACGTGCCCGAGGGAGCGCGCTTTCGCGCAAGCTCGACCATTGCCGGCGACAAGTCGAATCCGAGCACTTGATATCCAGCTTTCGTGACGCGCTCGGCGAGAATACCGCTGCCGCAACCCAAGTCGACGATCAACCCGCTTGGTTTGCCGACGGCTCGGAGCTGGTCGATCACGAAGTCAGCGGCGTGCCTGGCAAAGTGTCCGAAGCCGGCATCGTGGATGAACGATAAGTCGCTTCGATAGAAGCCGTCGGCAGCCGTCATTTTGATGATCTGCGCGTCGAGATGCCGTAGACGATGCCCACCAAAGTGACGCCCGCGGCCAGCACCGAGAATGTCACCTTGTAGGGTGGCAGCCCGAACGACTTGCTGGCTTCGACCATGCGGCCCACGAGCGGCGCGCCGGTCAGCGTGCCGATGTCGAGCATCGAGAGCATGAGCGTGGTGCCCAGCCCGCGGTACCGGCTGGGAAACGAAGTGCTCCCCTGCGCGGTCACAGCCGGAAACAATAGCGCATGGGCGATGCCCGCGAAGACGCCGGGAAAAGCGAGTTCCCATTCGCTGCTGACGCCCATATAGGTCACCAGGCTCAGCACGAGCGCGGCCAGGCCGATCAAAATCATGGGCCGCACGCCGACCAACTGCGGAAAGCGCCGCGTGCTCACGCGCGCCAGGAAGGCGGTCGCGGCATACACCAGGAAAAAAGTGCCGGTGTGCTCGATGTTCAGCTCTTTTGTGAAGGTTGGCAGAAAGGTGGTGGGAATCACAAAGCCGATTCCCATCACCACGGCCAGCACCAGCACTCCGCCGGGATGATACCGTCGCAAAAGCCACACGACCGGCGGCTTGCGACGCCGCTTAGGCTTCGACTCGCTGCGCGTGGCAAGCTCGGCGCATAACAGCGACACGATCCCCAGCCCCGCCGCGACGAGAAACATGGTGTCCAGGTCGGAGCGCGTGATGTTTTCATGCCCGCACAAAAAATCGCCCAACTGGGGCCCGAGCGCCATGGCGATAAATCCAGAAGTGCCGAGCGAGCCGACCACTTCAGCCATCCGCGGCAGCGGCAGGCTGCGCGAAACGCTGGTAATCGATGCGCCAAACGCGCCCGCCAGGCTGATCGTGTAGCAGATCCGCAAAACGAAGAGCACCGGTCCGTTCACGTTTTGAACCGCCAGATGCCCGGCCAGGCTCGCTGAAAACAACACCATCGACCACAGCCAGATGCGGCGGGCGCCAAAGTGATCGATTCCAAATCCTTGAAACGATCGCATGAACAGGCTGCCGACCATGCCGGTGCCGACCACCAGCCCGACGTTCCACTCGTCGCCGCCCAGGAAGGTCACGAAATCGGCATACCGATAGAGCAGCGAGACCGCTACCATCATGGCCGTGTTGGCCACGTAGGCGCACCAGAAATCGCGCCCATAAACGGATTGTTCAGCCGCGGTTTGGCTGGCGCGAAGGAACTGTCGCGAGCCCGAAGCTAGTTGCGGTGGAACTTCGGACGAAACGCTCATTTGCGGCGACCGGCAGGCGTGGTCAGGCGGGTAGAAGCTAAATTGTAAGTGGCCAGCGCCGCGGCGGCCAGCCACATTGACGTTCGGTCGTGATGATACGTGGCTTTGGACACGCGCCGCGGTGTGAATGTTCGATCGATCGTTCGATAAAACTCGCCGACACTACGCATTCCAGGCACGCACGCGCGTGAGAATATGAGCCAAACGGATCCGAAACGCGATACTCTGGTCACGTTAGCCACGTATAACGAGATCGAGAATCTGCCGCGGCTGCTGGACGCGATTCTTGCGATTGCGCCGCAAGCCGACGTGCTTGTCATCGACGATAACTCGCCCGACGGCACGGGCCGCTGGTGCGATGAGCGCGCTCGTGCGGAGCCGCGGCTGAGCTGCCTGCACCGTGCCGGCAAGCTGGGACTGGGTACCGCCACGATTGCGGGCATGACCCACGCCATCGAGCATGGCTACAAGTATGTTCTGAACATGGATGCCGATTTCAGTCATCACCCGCGGCATATTCCGGCTTTGCTGGAGGGCATGGAGCCTCACGACAATCGGCCGGGCGCCGACGTGATGATTGGCTCGCGATATGTTGCGGGTGGGGCGATCGAAGGCTGGCCGCTCAGGCGTCACTTGATGAGCCGTGGTGTAAATGCTTACGCTCGTTGGTTGCTGGGATTATCCCCGCGCGATTGCAGTGGCGCGTTCCGCTGTTATCGAACCAGCTTGTTGGCGCGCGTCGACTTCAGCAAGATTCGTTCGCGCGGTTATTCGTTCCAGGAAGAGATCCTGTGGCATCTGAAGCGGTTGGGCGCGAAATTCGGCGAAACCCCCATCACGTTTGCAGACCGTGAGCGTGGCGCGTCGAAAATCGATTCGCGCGAAGCGTGGGCCGCGTTGGGCAATATCCTGGCTCTTGGAATGCGCAGCCTGGCTCGGCGCTGAGACGTGTGTCCTCGTTCGAGAATCCGAAGCATGACTGTTCTGGTGACGGGGGGCGCTGGATTCATTGGCAGCCACTTAATCGAGCGCTTGTTGAGCGACGCGGACGCGCGGGTGGTTTGCCTCGACGATTTCAATCCGTTCTACGATCCGGCTTTGAAGCGCGCGAACGCTGAACGTTTCGCGGGCGATCCGCGCGTGAGCCTGGTGGAGGGATCGTTTCTCGATCGCCCCCTGCTCGAGCGCGTGCTCAACCAACATCACGTCCGGCAGGTTGTGCATCTGGGCGCGATGGCGGGCGTGCGGCCGAGCATCGAAGCCCCGCTCGTTTATGAAGACGTCAACGTCCGCGGCACGCTGACACTGCTGGAGGCAGTTCGCAAGCTCGCGCTGGAAAGATTTGTGCTCGTCTCGTCCTCAACCGTGTATGGAATGGGAGCAGTCGCTCCTTTTCGCGAGGACGGGCCGCTCGGGCTCCCGTTAAGCCCGTACGGCGTCACCAAGCGGGCAGCCGAGCTGCTGGGCCTTACCTATCATCAACTGCATGGCGTGCCGGTCGTCTGCCTGCGCCCGTTCAGCGTATATGGCCCGCGCATGCGGCCCGACCTTGCCATGTTCGCCTTCGCGACCGCCATGCTCGAGGATCGCCCCGTGGTGCTGTTTGGAGACGGCTCGATCGCGCGAGACTTTACGCACGTCAGCGATATCTGTAGCGGGATTTTGGCGGCGCTCCACGAGCCGCAGGCAGTTGGCGAGACGTTCAACCTGGGACACCACCAGCCCGTTTCGATCCGCGGATTGATCGAGCTGCTCGAAGCGGCTTTCGGCAAGCGCGCGCGGATTGATTCGCGACCTGCCGCGCAAGGCGACATGCCGCTCACGTGCGCGGACCTGACGAACTCTGAGCGCGTGCTCGGCTATCGGCCGCAAATAGCGCTCGAAGACGGCGTTCACGAGTTCGTGCGCTGGCTGCGCGAATGGCGCGGGCGTTAGCCGCCAGCTGTTTCGCCCAGCAGCTTGGCGACGCTCGGTTCGATCGACGCCGCCCAAATCTCGTACCCCTTCGGACTCAGGTGCAGGGCGTCGGGCATGATCTCTTTGGTCAGCGTGCCATCTGGCGTGAGAAACTTGTCGCCGATGTCCAAAAAGTAAACCATTTGGTTATCCGCGAGCTTGGCGGCGATCGCGCTGGCCTTGGCGTTCTTTTCGCGCTGGGGATGCGGCTTTTCGCGGCGCGGAAAGATCGCCAGCACCAAGACCTTGGTCTGCGGCAGTTTGGCGCGCAGCTTCTTGACGATGGCCTCGATGCCCGCGCCGATCTCTTCGGCGGTGTTGTCTTCGCCATTGGAGTTGTTGGTGCCGATCATCAGCACGGCCAGTTTAGGCGAGATGCCGTCGATGTTGCCGTGATCGAGCCGCCACAGCACGTGCTGCGTGCGATCGCCGCCGATGCCCAGGTTTACGGCCTTGCGCTTGCCATAGGTTTTTTCCCAGGCTTCTTTGCCGGCGCCCTCC